>VAXO01000091.1 GCA_005888435.1 Actinomycetota bacterium | reverse complement strand
CGCGCGTGAGTGGCTGCGCAATCGCAAGCGCGCCTGGTACCAAGCGACGCAGGCTTCGTCCGACGTCGCTGCGTTGGCGCTAGGGCTCGCCGAAGCGGCAGAGGCTGTAGTGCCGGGAAAAATGGAAGCGCTTCGCGCCCAGATCAAGGCGGCCAGGGACCCTGCGGCGGCCACATCGACGATCGCGAGTGAGTTAGCGAGCGGACTCTCAGGCTGGCCTTCCGAAGCCCGTTTTGTGATCGATGATTACCAGCTGCTTACCGGTAGCCCCGCCGCAGAGAATCTCATTGAAGCGTTGGTGGCTGCATGCTCGATTCCTTTTCTGATCGTGAGCCGGCAGCGTCCGGCATGGGTCAGCGCAAAGAAACTCCTCTATGGGGAAGTGAGTGAGCTCGGACGAACCGCGCTGGCGATGACTCACGAAGAGGCCGCTGCGACTCTTTCTCATTCGCACGATGAGATGCCCGGCCTTGTTTCTTTGGCAGAGGGATGGCCGGCAGTTATCGGGCTCGCGGCCCTAGTCACCGAGCCGATGCCACCGATCGGCGATGAGGTTCCCGAAACGCTTCATGAGTTCTTCGCCGAGGAGCTTTATCACGGCTTGGATGAGCATCTGAAGTGGTCTCTCACACAACTGTCGCTCGGACCGTCGTTCGATGAACGCGCCATCCGAGCCTTATTTGAGGGGGCTGCGGAATCCACCCTTCAGGACGGTTATCGCAGCGGCTTTCTTTCGAAGGGACGACAGGGCTACGAGATGCATCCCCTCCTTCGCCACTTCTTGCGTTCGAAAATCGCGGGTTTTGGACACGCGCTCGTCCACGAGACAGCCGAAGCTTGGACACGCGCGTATATCAACTATCACCTTTGGGATGACGCCGTCTCCGTCGCCGAGGAGTTCGGACTCAACGACATCGTTCTTGAAGTGCTGGAAGCAGCACTAGATGGAGCACTCGCTGACGGTCGGGTAGCTAGCGTGCGACGCTGGGTTGAATCCGCGCGCGTGGCTGCGCCAGCAGCACCGATAGTTCGATTAGCCGAGATCGAACTCGCATTTCGCGCCGGCAACTTCGCTGCGGCGCGCGATAGCGCGCGTAATCTCGCGGAGGCTACCGATCGAGCCGATCCGCTCGCTTCGCGAATCTTCCTCCGTGCCGGTCAGATCTCCCATTTGGATGACCGACTTGAGGAAGCCGTCGAGATGTTTACTGCCGCCGAAGAAAGCGCCCTCGATCCGTCTGATTTGCGGCAAGCACTATGGAGCCGCTTTGTCAGTCTTACGGATCTCGACGACCGCGAGAGCGCGACGGTTGCCCTAGCGGCGCTCGAAAATCTGCCGCCAGTCCGCGTCGAGGATCTTCTGAGAGCGAGCCAAGCCCGACTTCAGTCAGCACTGCGTTGGGGAGGCGTTGCGACCTCGGTCGCGTTGACCGCAGACGCTTTGCAACTCCTCGACCGATCTGTAGATCCGGTAGTCCTAACTGGATTTCTCCAGACGTACGGGGTCGCGCTGGTGCTCGCCGCACGTTATGCGGAGGCTGGAGATATCGCGCGTCGCGAGATCGAGGCGGCAGAGCGTTTCAGCCTAGACTGGGTACTTCCACATGCGCTTGAGATGCAGGCGTCGGCAGCGGTCGGCCGACGCGAATTCCAGGCGGCTTTGAAGACGCTCGCTCGCGTTCGACGTCTCGCCGCCGGGAACACTCATACGGAGCTGAACGTGGAGGTCGTGCGTGCGCGAATCCACCTCTGCAACGGAGCGCCTGACCGCGCCGTAGAGCTCTTGCAACGGCATGATGGCGCCGCCACGAGCCCAGGCATGCATGGCGATTTTCTAGCTACCTTCGGACTCGCCCTGATCTGCTCCGGTCGGCTCGAGACTGGGTCTGCAATGCTCGACAGCGCCGAAGAGGTGACGACACATCTCGAGGCTCGAACGCTTGGCGCGTTCGGACGAGTCGTGGCGATGCACTTTATGGACGGCGGAGGAGAAGTAAGCGAGGCGTTGCGAAGAGCCTGCGAAGTCTCTAGAGAAACTGGCAATTTCGACGCGTTTGTAACCGCGTACAGGGCATGCCCTGCGCTACTGGATTTCCTACAGGAAGTCGACGACAACACGAGGAGTTTCTCTTCGATCGTACTAACGAACGATCCCGCCCTCGCTGATTCCTTCGGGCTCGGTCGCCGTCCGCCCGAGCGCAAGTCTGGCGAGGAACTCACGCGCAGGGAACGCGAAGTCCTTCGACTGGTTAGCCAGGGCCTGTCCAATCGAGAGGTCGCGCGCACGCTCTGGATTGCGGAATCCACAGTGAAGGTCCATGTCCGCCATGTCTTTGAGAAACTCGGCGCGCGCTCCCGAACAGAGGCCGTCGCGATGGCTGCTGACGTGCTCTAGGCGGTCGCTACACGGAGCGCCATTTGCGCGGCATGCTTCGCTTCGAGGCTGAAGTCCTCCCGCTGGCCAGAGCGATATGTCTCCGACGCACCGGCGAGAACAGCCTCAAATGCTGCGACAACCGACGTGTCGAACTGACTCTCAACGGCTTGCGCCAAGCGGAGACGGGCGACGCGACTCGGCATTGCGTCGCGATACGGCCTGTCCGATGTCATTGCGTTGTAGGCATCAGCTACCGCGATGATGCGCGACAACAATGGAATCTGGCCGGTCCTCAGGTTGTCGGGATAACCAAGGCCATCGACTCTCTCGTGGTGATGCCGCACGATGCGCGCAATATCCGCGTAGTCCTCGACTTTCGAAAGGATCCTTTCGCCGATGACCGGGTGCTGCTCCATCTGTCGCCGTTCCTCAAGCGTGAGGGCACCGGCCTTTTCGAGAAGTCCAGGGGGCAGTCCTATCTTTCCGATGTCGTGAACCAACCCACAGACGTGGACTAGTCGCTGGTCATCCTCACTCAGACCCATGCGCTTAGCGATGTCGCGCGAGTAAACCGCGACCGCAGCAGAATGACCCGCGGTATATCGGTCACGTGCATCAAGTGTGGCGACGAGCGCACTCGCAAACGAGAGGTTGGCTCGTTCGAGCTGCTGGTTTACAGCCGCCAGTCCAGCAACGGCGTCGCGCTGCTCCTGATAGAGGTGGACTAGCCGCTGCAGCGCCAGGGTCGGCAGAAGGAATGTCGCGACGACCCCAATCGAGTAGGCCTCGTAGCCGTAAACGAGTAGCGCGACCAATGGGACGTATAGCGGAAGTGAAAGCGCCAGCAGTGGCCCGACATTGCCAACGAAGACAAGGGGACTCGCGGAGCCACGCAGGACAAGTGTCACGATATTGAAGGCACCGTCGAGGAGAAGGTTGGCGATCGCCGCTGCGAGCGATGCCAAGAGAATGACCCCAAATCCGGCGTGATGGCCGCTTACAAACATCGCAGCGATCCAGCCAGCCGCGGCGCCGGTTAGAGCTCTTGCCGGCGTGTAGACGAACCAGCGTCCATGCGGCGGCCGAAGATCTGTCGCGCTGGCCACCCCGCTAACGACAGCCGCGGCAAGCGGGCCAAACGCGACTGCAGTAAAGACGGTGGGAAGAAACGAGACCGAAGTCTCAATGTTTCTGGTGACAAGGACGCCCTGGCGCTCGGCGAGAGCGGCGATCGACGCAAGACCGACGAGAACCCACCAGGGCGGGAGCGATTGGCCGCTCTGAGCGAGGCCGACCAGTACAGCCGCCGCGACAACCCACAGGAAGATCACCCAGGCACGAACCTTGGTATTCATCTCCTGCAAAATCGACGAAATCTCGTTCAAAGCTCTTGAATCTCCCCCAATAGGGGTATACGATCGTCCACGCCGTCAGTCCCCCCTGAAAGGGAGTCGCAGTGCGCCTGTCTGTGATTCGCTTGATGTCCCGCGCAGCAATCGCGGGCAACAACAAGTCCTGGTAAAGCCCGCGTAGCTTCCGTTCTCCACAGTCTGTGGACATCCCCCTGTCGAGGGATTTCCACAGTTCGTGGAAAACGGGGGCGTCGAGTGGGTCGAGCTAGGCGATGATGCCGCGGCGAAAGCCGACGGCAACTGCGTGCGCGCGCGAGCGGGCCTGGAGCTTCGCGAGCAGATGTCGCACGTGCGACTTCACCGTCTCCTCGCTGAGGAAGAGGCGGTGCCCGATCTCGCGGTTCACGAGGCCGTCGGAGATCAGCTGGAGCACTTCGACCTCCCGCATCGTCGGCTCCTGCTCGAGTTCGCGGAGCGGGCCGTTGAAGGGGATGACCTCGGCGTTACCGTTCTGGCGCTTGGCAGCGACCGCTTCGAAGCGGCGCTGATGGTCCATGTAGCGGCTCAGGATCTCCTTGCGCTCGGCAGCGTCCATGCGAGGGCTATCGGCCGCTTGGGCAAGCCGCTTTAGCGCGCCGTCCTACCCCGATTCAGGGATTGGGTGGGCCTCCCCTTTGGCGGGCGTCTTCGGCTTCGCGCCTTCGTCGGCCTCGGCCGGCGTGTACCGCTCTGAAACGGTCGCGCGGGCCAGGGTCTCCTTGTCCACGTTCAGCGGGTGGTGGCAGGCCGCGAGATGGCCGTTTCCGTAGCTCGTGAGCGGCGGCTCGACCTCCCGGCAGATGTCCGTCATGTAGCGGCAGCGGGGATGGAAGCGGCAACCTGAGGGCGGGTTGATCGGGCTGGGGACGTCGCCCTGGAGGACGATCCGCTCCCGCTCGTGGCTCAGGTCGGGATCCGGGATTGGCACCGCCGAGAGCAGCGCCTCGGTGTACGGCATGATCGGCCGCTGGTAGAGCTCCTCGGCGGGCGACAGCTCGACGAGCTTGCCCAGGTACATCACCGCGATCCGGTTGCTGACGTGCCGCACGACCCCGAGGTCGTGGGCGATGAAGATGTAGGTCAGCGACAGCTCCTTCTGGAGGTCGTCGAGCAGGTTCAGCATCTGGGACTGGATCGAGACGTCCAGGGCCGAAACGGGCTCGTCGGCGACGATCAGCTTCGGATGCAGCGCGAGGGCCCGCGCCACGCCGATGCGCTGCCGCTGGCCGCCCGAGAACTCGTGCGGGAAGCGGTTGTAGTGCTCCGGCGAGAGCCCGACCGTCTCGAGCAGCTCCTGCACGCGCTGGCGCTGCTCGCTCTTGTCGACGCCGTGGATCTTCAGCGGCGTGCCGATGATCGAGCCGACGCGCTTGCGCGGGTTGAGGCTCGCGTAGGGGTCCTGGAAGACCATCTGCATCTGCCGGCGCAGCGGCCGCAGCGCGCGCGTGCCGAGCTTCGAGATGTCGCGGCCTTCGAAGATGACGTTCCCTTCCGTCGGCTCCAGCAGGCGGACGATGGTGCGGCCGAGCGTTGACTTGCCGCAGCCCGACTCGCCCACGAGTCCGAGGGTCTCCCCTTCCTGCACCGAGAGCGTGACGTCGTCGACCGCGTGCACCTGCGCGACCTCGCGCTGGAGCAGCCCCTTGCGGATCGGGAAGTACGTCTTGACGTTGCGGACGTCGAGGAGCGGATCGCCGCCGTTCGACTGGTTCATGCCGAAGCTCCCCATCCCCGCGCTCCTGGCCAGCGGCGCAGACGACTGAGCCGGCAAGCCGGCCCAGCCTGATGTCGCCGCCGCGAGCGGCGGCTCACGCAGCCTCCTCGCCGCTGAGCGTCCTCTCGCGCAGCTGCCGTTTCTCAGCGACGCTCAGCCAGCAGCGGTCGAGGTGACCCGGCGTCTCGACGCGATTCTCGAGCGGCGGCTCCTCCATGCACTTGTCGAACGCATGCGGGCACCGCGGCCGGAACTTGCAGCCGGTCGGGCTCCTGATCAGCGAGGGCGGCGTGCCCTTGATCGAGTGCAGCCGCTCCTGCTTCGGGCGGTCGAGCCGCGGGATCGAGCCGAGCAGGCCCCACGTGTACGGCATCTGCGGGTCGTAGAAGAGGTCGCGCGTCTGCGCGCGCTCGACGACCCGGCCGGCGTACATGACGATGATCTCGTCCGCGATCTCGGCGACGACGCCGAGATCGTGCGTGATCAGGATCACCGCCGAGTTGAACTCGTCCTTCAGCCGGTCGATCAGCTCGATGATCTGAGCCTGGATCGTCACGTCGAGGGCCGTCGTCGGCTCGTCCGCGATCAGGACGTCGGGATTGCAGGCGAGCGCCATCGCGATCATCGCGCGCTGACGCATCCCGCCCGAGAACTCGTGCGGGTAGTTGTCGACGCGGGAGTCGGCGTTCGGGATGCCGACCTGCTTGAGCAGGTCGACCGCGCGCCGGCGTGCGGTCGACTTGTCCGCACGCTCGTGGATCTGGATCGCCTCGCAGATCTGCGCCCCCACCGAGTAGACGGGGTTCAGCGACGTCATCGGGTCCTGGAAGATCATCGACATCTCGTTGCCGCGGACCTCCTGCAGCTCGCCCTCGTTCATGCCGAGCACGTTGCGGCCCTTGTAGAGCACCTCGCCCTCGAAGCGGGTGTTCCGGTCGCGCGTCAGCCCGAGCAGCGTCATCGCGGTGACGCTCTTGCCGGAGCCCGACTCGCCGACGATGCCGAGCACCTGGCCCCGGCTGAGCTCGAAGTCGACGCCGTCGACGGCGCGGACGATGCCGTCCTCGGTCGCGAACTGGACCTTGAGGCCCTTGACCTCGATCAGGCGCTCCGCCATCTAAGTGGGCCTGATGCGCGGGTCGAGCCAGGCGTACATGAGATCCACGACGACGCTGAAGAGCACGATGAAGAACGTCGCATAGATCGTGACGCCCATGATCGGCGGCAGGTCGAGGTCCTGCACGGCCTGCGCGGCGTACCAGCCGACGCCCTTGAGGTCGAACACCGTCTCGGTGAGGATCGCGCTACCGCCGATGACCGCGGCGAAGTCGAGGCCGAACAGCGTCACGATCGGGATCAGCGAGTTGCGCAGCACGTGCTTCACCATCACCCGCTTGTACGGCAGGCCCTTGGCCTTCGCCGTGCGGACGTAGTCCTCGTTGATCGTGTCGAGGATGTTCGAGCGCAGCACGCGCCCGTAAAAGCCGATGAACAGGATCGCCAGCACCCACCACGGCATCAGCAGGTGGGTGAACCACCCCCACGGATTTGAGGTGAACGGCACGTAGCCGCCGTCGGGCATGAACGCGAACGGGTGCCCCTGGGCGAAGAGATAGCGCGCCATCAGCCCCAGCCAGAAGACCGGCAGCGAGATGCCGATCAACGCCATGACCGTGATTACACGGTCCGACCACCTCCCCGCGGTCACGGCCGAGATGATCCCGACGAGGATGCCGAAGAAGAGCCAGATGATCGCGGCGCCGATGCAGAGCGAGAACGTCGCCGGAATACCCGCCTTGATCTGGTCGACGACGTTCAGCTGGCTCGAGTACGAGACGAGCGACCCGCTGAACAGCGACTTCATCATCGCCCAGTACTGCTCGTAGAACGGCGCGTCCAGCTTCAGCTTCTGCCGGATGTCCTCGATGTTCTGCGCGGTCGCCGTGCGGCCCGCGATGCGGAAGGCAGGATCGCCGCCGGGGATCTTCACGAAGATCAGGTACGTGATGAAGCTGACCGCGATCAGCACGAGCAGCGCCCCGATCAGGCGGCGGATGACGAACGAGATCAATGCTCCATCCTCACTTTCGCGCGCGGATCGAGCGCGTCACGCAGGCCGTCGCCGAAGACGTTCAGCGACAGCACGGTGAGCACGATCATGATGCCGGGGATGATCGCCAGCCACGGCGCCGTCGCGATGCGGTCCTGGCCGTCGGCGATCATCGTCCCCCACGACGGGCTCGGCGGCTGCACGCCGGCGCCGAGGAACGACAGCCCGGCCTCCGTGAGGATGTTGTTCGCGATGATCAGCGTGAAGAAGACGAGGATCGAGGAGGCGATGTTCGGCAGCAGCTCGCTGAACATGACGCGCAAGGAGCTCGCACCCTGCGAGTTGGCGGCCTCGATGAACTCCTTCTCGCGCAGCGACAGGATCTGGCCGCGCAGCGGGCGCCCGATGTACGGGATCAAGACGTAGGAGATGACGAGCGTCGGGATCCAGAGGCTGCCCGACTTGATGTTGATCCCGAAGTGGTGGAAGCCGTTGATCGACAGGGCAGTGCCGAGCGCGATCGCGAGCAGCAACACCGGGAACGCCCAGATCAGGTCGAAGAAGCGCGAGATGATCCAATCGGTCTTGCCGCCGTAGTAGCCGGCGAGGAGTGCGAAGACCATGGCGAAGAACGTGCAGATCACCGCCGACCCGATGCCGATCGCGAGCGAGTTCAGCCCGCCGTAGAGCAGGCGCACGGCGACGTCGCGCCCCTGGTTGTCGGCGCCGAGAACGTACTTGCCGCCGGCGTGCCACAGCTGCGGCCCCACGGGGATGCCGCCGGCATGGAACTGGCCGTTCTGGAAGCCCCCCTTCGAAACAATGGGAACCTGCTGGCCGTCGCGGGTGAACGTCTCGCCGAGATGCCCCGTGTTGGGGCCCGTGTGCGCGACGTGATGGGCGTAGAGCGGCGCGCAGAGGCAGAGAACGACGATGGCGACGAAGACGAAGAGGAACGCCAGAGCCACGTAATTCCGCCGCAGCCGGCGCCACGCGAGGTACCACGGGCTCTTGCCCTCGATCGCGCCCTCGTCCTCCGCCGCGGCGAGCGCCGCAGCGGTGTCGAGCGTGAAATCGGTCGTGGACTCTGTAGCCACGGCGTCCCAGTCCTTCCCCTACCGCCCCAACATCAACCCGCTGGGAGGGCGCCGTCGGGCGGCGCCCTCCTGCGGAAAACGTCCTACTTCATGCAGCTCAAGCCCCAGTCCCAGTAGAGCACCACACTGAACGTGTAGCAGCTCATGTCGACCTTGGAACCGAAGAAGTCGGTGGACGAGCGGTTCATGTACGGGACGGTCGTCGCGTACTTCGCCATCAGGTCGGAGTCGACCTTGGCCCACCGGTTGTTCACGTCGGGCGTGAGCGTCGTGATCTTCTTCAGCGCCTCGATCTCTTTGTTGACGCTCGGGACGTTCACGTTGCCGACATTGTTGTTGTGGATCTTGGCGATCCGGTTGCCGTTCAGAAGCGTGTCGAACCAGTCGATCGGGTGCGGGTAGTCCTGGTACCAGTCGGTGAACATGGCTTGCGCCTTGGTCGCCTGGTTGCCGATCGTCTGGAAGTAGACGGCGTGGCTCAGCAGGTGCAGCTTCGGCTTGTAGCCGATCTTCGTTAGCTGGCCCGCGAGGTATTCGGTGTTTGCCTTCGACGGATCCTCGTTCGGCCCGTAGACGTCGACCGTCTGGCCGGCCGTCCCGGACTGCTGTACGAGCTGCTTCGCCTTCGCGAGGTCGAAGTGCCACGCGTCGATCTTCTTGTACTGCGGATAGCCCGGCGGCAGGAAGTTCTCCGTCGGACGGCCGAGACCGCCGTACACGCCCGAGATGATGGCCTGCGGATCAATCGCCATCTGCACGGCCTTGCGGGCGTTGATGTTGTTGAAGGGCGGAATCGCGTTGTTCAACGCGTAGTAGTACGTGTTCGCGTTCGTGTAGATGCGCAGCTGGTCCTTGTACTTCGACTGCGCCTCCGGCAGACGGTCGTTCGGGACCGGCTGGAAGTCGTAGTCCGCCTTGTCGCTGACCACACGCTGGTACGCCGCTACGGGGTCGGTGATGATCGTGCCGACCACCTTGTCCGGATTGCCCGACGGCTCGGTCGGGATCTGGTTGTTGTAGTGCGGGTTCCTGACGAGCGTGAAGCCGCGGTTCGGCTGGTAGCTCTGGACCATGTATGGACCGGTTGACGGGATCGGGTGTGTCGACTGGTCGGACGCCGGCGTCCCGCTCGGTACGACATGCGCGAACTCGAGCGCGAGGATGTACAGGATGTCGCCTTCCGGATGGTCGAGCTTGAGCTCGATCGTCCGGTTTGCGTCGTTCGTGATGATCCCGGTGATGTGGCCCTTCTTCGTCGTCGCGAAGCCGTTCGCGCCGCTGACGCCTGAGATTGCAGAGAAGAAGCCGACGCCCGGAGAGTCCATCTTGAACGCACGCTCGATGCTGTACTTGAAGTCGCTCGCCTTCACCGCCGCGCCGTTCGAGTAGTGCAGGTTCTTGCGCAGCGTGAACTTCAGGTCCTTACCGTCGGCCGAGATCTTGGGCATGCTCTCGGCGAGATACGGCACGAGCTGCGCGCCGGCGGGGCCGGCGGCGTGCTTGTACCCCAGCAGTCCGCTCCAGACGTAGTTGTTGATCTGGTATGCGGCAACGGTGTAGTACAGCTGCGGGTCCATGTAGTCGGGTGCATCCCAGATGACCCGCAGGACTGGATAGGTCTTCCCGCTGTTGCTGCTGCCGCCGCTGCTCCCGCTCGAGGACTTGTTGCCACCACCGCCGCAGCCGGCGAGGAAGGCAAGAGCCGCCAGGAGCGCGAGGACGCCGACGACGCGGGTCAACCTCGATCTCTTTGTCACTAGGAAACTCCTCCCTGTTGCTGCCACGGCGGCCGCAGACCCCCCTTCGCCCGCACGCGGATCGATGATTCTTACAGACGTTTTTCTTGCTTTGCCGTTAGTTCGGATTCGTAGTCATAGGCGAATGATTCGCCTTTGCATTTTCTTCAAATGTTCCGGCTCGGTTTCTTCGACGACGCCGTTGACGCCTTCGCGCTCCGTGGAATGCAGGATGCGACCGTCGCCGAGCCAGAACGCGATGTGCGTCGCGTGCGTCTCGCCGCTCTCGGCGTAGGTGATCAAGTCGCCCGGACGCATGTCCGCTTTGTCGACGGCTAAACCCGCCTCCTCCTGCTGGTCGGCATCGCGCGGGACGAGCCGTCCGATGCTGCGATGCGCCATGTGGACGAGACCGGAGCAGTCGATGCCCCGCTTCGTCATGCCGCCCCAGAGGTAGGGCGTGCCGAGATACCGGCGCGCTTCGGCGACCGGGTCGCCCACGGCGGCGAGTTCCTCCTCCCGAACCCAGCCGGGGTAGTCGTACGCGGTGCGGATGCGCGCCCAGCCGTCGCGCCGCTCCTCGACGGCGACCGGCTCGCCGCGCAAGAGCTCAGTCACCCGCTCGGCGTCGTCGCTCGGATCGGCTCGGACGGCTGCTACCTCGACGGCGCAAAGAACGTCCACCGCGGCCGAGTCTAGACAGCGAACGTATGTTCGCCTAGGCTTCCGCCATGCAGCTCCGGCTGGATGCCGCCGACCGTCTCGTGGAGCTCGTCGAGGAGCGGCGCGGGCCGGTGTACGTGGAGGAGGCCGCACGGCGGCTGTTCGCGCTGCGCCATGCGCCGGTCGGCATGGCGCGCAGCCTGCTCGAGGACGTCGTCGGCGAAGACGTCCGGCTCGCCTGGCGCGGCGATGCGGTCGGGCTCGCCGATCCGCCCGGCGCCGACCTGCCGCTCGAGCGTGCCACCTTCGTCGTCGTCGACCTCGAAACGACCGGCCTGCGTCCGGGAAGCTCACGCATCTGCGAGATCGGCGCCGTGCGAGTGCGCGAGCTGGAGCTGCAGGAGGAGTTCGACCTGCTCGTCGATCCGGGGATACCGATCGGGCCCGTCGTGTCGGGGCTGACCGGCCTGCGCGACGCGGACCTGCGCGGCGCGCCGCATCCCGCGATCGCGGTGCGCCGCTTCCTCGAGTTCGCGGGGGACGCGGTACTCGTCGCGCACAACGCACGCTTCGACCTCTCGTTCCTCGACCGCGAAACGGAAAGGTTGACCGGCGCACGGCTCGCCGGGCCCGTTGTCGACACCGTCGGTCTCGCCCGCCGGCTGCTCGCCGGACGGACGCCGCGCGCCGGGCTCGCGGCGCTCTCGCAGTTCTTCGGCACCGCCGCACAGCCCTGCCACCGCGCCCTGCCCGACGCGCAGGCGACGGCGGAGATCCTGATCCAGCTGATCGGCCTCGCACAGGAGCGCGGCGCGCTCACCGTCGCCGACCTCGTCGACCTCGCCGCACCCCGTGTGCGCAAGGTCTACGCGAAGCGCTCGCTCGCGTTCGGCGCGCCGACGACGCCGGGCGTCTACCTCTTCCGCGACGCGCACGACCAGGTGCTGTATGTCGGCCGTGCCCGCGACCTGCGCGCACGATTGCGCTCCTACTTCCGCAGCGACCGGCAGCGGCCGGCGGTCGAATCGGCGCTCGGAGCACTCGAGCGGATCGAGTGGCGCCTCTGCGGCTCCGAGCTCGAGGCCGCGCTCGAGGAGCTGCGCCTGATCCGCGAGCTGCGGCCGCCCGCGAACGCACGCGGCTCGCGGCCGGACCGCTACGTCTACCTGCGGCGCCGCGGCGACAGCGTCGTCTGCTCGTCGAAGCCGTCGCCGATCGGGCCGCTGCGCAGCCGCGCCCGCGCGCGGCTCGCGGCGCGCGTGTTGCGGGCCGACGAAGTGGACGATCCGGCGCGCGCCCTGCCGCGGCTCCGCGCGCGCTTGCGCGACCTCGCCGACTGCCGCCGCTTCGAGGACGCCGCGCGGCTGCGCGACCGCATCGCCGCGGTCGAGGACGTCGTCCGCGCCGTGCAGAGGGTCGAGCGCGCCCGCGCGACGCGCTGCTGCGTGGTGGTGCCGTCGACGGAGCCCGGCTACGCGCGCGGCATCTTCGTCGCGAACGGGCGCATCGCGGACGTGCGCACGCTCGCAAGCCGTGTCGAGGTCGATGCGGGCCTCGCCGCGACCGAGCTGCCGGGCGAGGAGGACCTCGACGAGCTGCTGCTGATCTCGACGTTTCTGCGCCGTCCGCCGCCCGAGCTGCGCGTCGCGCCGCTCGACGCGGACGAGATCCTCAGACGGGCGGCGGCTCTTCCCCGGGCCCTAACTCCACAGCCTGCTCGACGAGGACAAGCTCGCGCTCGTGCGGCTTGATGCGCCCGGCCTGAATGTCCTCCGCCCAATGGCACGCGACCTCGTGTCCGCTCGACAGCTTGCGCAGGGGCGGCACGTCCTCGCGGCAGCGCGTCGGCTGCACGAACGGGCAGCGCGTGTGGAAGCGGCACGCCGCCGGCGGGTTCGCCGGGCTCGGCAGGTCGCCGGCGAGCAGGATCGGCTCCCGCTGCTTCTCGACGACGGGATCGGGGATGGGCACCGCCGACAGCAGCGAGATCGTGTACGGGTGGAGCGGGCTCTCGTAGAGCTCCGCCGCCGGCGAGACCTCGACGATCGAGCCGAGGTACATGACGGCGATGCGATCCGAGATGTGGCGCACCACCGCCAGGTCGTGGGCGATGAAGAGGTACGTGAGCTGGAACTCGTCCTGCAGCTGCTCGAACAGGTTGATGATCTGAGCCTGGATCGAGACGTCGAGCGCCGAGACCGGCTCGTCGGCGACGATGAAGTCGGGGTTGAGCGCGAGCGCGCGAGCGAGCCCGATCCGCTGCCGTTGGCCGCCGGAAAACTCGTGGGGGTAGCGCCCCGCGGCGTCCTGCGGCAGGCCAACGGTGCTCAGGAGCTCTCTGACGCGGCCGGCCGATTCCTTCCGGTTGGCGAGCCCGTGCGTGCGCAGTGGCTCGCCGACGATGCGGCCGACGCTGTGCCGTGGATTGAGTGACGCAAACGGATCCTGGAAGACCATCTGCATGCGGCGGCGCAGCGGCCGCAGCTCCTGCTCGTTGAGCCGCGAGATGTCCTTGCCGTCGAAGACGATGCGCCCCTCGGTCGGCTTGTACAGGCGCACGATCGTGCGTCCGACAGTCGACTTGCCGCAGCCCGACTCGCCGACGAGGCCGAGGGTCTCGCCGCGTTTGATCGTGAGCGAGACGTCGTCGACGGCGCGGATGTCGCCGATGTGACGGTCGAGCACGACCCCGCTCTTGATCGGAAAGTAGACCTTCAGATGGTCGAGCTCGAGCAGCGGCCCGGCGCCGTTGACGCTCATACCGTCGCAGCCTCGCGCGTTCGGCCCCATTCGTCGACCGGAACCGGGTTGAAACAGGCGACCTGATGCCCGGGCGCGATCTCAAGGAGCTTCGGCACCTCGCGCCGCGAGAGGTCGACCTCGAAGCGGCAGCGCGGCTGGAAAGGACACGCGGCGGGCGGCTGCAGCATGTTCGGCGGCGAGCCCTCGATCGGCTGCAAGCGCGCGCGCCGCGCGGCGTCGAGCCGCGGCACGCTCTGCAGCAGGCCGAGCGTGTACGGATGCCGCGGCGTCGCAAAGAGCTGCTCGGCGGAGCCCGTCTCCATGAACATCCCCGCGTACATCACGTTCACGCGCTCGCACATGCCCGCGACGACGCCGAGGTCGTGTGTGATCAGGATCAGAGCCGCGTTCTCCTCCGCGACGAGCGCGCGCAGCAGGTCGAGGATCTGCGCCTGGATCGTCACGTCGAGCGCCGTCGTCGGCTCGTCGGCAATCAGGAGCCTGGGCTTGCACGCGAGCGCCATCGCGATCATTGCCCGCTGGCGCATGCCGCCGGAGAACTGGTGCGGGTAGTCCTTGATGCGCACGTCGGCGCTCGGGATCCCGACCCGGTCGAGCGCCTCGGCCGCGGTGCGCTGCGCCTCCTTGCGCCCCATGCTGAAGTGCGTCTCGAGCGCTTCGCGAATCTGCCGCCCGATCGTGAGCACCGGATTCAGCGACGTCATCGGATCCTGGAAGATCATCGCGATCTCCTTGCCGCGAACGGAGCGCAGCGCACGGTCGCTCTGGCGAAGGAGATCGCGGCCGTCGAAATCCGCCTTGCCCGCCGCGACCCGGCCGTTGCGCGCGAGCAGGCCGAGGACTGCGAGCGACGTCACGCTTTTGCCGCAGCCGGATTCGCCGACGATCCCGAGGGTCTCACCGGGCGCGATGTCGAACGAGATGCCGTTGACCGCATGCACGGTGCCGCGCCGCGTCTCGAAGCGGACGTGCAGATCCTCAACGGAGAGAAGCGGTTGCCTAGCCACGCGTGCGCAGCTTCGGATCGATCGCTTCGCGGAGGCCGTCGCCGATCAGGTTGAAGCCGAGCACGGAGACGACGATCGCGAGGCCCGGGATGATCGCGAGGAACGGCGCGGCGTTGAGATAGCTGTTCACGTCGGTGAGCATCGTCCCCCACTCCGGCGTCGACGGGTCCTGCGGGCCGAGCCCGAGGAAGCCGAGGCCCGCGACGTCGATGATCGCGGTCGCCATTGCGAGTGTTGCCTGTACGACGACGACCGACATCGCGTTGGGCAGGATGTGCGAGAAGAGGATCGCCCGCCGGCGCACTCCCACCGAACGTGCTGCGAGAACGAAGTCGTTCTCCCGCTGCGCCAGGATCGAGCCGCGCAGCAGCCGCGCGAAGATCGGGATGTTCACGACCCCGATCGCGATCATGATCTGCTTCAGCCCCGGCCCGAGCAGCGCGACGATGCCGATCGCGAACAGCAGGCCGGGGATGGCGAGCATGATGTCCATCGCCCGCATGATCACCGTGTCCGCGTAGCCGCCGACATAGCCCGCGATCGACCCGAGCAGAAGACCGATCGACAGCCCGATCGAGACCGAGACGATGCCGATCAGCAGCGAGTAGCGGGCTCCGTAGAGGATGCGCGTGAAGACGTCGCGCCCGAGCAGGTCGACGCCGAAGATATGCGCCGACGACGGCCCCGGCGGAATGCCGCCCGCCTTCAGCAGGCTGAGGTTCTGATCGAGCGGGTTGTACGGCGCGATCACCGGCGCGAAGATCGCCGCGATCACGAACATCAGGACGAGGAAGGCGCCGATGATGGCGGAGGGGTTCCGGCTGAGGCGGTAGACCGCCTCGCTCCACAACCCCCCGGTCGCCGGTGCGTCGAGCGCGAGCTGGTGGGATTCGATCTCGGCGACGGACATCAGCTGTACCGGATGCGCGGGTTGATGATCGCGTACGAGAGGTCGACGATCAGGTTGACGATCACGAAGACGACGGCGAGAAAGAGGATCCCGCCCTGCAGCACCGGGTAGTCGCGGTTGAAGATCGC
>VAXO01000002.1 GCA_005888435.1 Actinomycetota bacterium | reverse complement strand
GCTGGTAACCGGATCGGGGCCGCCGCAAGGCGGCCCCTTTCTTTTTAGACGGCGCGCCGGAGCTGCTCGTCGAGAGGCGCGAGCGGCAGCCGGAAGGTGCGGACGGCCTCGTCGTTCGAGACGACGTTGTCGCCGTGCTCGAGCATTTTCAGCAGGTCGCGGGTCAGCGGAATGTTGCCCGGCAGACGCTCGGTGATCAGCGCATTCGCGCGCATGAGCGCCATCGGCACGTGGATGCTGGGGCGCCGCTGGCGGAGAGCGCGCTTGAGACGTGCCCAGAGCTCGTTCCACGTCACGGCATCCGGGCCGCCGAGCTCGTAGGTCTTGCCGGTCACATCGTCGCGCGTGACGCCCGCCCCGAAGTAGGCGGCGACGTCATCGGCCCAGATCGGCTGGATCCGCTGCTTGCCGGTGCCGGTGATCGGCGTTACGGGTGAATAGCGGGCGAGCTTCAGAAACGTCGGCAGGATCCCACCGTCGCGGCCGAAGACGAAGCTCGGCCGGAAGATCACGAACGGGATCCCCGCTGCCCGGACGAGCTCCTCCATCTTCCACTTCGCCCCGTAGTACGGGACGAGGTCCTTCGTCTCCTCGCTCGTCCCGAGCGCGCTCATGTGCACGAAGCGCCCGACGCCCGCATCCTTGGCCGCCGCGAGCAGGTCGCGCGTGCCGTCGACCATGATGCGCTGGAAGTCGCGCTCGCGTCCCTGACGGATCGCCACCAGATGGACGACGGTCTCGGCACCCTCGACAGCTCGACGGAGACTGGCCGGATCGGTCAGGTCCCCTTGAACAAGCTCGGAGCCCCAGGCCCCGAGCTTCGACCCGTGGTGGGGGTCCCGGATGAGGGAGCGGACGGGCAGGTCGCGGCCGCGAAGCTCGTGCACGACGTGGCCGCCCACGAACCCGGTCCCCCCGGTGACGAGGATCAACCCGCCGGCTCTCGCTGAAAGTTCTGCCAGTAGCGGGACGGGGTCGGGCCCCGCTGGCCCTGGTACTTCGAGCCGATCTCGCCCGTGCCGTACGGCGTCTCGGCCGGCTCGGTCAGCTGGACGAAGGAGATCTGGCCGATCTTCATGCCCGGATAGATCGTGACGGGCAGGTTCGCGACGTTCGAGAGCTCGAGCGTGACGTGGCCGTCCCAGCCCGGGTCGATGAAGCCGGCGGTCGAGTGAATGAGGAGTCCTAAACGGCCAAGGCTCGACTTACCCTCTAGGCGGGCTACGAGGTCGTCCGGTAACCGCACTCGCTCGAGCGTCGACCCGAGCACGAACTCGCCCGGATGCAGGACAAACGCCGTGTCCTCCTCGACCTCGACGAGCTCGGTGAGGTCTTCCTGCTCCTTGCGGACGTCGATGTAGGGGTAGCGGTTGTTGTGAAAGACCCTGAAGTAGCGGTCGACCCGCACGTCGACGCTCGAGGGCTGCAGGAGCGACTCGTCGTACGGCTCGATCTCGATGCGGCCCTCGGCCAAAAGGCGCGCGATCGTGCGATCTGCAAGGACCACGGCGTCGATTCTAAGCCGCCCGCGAAGTGGTACTTTTCCACACCTTGCCGCAGGCCAGGCCCCCCAGGCCCCCCAGGACGCCTCGAAGCGTCCTCCAGCCGGTCGATCCCAACGCGCGCTACAAGGTGCGCCGGGCCGAGGCGCGCCAGCGTCGCCACAAGCAGCGTCTCAGTCTTGCGGGAGCGCTCCTGGCGCTGATCACCGCCGGCGTGATCGGCGGCGTGATCGCCACGCACGTCAACAAACACAACCCCGTGCGAGCGTCGGCCCGCTCGAAGCCGAAGCCGCAGTCGAACGGCCTCCAGCCACGCCCGCTACCGGAGGAGGTGCGCGGCGTGCACGTGACCATGGCCCTGGCAGGGCTCCCCGGGAAGCTCGATCAGTACATCGCGATGAAACAAAGCGGCCTCAACGCGATCGAGCTCGACGTCAAGGACGAGAACGGCGAGGTGGGCTGGCCCGTGAACGTGTCGCTCGCGCGGCGCGTTGGCTCCGGCATGCGCTACTACAACCCCGAGCGGGCAGTCGCCAAGATCCACGCCGCCGGCCTGTACCTGATCGGTCGCGTCGTCACCTTCGAGGATCCGATCCTTTCCGCGCACGCCCCGCAGCTCGCGATCCGCCGCGCCGACGGCTCCCGCTGGCTCACCAGCGGCGGGCTCGGCTGGACGAACGAGTACGACAAGCGCGTCTGGAAGTACAACGTCGACATCGCCGTGCAGGCCGCCAAGCTCGGCTTCGACGAGATCCAGTTCGACTACGTGCGCTTCCCCAGCGACGGCGACCTGTCACAGATCCGCTATCCCGGGGCGCACACGCAGCCGATGGGCTGGACCATCCCCGCGTTCCTCAAGTACGCACGCTCGCGGCTCCATCCGCTCGGCGTCCGCCTTTCCGTCGACGTCTTCGGGCTCTCGGCCACGCGCGACCTCGGCATCGGCCAGTTCCCGGCGAGGATCGCACCGATCGTCGACACGCTCTACCCGATGGTCTATCCGTCCCACTACGTGGGGGGCGAGTACAACATCATCGCCCCGGACTCGCACCCGGGAACGACGGTCGCCTACTCGCTCCGCGACTTCCGCTCCAAGGTCGCCGGCCGCAAGACGATGCTGGTCCCATGGCTCCAGGACTTCTCGCTCGGGAGGACCTACACGCTCGCCGACGTCCAGGACCAGATCCAGGCCGCCCGCCTGGAGCACGTCAAAGGCTTCATGCTCTGGAACGCGGGCGGCCTTTACACGGTCAAAGCGCTTTCTACGAAGCCTTTCTAGGGTCTGACCCCGAAGGGGTCTGACCCCAGCAGTTGACTCGCGCCCCGCATCCCCAAGGCTGGGGTAGGTCAGGCCCCCTTGCCGGGGCCAGACCCCTTTGCAAGTGGCTTATGCACTTATGCAGCTTGGCCGCCGGCTGCGTTATCGTGAACGTTGATGGCGGCGACGAAGTCGATCGAGCTCCGAACCGCAATCCCCGGTCCGCGCTCCGCCGGGATCCTGCAGCGAAAGGCCGTGGTCGTCGCCGACCCACTCTCGATCTACATCCCGATCGTGATCGACCACGGCGACGGCGCGACGCTGACCGACGTCGACGGGAACACCTTTCTCGACTTCACCGGCGGCGTCGGCTGCCTGAACGTCGGCCACGCGAACGCGCGGATCACCGATGCCGTCCAGGAGCAGGCGGCCCGCTTCCTCCACACCGACTTCACGATCGTCCCGTACGAGGTCTACGTGACTCTCGCGGAGCGTCTCGTCGCGACTGCCCCGATCTCAGGCCCGGTCAAGGCCGCGTTCTTCAACGCCGGTACCGAGGCGATCGAGAACGCCGTCAAGTTCGCGCGCTCCTACACGAACCGGTCCGCGGTGATCGCCTTCGAAGGCGGGTTCCACGGCCGCACGCTGCTCTCGCTCTCGCTCACATCGAAGACACACCCGTACAAGGCGGGACTCGGCCCGTTCGCCCCGGACGTGTATCGCGTCCCGTTCGCGCAGGACTACCGGGGCCCGAGCTCGAGCGACGCGCTGGCCGCACTCGAGCGCGCGCTCGTCACGCAGGTCGCGGCCGAGAGCGTCGCAGCGATCGTGATCGAGCCCGTGCAGGGCGAGGGGGGCTTCGTCGTGGCGCCGCCGGAGTTTCTCGCGGGCGTTCGCAAGATCTGCGACGACAACGGCATCGTCCTCGTCGTCGACGAGGTGCAGACCGGCTTCGGCCGCACGGGAAAGCTCTGGGGCATCGAGAACTACGACGTCGAGCCGGACCTGATGTGCGTCGCGAAGTCGATCGCCGCCGGCCTCCCGCTCTCCGGGGTGCTGGGCCGCGCGGAGATCATGGACGCGCCGGGCGACTCGGCCATCGGCGGCACGTACGTCGGGAACCCCGTCGCGCAGGCCGCTGCAGTCGCCGTCCTGGACGTCTTCGAGGAGGACGGGCTCGTCGAGCGCGCCGTCCAGCTCGGCGACGCAATCCGCGAACGGATGCTCGCCTGGCAGCAGCGCTGGCCGGCCATCGGCGACGTCCGCGGGCTCGGCGCGATGCTCGCGCTCGAGCTCGTCGAAGATCCGGCGACCAAGGCTCCGGCGCCGGACCTTGCGACGCGCGTCGTAGAAGCTGCCGCCGAGCGCGGACTGCTCCTCCTCAAGTCAGGGATCTACTCGAACTGCATCCGCGTCCTCGTCCCGCTGGTCATCTCGGATGCGCAGCTCGACGAGGCACTCGGCGTCTGGGAAGACGCCCTGGATTCAGCCCTCGGCGGCTAGGCGCCGATAGAAGCCGGGATGGCCGGCTTCGTGATCGCAGTCGTCGGATGCCTGCTGCCGTTCGGCATGGGTGCCCTTGGGCTAGGCCGCGTCCGCATCATGATCGCCGGCGGCGTCCTCGCGGTCGGTTGGATCGCAACGATGGCGGCCACTGAGGCAGCACACCCGCCGAACTATCCGGAGGAGCCGCCGCTCTGGTTCGGCGTCGGGCTCGTCCTGCTGCTGTACGCGATCTGGTGTGGCGGGCTCTGGCTCGGCGTGCGGCTCCGGCGCATACGGCATACGACCCCCGGGTAGCGTTTCTCCCGTGGTCGGTGAGAAGATCGCGGGACGCTACGAGGTCGAGGAGCTCGTCGGACACGGCGGGATGTCGAGCGTCTACAAGGCGCACGACTCGCTGCTCGAGCGCCACGTCGCGCTGAAGATCCTGCACGAGCAGTACAACGCCGACGACGACTTCGTCGAGCGGTTCAAGCGCGAAGCGCGGTCGGTCGTCCAGCTCCAGCATCCGAACATCGTCACGGTCATCGACCGTGGCGACGAGGACGGCCGCCAGTTCATCGTCTTCGAGTACATCGAGGGGGAGAACCTCAAGGAGCACGTCGTCCGCAAGGGGAGGCTCGATGTACGCGAGGCGCTCGAGATCGCGGTCGAGGTTGCGCGTGGGCTCGCATTCGCGCACGAGCAAGGCCTGATCCATCGCGACGTGAAGCCGCAGAACATCCTGCTGAACGGCGA
This sequence comes from Actinomycetota bacterium, assembly GCA_005888435.1. GTDB lineage: Bacteria > Actinomycetota > Thermoleophilia > Gaiellales > Gaiellaceae > 3-1-20CM-4-69-9. Next base: position 85 of record VAXO01000002.1, on the reverse strand, counting down.
CAGGCGCGCGAAGGTAACCGATTTCGGCATCGCCCGCACAGTCGACGTCGACGGGATGACGCAGACCGGCACCGTTCTGGGGACG
>VAXO01000001.1 GCA_005888435.1 Actinomycetota bacterium | reverse complement strand
AGGCTTCGGCGAGCGCGGCGTTGCACGCGTCGACGATCGAGTCGATCGGGATCTCCTGGAACGAGCAGCCGAGGCTTTCGGCAAGGCGCCGCGCATCGGTGCGCGTGGCCTCGGAGGAGTAGCGCGACGGCATCGAGACGCAGTGCACGCGATCGGAGCCGAGGGCCTCCGCAGCGAGCGCCGCGGTGACCGCCGAGTCGATGCCCCCCGAGACGCCGACGACGACGTCGCGGAAACGGTTCTTGTCGACGTAGTCGTGCAGGCCGAGCTCGAGCGCGAGCCGCATCTGCTCCAGCTCGTCGACGAACGGCACGACCGCGCCCCTCGCCTTCTGCCCGTTGCTCGAGGCAGCGCGCGTGCCGACATGGATCACTTCCACCGGCGGTACCTGCTCGCGCTCCCGCGCGAGCGCGCGGCGGCGCACGTCGCGCAGGCGGCGGCCGATGACTTCCTTCGGCTCGACGTCGACGACGAGCAGCGCCTCCTCGAAGCCCGGTGCACGGGCGAGGATCGTTCCTTCGTCGTCGATCACGACCGAGTGCCCGTCGAAGACCAGCTCGTCCTGGCCGCCGACCGTGTTGCAGAACGCGACGAAACAGGAGTTGTCGCGCGCGCGAGTCACGAACATCTCCTCGCGCTCGCGGTCGCGGCCGACGTAGAACGGCGACGCGGAGATGTTGACGAGCAGCTCTGCGCCGGCGAGCGCGAGGTCGGTCGCGGGCGGTCCCGGCTGCCACATGTCCTCGCACACCGTGAGGCCGACGAGCGTCCTGCCGTGCTCGAGCAGGATCAGGTCGCGGCCCGGCGCGAAGTAGCGGTCTTCGTCGAACACGCCGTAGTTCGGCAGGTAGCGCTTGCGGTAGACGGCCTTCACCTCGCCGCCGGAGAGCACGAAGCAGGCGTTGTAGAGGTCGCGGTCGAAGTGCGGACCGCCGACGAGCACCGTCGTCCCGCGGGCTTCGCGTGCGATCGCCTCCACCGAGCTTTCGGCGGCGCGGACGAAGCCCGGTCTCAGCAGCAGGTCCTCCGGCGGATAGCCGGTGACGGCGAGCTCGGGGAAGAGGACGAGGTCGGCGCCCTGTGACTTCGCGGCTTCGAGCCGTTCGAGAATCAGCTGCCGGTTGCCGTCCAGATCGCCGACGACGGGGTTGATCTGCACGAGGGCGAGCCGCATACCCTCAGTCTAGCGGTGTTTGCGACTCTGAGTCGAAAACTGCGAGCTGCCCTAGCGGCGCCCGAACTCCATGACCCACAGGGAGACCCCGTCGTAGCCGAAGATGCGGCCTTGCTGGACGGCGATCCCGAGGTCGCGCCAGCGCGGGGACAGGAGGTTCGCACGGTGCGGCGGGGAGCCGAGCCATGCCGACAGGGTCTCGAGCGGAGACCCGAGGTCTTCTTGCCCCCACGCGAGGTTCTCGCCGAGCGCTCGTGCGGGGAGATAGCCGGCCCGGCGAAACGTGGACATGAAGGACATGCCGCACGGCGTGTGCGAGAAGCCGCAGCGCCGGACGGCATTCGACTTCAGCAGCGAGGAGCGGTTCAGCGGGCCGTTGCCTCGCACGACGCCGAGGCGGTACGCGCGTCGCAGGACGTTGACGCCGCAATACATCGCCTCCAGTTGGGCGTGGGTGCCCCCGGCGGGGGACGTCGCACCGGCGCACGCCGAGGCAACGGTCTGCAGAGCCGAGACATCAGACGTCTGCGCAGCCGGCGCGGCCAGACCGAGAACGATCGCGGTGAGGGACTGGGCGATTCCCATGACGCGGTCGTGCAGCAGATGCCCCTTCGCGCCGAATCCTGCGCTTTCCTGCCGACACTTTTTACTTTCAGGTTCTCAGATCTTACGAAGACGCGTCGAGAACAGGAATCTCCTGCAATGCCTCCGGATTCTCGAGCGACGAGAGGTCCCCCGGCTCCTTCCCGAGGACGCGCGCGCGCACGGCGCGCCGCACGATCTTCGCGCTGCGTGTCTTCGGCAGCGCCGAGACGAAGACGACTCGGTCCGGCTTGAACGCTTTGCCGAGCTCGTCGGTAACGGCTTCCGAGATCTCGAGCGCACACGCGGGCGTTGCGTCGACGTTCGGGCGCAGCACGCAGAAGATCCACGCGACCTCCCCCTTCACGTCGTGCGGGATGCCGATCGCAGCGGCCTCTGTAACGCCCTGATGTGAGACCGCTGCCGACTCGAGCTCCGCGGGGCCGATGCGCTTGCCGGCGATGTTCAGCGTGTCGTCGGAGCGTCCGTGCAGGAACCAGTACCCGCCCTCGTCGATCGATGCCCAGTCGCCGTGCGTCCAGACGCCGGGGAAGCGGCGCCAGTATGTCTCCAGATAGCGCTTGTCGTCGCCCCAGATGCCGCGCGTCATCCCCGGCCACGGCCGCTTGCAGACGAGCTCGCCGACTTCGCCGCGCACGGGGTTTCCGTCCGCGTCGAAAACGTCCATGTCCTGTCCGAGGGCAGGAAAGCCGAGCGCAACCGGCTTCACCGGCTCGGTCACGCACGTCGCCAGAAAGCACGCGCCGACCTCGGTCCCGCCCGACTCGTTCACGATCGGGACGCGCCCGCCGCCGACGTGCTCGAACAGCCACATGTACGGGTCGCGGTTCCACGGCTCGCCCGTCGTGCAGATCGCCTTGAGCGACGACATGTCCGCCGTCGGCTCGCCCTTCGGGATCAACGCCCGCACGAGCGTCGGTGACACGCCGAGCATCGTCACGCGCTCGGACTCGACGAGCTGCCAGAGCCGGTCGGGCGGAAAGTCCGGCGCGCCTTCGGCGTACACGACGGTCGCCCCGCAGGCGCCGCCGCCGACCACCGTCCACGGCCCCATGATCCAACCCATGTCCGTGGCGAAGTGGATGCGGTCGCCGGGCTTGACGTCCGTCTGGTACGCGACCTCGCGCGCGATCGACGCGAGGAAGCTGCCCTGCACATGCAACGCGCCTTTCGGCTTGCCCGTCGTTCCGGACGTGTACGCAAGCAGGTACGGGTGCTCCGAATCGACCTGCTTCGGGGTCTGACCCCGGAGCTCGGAGGAATCAGGGACAAGGTCGTGCCAAAAGCGGTCGCGGCCGAAGGTCATCGGCACGTCGTCCAGGCCGAGACGCTCCCAGACGACGATGTGCGTCACGGTCGGTGCGCCCTGCAGGGCGTCGTCCGCGATCTCCTTCATCGGCACGACCTGGCCACGGCGCAGCGATCCGTCCGCCGTGATCAACGCCTTCGCCTTCGCGTCGGCAAGGCGCGCTGCAATTGCGGGTGCGGCGAAGCCGGAGAAGATCGGCACCTGCACAGCACCGAGGTGCGCGCACGCGTGCGACGCGATCGCCACCTGCGGCGACATGGGCAGGAAGATGCCGACGGCGTCTCCCGGCCCGATCCCGATCGACGCCAGCCCCTCGGCGAGGCGGTAGACCGCGTCCGAAAGCTCCCTCCAGGTGAGCGCGACGCGCAGCCCGTCCTCGGATTGCCAGACGGCCGCCTCCTCCTCGGCGAGCTCGCCGGCCGCCCAGCGGTGGACGCAGTTCCAGGCGAGGTTCAGCTTCGCGCCGACGAACCACCTCGTCCATTCCGGGCCGTCCGAGGTGTCGACGATCTCTGTCCACGGCTCCGAGAACTCGAGGCCCAGATCCTCGATCAGCGCAGGCCAGAAGCGCTCGGGCTGCTCGACCGAGATGCGATGGAGGTCGCCGTAGCGCTCGACCCCGAGCCGCCGCGCCAGCCGGGTCACGTTGGCGCTCTCGACCCGTTCCGGCGTCGGCGTCCAGACGAAGTCGGCCACGCGCGAAGGGTACGGGGTTCTCTAACCTGCCGGAGGTGAGGGGCCGGCTCTTGACCTCCGAGAACCGGAAGTGGTGGACGCTCGCCGCCGTCGCCGTCGGGCTCTTCATGATCATGCTCGACAACACGGTGGTGAATGTCGCGCTGCCGTCGATCCGCAAGGACCTAGGGATCAGCATCTCGGAGCTCGAGTGGGTCGTGAACGCCTACGCGCTGACGTTCGGCGTGCTGCTGCTCACGGGTGGGAAGCTGGCCGACCTGCTCGGGCGCCGCGCGGTCTTCGTCGCCGGTCTCGTCATCTTCACCGGCTCGTCGCTGTGGTGCGGCCTGGCAGCGGGGGCGACCTCGTTGATCGCAGCGCGCACAGTTCAGGGGATCGGGGCGGCGTTGATGAACCCGGCGACGCTCTCGATCATCACCGCGACTTTCCCGCCGCGTCAGCGCGGCACGGCGATCGGCATCTGGGCCGGCACGGCGGCACTTGCGCTCGCCTTCGGCCCCATCGTCGGCGGCGTGCTCACACAGGACATCAACTGGAGTTGGATCTTCTTCATCAACATCCCCGTCGGCATCGCCGGCGTCCTCGGCGCGCTGCTCTTCATCGACGAGTCGAAGGACACTTCACGTGAGCGGCGGCTCGATCTCCCCGGCTTGATCACGTCCGGCATCGGCCTGTTCGCGCTCACGTACGGGCTGATCGAGACGAACGACCACGCCTGGGGATCGACCCGCGTGCTGACGCTCTTCGCGATTGCCGCCGTCTTCCTCGTTGCGTTCGTGCTGCTCGAGCTGCGCCAGCGCCTCCCGATGCTCGACATGACGCTGTTCAAGAACTCGACGTTCAGCGGCGCGAACACGGTGATGTTCCTCGTCGGACTCGCGATGTTCGGGATCTTCTTCTACAACTCGCTTTTCCTGCAGAACATCCTTCATTACGGCGCGATCAAGACGGGCGCGACGTTCCTGCCGATGACGGTCCTGATCATGTTCGTCGCTCCGGCCGCCGGGAAGCTCTCCGACCACGTCGGCCCGCGCTGGCTGATGGGCGCCGGGATGACGCTCTTGACCGGCTCGCTGCTGCTGTTCGCAACGCTCGACGCGCAGTCGACGTGGTGGGACATTTTGCCGGGGCTCGTCGTGGGCGGTGTCGGGATGGCAATCACGATGGCACCGACGACGGCGGCGGCGATGAGCTCGGTGCCGGTGGACAAGGCCGGCGTCGGCTCGGCCGTGATCAACAGCATGCGCCAGGTCGGCGGCTCGCTCGGCATCGCGCTGATGGGCGCGCTGATTGCGACGGTCGTGAGCGTGTCGCCGTTCAGCCCAGCCTTCGCCGATCAGTTCGTCGAGGGCTACCACCGCGCGCTCCACGTCGGCGCAGCGATCACGCTCGTCGGCGCTGTCAT
>VAXO01000090.1 GCA_005888435.1 Actinomycetota bacterium | reverse complement strand
GCTCGCGGTGTTCCTCGACCGCGGTCCGCGGCTCGCGCGCAGGCTCGGTCTCGGCCCCGTGAACGCGGGAGTCATCACTGCCGTGTTCATCACGTTCGCCGTGTGGGCCGTGAGCGTCCCGTTCGACATCGCCGCGTCGTGGTGGTCGCGGCGGCACGACATCCTGCAGAAGAGCTGGCCGTCGATCGCCTTCGACCCCGTCGGCGGGCTCGTGCGCACGACGGTGTCGACCACGGTCGTGATCGCGGTCGTGTTGCTGCTGGCGAGGCGACTGCCGCGCATGTGGTGGCTCGCCGCGGGCGGCATCGTCCTAGCTCTCGCGATCGGCCTCCAGCTCGCAGTGCCGTACCTGCAGCGTCTCGGCACGCATGGGGTGCGCTCGAGGCAGCTCGCGGCCCAGATCCGGACGCTCGAACGGCGCGAGCACGCCGGCCGCCCGGTTGTGCGCGTCGCGCCGGTCTCGGGCGAGACGAGCGCGGCGAACGCCTACTCGATCGGCATCGGGCCGTCGCGCAGCGTGATCATCTGGAACACGATGCTCGACGGCCGCTTCTCGCCGCGTGAGGTGCGCTTTGTCGTCGCGCACGAGCTCGGCCATCTCGCGCGCTGGCACATCTGGAAGGGAATCGCGTGGGGCGTGCTCTTCGGTCTGCCGATCTTCGGGCTCGTCGCGTACGTGACGGGGCGGCGGGGCGGGCTCCGCCGTCCGGAGAATGTCCCGCTCGCGCTCATGACGCTCGCGGCTGCCGGCCTGGTGATCATGCCGCTCGCGAACGCCGTCTCGCGGCGCTACGAGGCGGAGGCCGACTGGATGGCCGCGCAGGCGACTCGCGACCCCGACGCGGGGCGCGCGCTCTTCCGGGACTTCGTCCGGACGGATCTGCAGAACCCCGACCCGCCCGGCTGGGTCAACGTCGTGCTCGAGGACCACCCAAGCCCGCTCGCCCGAGTCGAGCAGGTCGAGGCCTGGAGGCGGCTACACCGCTAGTTGTCGCTTCTCGGTGGGGCTTCCGGCAGGTTCCGGATGCCCTCCTGCGTCGACCATTTCGAGTAGGAGTCCTGCATCGCGGCGAGCAGCTCCTGGAAGAACTGGTGCGACATGTTCACGCGAGACACGACGACGCCGGGGACGTCCCCCTCCTCGATCTCATGGTCGACCCGAGCGAAAGTGATCGTGAACTCGTAGGCGGAGAAGGTGACGTTGGCGAAGTTCGCGTAGACCCCCGCCATCTGCTCCGGATCGAGGTGGATGTTGAGCTGGCGCTCCTGGGGCTCCTCGTCCACTGCCCAACGATACTACTGGCGTGGAGAGCGCCTTCTCGTTCCGCCGCTTCGGCTACGCACTCGGCGCGATGGTCGGAGTGCTGCTCTTCGGAACGATCGCGTTCCACGCGACGCTGCGCGAGTCATGGCTGCAGTCCTTCTATCGGGCCGTCGTCTCGAGCTCGCTCACCGGCCTCGACACGGTGCCTCCAAACGACTCGGCACGCATCCTGACGATCATTCTCGTCCTTGCGGGGATCACTATCTTTGCCTACATCGGGACGCTCCTCGTCGAGGTGATCGCGCGAGGAGTGATCGGCGGGACGTTGGCAGAGCGGAGGAGGCGAAAGGCGATCGAGGCGCTGCGCGACCACTACATCATCTGCGGCTTCGGTCGCGTCGGCCGCCGCGTGGCCGAGGAGTTCAGGCACGAAGGAGCGTCGTTCGTCGTGCTCGATTTCAGCCCAGAGGCAAAGGAAGCCGCCGACGATGAAGGGGTGCTCTTCTTCGAAGGGAACGGGACCGACGACGACGACCTGCGGGAGGCAGGGCTCGAGCGCGCACGCGGTCTGGTCGCCGCATCCGACGACGACGCCGACAACCTGTACATCGCGCTCTCGGCACGCGCGGCCAAGCAGGACCTGTTCATCGTCGCTCGCGCGTCGAACGAGGACGCTGCGAAAAAGCTTCGCCTCGCGGGCGCGGACCGGATCGTGCAGCCGTACCAGGCCGCGGGCCGCGCGATGGCAAACCTGATCCTGCGGCCGCAGGTAACCGCATTCGTCGATGTTGTGACCACGGCGTCGGGCGACGACCTGCGCTTCGAGGAGATCGAGGTGACCGAGGCCTCCGGCCAGGGCGGGAGATCGATCCGCGACCTCGACATCCGCAAGGAGACCGGGGCGCTGATCGTCGCTCTGCGCAAGCGGGACGGCAGCTTCGACACGACGCCGACTCCCGAGGCGGTGCTGGATGTCGGCGACGTCTTGATCGCAGCAGGAACCGAAGAGGAGCTGCGCCTGCTCGAGCAGATCTTCGCTCCCCGCGAGACGGTTGCCCGGCGGTAACGCGGTCGAGCGCCTCGCGGCGCGCCTCGCCGAGCTGGCGGACGCGCCCGTCACGCTCGAGCGGCCGCAGGATCCGTCGCACGGCGACTACGCGACGAACGTCGCGCTGCAGAGTGCGTCGAAGCACCGGCGACCGCCCCGCGAGCTCGCCGCCGAGCTCGCCGAGCGGGCGGCCGAGCTGGACGAGGTCGACCGGGCCGAGGCCGCCGGGCCCGGATTCCTCAATCTCTGGCTGACGACGGCCTGGCTCGCCGAGACGCTCGCCGAGATCGGGCCCGACTACGGCTCGGGCTCTGCCGAACGGCGCGAGCGGGTGCAAGTCGAAATGGTCTCGGCGAATCCGACCGGACCGCTGCACGTCGCGCACGGGCGGAACGGCGCGTACGGGGACTCCGTCGCGCGGCTGCTCGAGTACGCCGGCCACGACGTCCAGCGCGAGTACTACTACAACGACTCGGGCACGCAGATGGAGCGCTTCCGGGCGTCGGTCGACGCGGTGCGCCGTGGCGAGGAGCCCCCCGAAGAGGGCTATCGCGGCGCCTACATCACCGACCTCGCCGCCCTCCGAGGCGACCCGGTGCCGCCGATGCTCGCGCAGATCGAGCGGTCGCTCGAACGGTTTCGCGTCCACTTCGACAGCTGGGCGCTGCAGAGCGAGCTCCAGCAACGTCTCGACGAGTATTTGCCGCGACTCGACACCTACGAGAAGGACGGCGCGATCTGGGCCCGGTCATCCGCGTACGACGACGACGACGACCGCGTGCTGATCCGCTCGGCCGAAGTCGGCGGCGGGCCGACGTACCGGGCTGCGGACGTGGTCTACCTCGCCGACAAGCTCGACCGCGGCTTCGACCGCGCGATCTACGTCCTCGGCGCCGACCACCACGGCACGCGGAACTGGTACGCCTCGATCGCGCGGATGCTCGGCTACGACGAGCAGCGCGTCGAGGTGCTCCTGTACCAGCTCGTGCACCTGACGAGGGGCGGCGAGCAGACGAAGATCTCGAAGCGACGCGGCGACGTCGTCTTCCTCGACGAGTTCATGGACGAGGTCGGAGTCGACGCGGCGCGCTGGTTCCTCGTCTCGCGCGGTCCTGACCAGCCCATCGACATCGACGTCGACCTCGCCGCGGAGCGGAGCCAGAAGAATCCCGTCTACTACGTGCAGTACGCGCACGCGCGTATCGCGGGGATCCTGCGCAATGCGCAGGGTCGCCCGATCGGCGGTGATCCGCCCCCGCAGCTTGAGCGCGAGGAGCGCGATCTGATCAAGCGGCTGACCGACTTCCCGGTCGTCGCGGCCGAGGCTGCCGAGCGCCGCGCGCCGCACGGGATTCCCATCTACGCGATCCGCGTCGCCGACGACTTCCACCGCTTCTACCACGAGCATCGCGTGGTCGAGTCCGAGACGGAGGCTTTCCGCCTCGAGCTCTGCCGAGCGACGCAGCACGTCATCGCGAGGTGTGTCGATCTGATCGGGGTCGAGGCGCCGGAGCGGATGTAGGGTCCAGGCGCCGGAGCGGATGTAGGGTCCAGGTCCGTGCACGGCGTCACGCCTGACCGGAACCTCGCGCTCGAGCTCGTCCGGGTCACCGAGGCGGCTGCGATGGGTGCGGGCCGGTGGATCGGCCGCGGCGACAAGGAGAGCGCAGACCAGGCGGCCGTCGACGCGATGCGGCTCATGCTCGACACGGTCTCGATGGACGGCGTGGTGGTGATCGGCGAGGGCGAGAAGGACGAGGCGCCGATGCTCTTCAACAGCGAGCAGGTGGGCAGCGGCAACGGCCCCCAGGTCGACGTCGCGGTCGACCCGTTGGAGGGGACGCGGCTGACAGCACTCGGCCAGCCGAACGCAATCGCGGTGATCGCGCTCGCCGAGCGCGGGACGATGTTCTTCCCCGGCGCCGCGGTGTACATGGACAAGATCGCCTGCGGGCCGGAGGCCGTGGACGCGATCGACATCAACGCTTCGCCGGCTGAGAACGTCGGGGCCGTCGCAGAGGCGAAGCGCTGCGAGCCGACTGACGTGTCCGTCGTCGTGCTCGAGCGCGACCGGCACGACGATCTGATCCGCGAGCTGCGGGAGGCGGGCGCCAAGGTGAACCTGATCCGCGACGGCGACGTCGCGCCTGCGATCGCGGCGGCGCGCGGCGGGACCGGGGTGGACCTGCTCATGGGAATCGGCGGCACGCCGGAAGGCGTCATCTCGGCGGCGGCGATCAAGTGTCTCGGCGGTGCGCTGCAGGGACGACTGTGGCCGCGGAGCGACGACGAGCGCCGGCAGCTCGCCGACGCCGGCTACGACGTCGAGAGGGTGCTCACGACCGACGACCTCGTTGCGGGCGATGACGTGTTCGTTGCCGCGACGGGAGTGACGAGCGGCGCGCTGCTGCGCGGCGTGCAGTACACGTCGGACGGGGCGATCACCGACTCGATCGTCATGCGCTCACGCAGCGGCACGGTGCGCCGCATCGAGGCACACCACGCCTTCGCGAAGCTGGAGAAGCTCGTCGGGTCCTCGTTGCGTTAGACCAGTACGAAAAGGCAGGGGTCAGACCCGTGCCTTTTTGGACCCGGCCGTACGGGCTGGGGTCTGACCCCTGCTGTTCTGGACGTGGCCGGGAAGGCTGGCGCTAAGCGGTTACCGCTTCGCGCTCCATCTCCGGCGCGTACATACCGGTGCGCGCGGCGCTGTTCATCTTCGCGCGGTGGTAGTACGCCCGCTGCGCCGCTTCGACGTTCTCCTCCTTGCCGCCCCATGCCTTGAGCGCCGGCGCTTGCAGCGCACGGCCGTACGAGAACGACAGCTGCCACGGATGCGGCCCCATCGCGTTCATCGCGTTGAGGTTCGCGGTCGCGTCCTCGTCCGACTGTCCGCCGGACAGGAACACGATCCCGGGCACGGCGCCGGGGACGTGACGCTTGAAGCAGCGGATCGTCTCCTCCGCGACCTGCTCGTGCGACGCCTGCTGGGAGTGGTCGTAGCCGGATAGCACCATGTTCGGCTTCAGCAGCATCCCCTCGGGATGCACCCGCTGGTCGCGGAGCTCCGTGAACACCGCGTGCAGCGTCCGCGACGTCACCTCGAAGCTCCGCTCGATCGAGTGGTCGCCGTCCATCAGCACCTCGGGCTCGACGATCGGCACGAGCCCGGCTTCCTGTGAGAGCGCTGCGTAGCGCGCGAGCGCGTGCGCGTTCGTCCAGATGCAGTACTCGCTCGGGATGTTCTTGCCGATCGAGATGACGCCGCGCCACTTGGTGAAGCGGGCGCCGAGCTCGCGGTACTCCTCGAGCCGTGCGCGCAGCCCGTCGAGTCCTTCGGTGACGGTCTCGTCCTCGGCGAGGGCAAGCGGCTTCGCGCCCGTGTCGACCTTGATCCCGGGGATGACGCCCTTCGACCCGAGCAGCTTCGGGAATGGCGTTCCGTCCGCCGACGACTGCCGGATCGTCTCGTCGAACAGGATGACGCCGCTGATGTATTCCTCGACGCCCTCGGTGGTGAAGAGGAGGTCGCGGTAGGCGCGCCGCTTCTCCTCCGTCGACTCGGTCCCGATCGAGTCGAACCGCTTCTTGATCGTGCCGTCGCTCTCGTCCGCGGCGAGGATGCCCTTCCCCTCGGCGACGATTGCCTTGGCCGTCTGATTGAGCTTCTCCTCGTCCATCTCGCTCCTCCGTCCCTTTGGTTCCGGCCCGATTATCTCTTAGGCTTGACGTAAGGCGGGGCGACGCTGCGGCGGTAGCCCCGCCGTTCGATGCCCTGGTTTCCGCGCTGCGTCTCGGAGGAACCTTGGCTGTCGCCGTCGCCGTAAGTACGATCTGTGCGCGTGATTCGCCGACTGGGGCTCTCCATTTTCGTCATCGCCGCTCTGGCGCCGGTGCTGAGCGGCGACGCGGCGCCTCCGGCCCTCGTTCCGCAGGGCGTGACGGTGGCCGGCGTGCCGCTCGGCGGCATGTCGAACGAGCAGGCCCAGGCCGCCCTGCGGCCGGCATTCGCCCGGCCCGTCCAGCTCGTCTTCACCGGGCGGACCTGGCGGATCGTCCCGTCCCGCTTCGGCGCGAGGGTCGGCATCGCGCAAGGGGTGGCCACTGCACTGAACGCACGTCCAGGCGCGGCCGTCGAGTTGACGCCGACCGTCGACGGCGCCTCCGTCCGTCGGTTCGTCCGGGCGCTCGACAAGCGCATCTCGTATCCCGCGAAGGACGCCGAGCTCACCGGGCTGGAAGGACTCCAACCGCAGTTCACGCCCGAGGAGACCGGCATCCGTGTCCTGCGACAGCTGACGGCGCAGCGCATCACGCGCGCCCTGCAGTCGCCGCAGATCCATCGTGTCCGTGTCGCCGCGGCGATCGTCGAGCCCACGCGGACCGTTGCGAAATTCGGCCCCGTGATCGTTATCCGTCGGGGCGCCAACGAGCTGCGCTACTACATCGGAGCGAGGCTCGTGCGCACCTTCGGCGTCGCGACCGGCCAGTCCGTCTATCCGACGCCGACGGGCATGTTCAGCATTGTCGACATGCAGCGGGATCCGTGGTGGCGCCCGCCGGACTCGCCGTGGGCGCAGGGCCTGAAGCCGATCCCGCCCGGGCCGGGCAATCCCCTCGGTACGCGCTGGATGGGGCTGTCAGCCCCCGGCGTCGGCATCCATGGGACCCCCGACGATGCGTCGATCGGCTACTCGGCGTCGCACGGCTGCATCCGCATGCACATTCCGGACGCCGAGTGGATGTTCACGCACGTACAACTCGGCACGCCGGTCGTCATCACCGACGCCTGAGCCGTATCCGAGGGGCGGCGTTTCCGGTTCTAGACCGGACATGCGTTGCGCAATCGTGTACGGGGTCGTCGTGGGCGTCGCGCTCTTCGGAGGCGGCGGCTCCGACGCGTCGCAGGTGCGGCCCGCCTCCGTCGTCACGTCGGCGCCGAGGCCAAGCGTCGCGACCGTGGCCGTTCCCCGCGTAGCGCTGCGTCCGGCTTTCGAGCGAGCGTCTGCCGGACCGGGGCTACAATCGCCCTAGCGCGGACGTAGCTCAGTTGGTAGAGCATCAGCTTCCCAAGCTGAGGGTCGCGGGTTCGAACCCCGTCGTCCGCTTCAACGCCGCCGCACGTTCTGGCCGCCGGAAACTTCCCGGTTCGGTTCGGCAGCTTCTTGAAGCTCGCCGCCGCGTCGATGCATCGGGACTGGTCCGCTGCGGGGAAGCGCAACCTCCTCGACGAGTTCATCCCCTCATCGCTGCCGCCCGATCCGGCGTTCGAGATCGGCCGAACCTTGGACAGTTCTGATGAGCGAGCGACCGAAGACCCCGCAGCAGTGGGCCGGACTTTTACGTCGTGCAACGTGCGTGGCAACAACGGCCGCACGCGAGATAGGCGAACTGTCCCTACCGGACGCGCTCGCGTTCTGTCTGTTGCTCGCCAACGCCGATTCGCCGAGGTTCGACCGGGCGATCGCTCATTGGCACGCGCGTTTCGTGCTCGAGGCGCAAGGGATCAGCGCCGACGAGTCCGCGCTTGCTCTGGTTGCTGCGAAGGGGCTCGGGACATCAAGACTCGCGATGTTGCAGCCGAGACCGTACGGCGACTCGCCAAGACGCACGCGCTAAGCGCCCTCGCCGACGTGCTTCGTGGACGGTGATCGGCGCGAGTAGCGGTAGGAGTACCCTGGGTAGCGCAGAATCAACGAGTACGCCCAGGGTCTCCTCGGCTGTCGCGTTTCTCCCCTGTGACGGCCGACTGCGGCGTGAGCCATAGACGTCGCGCCCTGGGCGCCTAACTTGAGCACAAGTCTCGGCGTGCCCGCGCGTCTCTATCAATGGAGCCCGGGCTTGCTTTGTTCCGGGCGCTCGGCCGCCCATGGGGAGAGGACGGCCAGCTCGGGCTCTCTTTACGCCGTGGTTAAGACCTCGGCGGCGAAAAGGCTTGGGTGGGGTGCGGCGGAGGATGGGCCGGGTGAGAGTGGTGCCGGTTACGGCCGCGGCCCCCACGGCGCGGCCCTCGACGACCACTCTCACGTCCGGCGACGTCGAGGCCAAACTCAGAAGAACGGTTCCGGCCGCGGAACAAAGACGGGAGCCGTGCGGCTGCGCAAGGTCTAGGCGCTTGCCGGAAAATATGCCAAACCAGTCCTGCCGGGGAGAGTTTCTCCGGAAATAGCGGCGAATCCGTCGGCAAATGCGTGACGCTTTCCGCGTACTTGGCGGTAACGAGCCCGATTGGGGCGGGCTCGTAACCGAAAGGGGCAGAGTTATGGGGACTCCACGGCCTAGTCGGCGGCTTCTCACCGCCATCGTTCCGGTCGTTCTGTTCGCGTTGCTCGCAATCCCGGCGGCATCGGCGAACGCGAACCATCAGGCCGTCGGCAGAGGAACGACGACCGAGTTCATCTGCGCAAACGGGGGTTCCGAACCTCGCCACGATCACCTTCAGTGCGCAGAAGAGCAAGGGGATCCTGCAGGGGCAATATCAGATCACTGGGTCCACCGTTCAGAAGTTCGGCAGCCTGAACGACGGGACGATCACCGAGAACAGCTACTCGATGACCGGCGTCGTCAGCTTCGAGTTCTACGGCACAACCTTCAACCAGGTTGTGGGGACGGCGACGATCTCCGGCCTGTGCGGCACGAGCGTCGTGATCCACTATGTGGACACGCTCGGCCAGCGCGGCGACTTCATCGGCAACGTCCCTGCTCATAAAGGAAACGCGATGCGGGGTCGGGGCGGTCATCCGCCTCGGCCGCGCATCACACACGCCGGCCGGCTCTCACCAAGGACCTTGCGCTGGACTTTGAGCGAAAGCGGGCCGGCTCTCAAACCGTAGCGCTCTTGTCAGTCACTCCGTAGTGGCCAGCCCGGAAGAGCGTCGTAAGCGGCGCTTCTCGGGGAAACGGTCCTGCTCACGCTGACATGCGAAGGTGGTGAGCGGGGCAGGCCCTCGTCAGAGCGTGGCACGGCCGCAGTGCCGCGCTTTTTCCCCCTGCCGGGGGCCTCCCCGTGGAATAGACGCTGCGAGCGCGTCATCCCTGCGCCTCTTCATTGAACGCTTACAAGGAGAGGCCGGAGGCGGGGTCTCGGCACACCCGCCTTCACCACGCTTTGACCGGCCTCTGTGGCGATGGACTGGTCCGGCGATCGAAGGCCGAAACCATCGTTACCGGGAGACGGCCGCGAGTCGTGGGCCGCCACGGTCGCGGCCGGTTCTCCCGTGCGTCTGGTCCCAGATGACGGGGAACCAGCCAGCCCCCGTCGGCACATCCCCAGCGCAAGGTCTAGGCGCCAAACCCTTGTAACACAGACTTGTCCCACGTCGCATCGGCGGAACCGCCAGCCCGCTCGCACGTCAAATGTCCTATCGCTGAACGCGCTCGCGCCAGTAGTTGCGGTCTTGATCGTCACGCAGCCGCGCTCGCCCGGCCGATAGCGAGTCGTCGACACGCCCCTTCCACGATCGACAGCTAGGCGAGGTGAAAACTGGATATCCCGGCGAGCTGCGCTGCGGCTTCACGCCGCCGCCGCTCCAGCCGAAGGATGAGGTCAAGGAAACCACGGTCACCGAGGACGTACAGCTCCTTGATTGCGGTGTCGTAGACCTCGAGCAGCGCTGAGAACCGCTGGCGCGTGTCCATCGTCGCGCTCCTCCCCGCGAGGGCCGCGAATCGAAACCTCTCTTGAAACCTCTCTAGTAAGGGGCGCGTTGAAGGGGGAGACTAACTTCGAACGCTATGGCCGCTCCTGATTCCAAAGGTGCAGCCGGCGCTCCCAGACCCCGCGCCCCGTCTCGCCAGCTCTCTCCGCTTAAGGTGACCCTCTGCGCCTGGTGCGAACGGCGGTCGATCGCCGGCGTCTGGGACGACCTCGAGATCCAGGTGATGCCGCTGTCGGAGCGGCACGTCCTCACGCACGGGATCTGTCCCGACTGCTTCGAGGACCGCGCTCCGAATGTTCCGTATCCCGACCGCTAGCGATTACAGAAAGGGACCGAGCTTGCCAGCTTTCGAAGTGGTGCTCCGGCGGTCGAATCGTCCGGACGGGGTGCGCTACCGCAACAGGCCCGACGCGCAGATCGGCGACGTCGTCGAATTCGACGGCAGGCCCTGGGTGATCATCGAGAAGGAGCCTCCGTTCGAGCTTCGCCGCATCGAACGAATCATCTGCGTACCACGAACGGTGCACAACTTGCACTAGGGCGGCAGGACCGTAGCGCGCTCGTCACGCTCCGCCTAGTGGCCGAAACGCACGCGCTTCGTCAAACGACCATTCGTTGACGCGCCCGGTTGACAGCCGACTCACGCTCAAGTTCGTACCGCCAGTGGTCCCGGATCTTGATCTTCGTCCAGCCACGATCTCCAGGGCGGTTTCGGGCTATCGACGCGTTTAGCGACGATCCCCTCAAGCTCCCGTTCGCAGACGGCCTCGAACAACGCTTCAGCGTCGTCGAACGCTTCGGGGGTTCGCCAGTAGCAACCGTTGAGGTTGAGCGCTACGAGCGATTCAGGCGTGACGATCGCGGATCTTCGGCGTCACCGCGCAAGACTTGAGCTCCGCCCCGTCAAGAGAATCACGCACGTTTGGCCGGGTGCATTTCGTTGGGAGCCAGATGGCCGAGCAATCGTCTACGAAAACAACGCAGGTGTTTGGGTCGCCAACGCGCGTCGTGCCCAGCCGCCCCGGCGCTTCCCGGTGCCGGCGTATGTCTACACGAGTTTGACGTGGTCACCCGACATGCGCTGGCTTGCGTTTTCGCTCTCGCGCGAACCCCCGATCGAAGTTGCGAATGCGGACGGGCGTCAACGACACAGCATTACCCGAAAGATCTGCCGCATTCTCGACGAGATCGCATGGGCTCCACGTTGAACGTGGCATGCGCCTCGGAAGTGCGCCGAGCGGAGCATGGGCTGGGGGAGCGGCGCCGCAGAAGCTACGCCGGGCCCTAAATACGAGCTATGTCTTCTCGTCGAGGCCAAACGGGACGGGAGTGCCCGGCCGATACCTTGTGGCCGTGCCGTGGTTGATCAAAGCTCTACTGCTGGCGGCGAAGAGCCGACGCGGAAGACGGCTTCTCGTCGCCGGCGTCGTCGGCGCGTTCGAGTTGTCGAGGAGCGCCAAAGCGCGCAAGGTCTATGCCAAGACCTGGCGCGCAGCACAGGCTGGCGCCGCTCGCGCCAAAGGCGTAGCAACAACGACACGCCCCAGCGGGCGACGCGCCTAGTCACCGCCGTCATAGGCTCAGGAAGCGCAGGCGAGCAGAACTGCGCAGGGTCTACGGCGTCGTCGCGACAGGAACCTCTTCTGGAATCGCCTGCGGCGCGGCCTCGTCCCTCTTGTTCTTCCGCCCGAACCATTTGAACCGGGGGAATCTCCGCTTGTACTCCCGGCTTGGTTCAACGTTTCGTGCGAGCTGATTCTGCCGCGCCTGCCGCATCATCTCGGCGCGTCGTGCATCGTCGGCCAGCTTGAAAAGCATTCCAGACGCCATTTCGCCCTCTCCTGACATTGGGGTAAGAACACAGACAGAGACAGAGCCGCAGTGCTCTGTTCGCGTTACGCCAGTTCAGGATGAGAGCCGGAGACGGAAGGCGCCGAAAGCCTTGGCGACCGTCATGCTCAACCGCGCGTCGACCGCCGAGTATAAGCACGCCCTAGGCCGCGCACATGGGCCGCACAGCCCATCTTTGCAAGCCGTACTGTGCTTGACCGGCGCGCGCGCCAGTTGCGCGCCAGTCGTCACCCTCGCCCAGCGGTTTCGAGCGGTTTCCAGCGGTAGCGATTCCGCTTACACTTCTGCGTTGCCGCCCAACCACGCGGCGCTTGACAGGCTTCCCAAGCTGAGGGTCGCGGGTTCGAACCCCGTCGTCCGCTTCAACGCCGCCGCACGTTCTGGCCGCCGGAAACTTCCCGGTTCGGTTCGGGAGCTTCTTGAAGCTCGCCGCCGCGTCGATGCATCGGAACTGGTCCGCTGCGGGGAAGCGCAACCTCCTCGACGAGTTCATCCCCTCATCGCTGCCGCCCGATCCGGCGTTCGAGATCGGCGGACACGCTCGGCCAGCGCGGCGACTTCATCGGCAACGTCGCCTGCTCGTAAGGAAATGCGATGCGTGGCCGGGGCGGTCACCCGCCTCGGCCGGCGCATCGAGCCGAACAGCGGTTTACGGCCGGCGCACGGGGACGAACATCCTCGGCCCGAGCGCTTGAGCCCCCGCGATTGCCTGCGTACCATGAGCCGTGCAGTGACACATGACGAGACGTGTCCTCTCCATCCGTCTAACTACGTACGCCTACAAGCAGCTGAGCAAGACCAATACGTGTGTACTTGTCACGGGGTTGTCTACTCAGGCCCTCACGCTGACGCCGATCCGTGCCGTACACCGTTTTGGCATCTGTGGCACCCGTGACTGCGCCGTGCAATGCCGTCCGGGAGCTACCGCGGTTGCTTGACGGAAAGACGCCGCGCTAGACAGCGGGCCACCGCGTTAGTCTCTTGATCGAACCGTCGCCCCAGCGGCACGACTTGGCGGAGAAGATGCTGGTCCGGTTCTTCGGCTGACAAGGTGGCTAGCTTGCCCGCCCAAATCTCACGAGGGTCAAGCGGCGCGGGCGGCGCGCCATTGCGACGTGCCGCCCGCGCGTCCTAAATCAACGCAGTGATCGGAGGCCCGTGCGGACCTCTTCTGAGAAGAGCTGCGGCTGCTCCCAGGCCGCAAAGTGTCCGCCCTTGTCGAGCTTGTTGTAGTGGATGAGGTTGGGATATGCCTGCTCGGCCCAACGCCGAGAGATCTGGTAGAGCTCGTTGGGGAAGACGCTCACGGCTACAGGGACGGTGACGCCCTTCTTGCCGAAGAAGGTCATCTTGTTCTCGCCTGTGATGATTTCCCAATACAGACGTCCTGAGGACACCGCCGTGTTCGTCAACCAGTAGTGGGTGATGTTGTCGAGCACGTCGTCCCGTGTGAGACCCTCGGTCTGACCGTCGAAGACGCGTTCGATCAGCGCCAAGCTGACGGAGTCGTGGTCGAGCAGCCAAGCGGCCAGGCCGACGGGTGAATCCGCCATTGCGTAGAGCGTCTGCGGGCGGGTCCCCAGCTCGAGTGCATACGCTACGTCCACCGCCCAAAAGGCCTTTACCTTCTCGTAGACGTTGTGTGTTTCGTCGTCTGTGAGCCCGGATGGCGCCGGGGAGCCCGACACAGCCGCCGCAATAACGTCGTCTGGAACAGCACCTGGCAGGTTGGTGTGGATGCCGAGCAGTTCCGGTGGGGCTTCGGCTCCCATCTGGTCGACGATAAGCGCACCCCAATCGCCACCTTGCGCCACGAAGTGCGTGTATCCGAGGCGCTTCATCAGCTCTGTGTAGGCGCGCGCCATACGGATGGGGTCCCAGCCGGTCGTAGTCGGCTTGCCTGAGAAACCGTACCCCGGCATCGACGGGATCACCAGATCGAATGCGTCCGCTGCGCTCGCGCCATGCGCCGTCGGATTGGTCAGTGGCTCGATGATCTTCAGCTGCTCGATGATCGAGCCGGGCCATCCGTGGGTGACGATGAGCGGCATCGCATCTTCGTGCTTCGAGCGGACGTGAATGAAGTGAATGTCCACGCCATCGATCTCGGTGACGAAGTGCGATAGGGCGGTCAGCCTCTCCTCGCACTTGCGCCAGTCGTACTCCGTCTCCCAGTAGCGTGCGAGTGCCTTCATCGTTGCGAGCGGCACGCCCTGCGACGAATCGTCGACGGGCTCCTTGTCGGGCCAGCGTGTAGCCGCGATGCGTGCACGCAGATCCTCGAGGTCCGCCTCGGGGGTCCGGATGGTGAACGGTCGGACCGCTGTCTCCGGCCTTTGAGTCGTTACAGCCATTGTGGCTCCCTTGTTGTTGCTGCTAGGTCGGTGACTCCTTTCTCGTTGAAGGACGTGGGGGCCGCCGCCGACACTACTCCCGGGTATCGCGCCAAAACACGACCGACACAATTCAGACGCAGAAGGTCTTGCGCGTGCCGAGCTTCTGATCTCAGACGGTTGCTGTTAGACGAACATGCGCTGACGCTTCTTGTTGATCGCCGACTCACGCTCGATCTCGATAACGCCAGTAGTCGTGGTTCTTCGTCTTGGTCCAACCTCGTTCTCCGGGGCGGTAGCGGCCGTCGACCCGCTTGGCGACGATCCCCTCAAGCTCGTGCTCGCACACAGCTTCGAACAGCGCCGCGCCGTCATCGAACGTTTCCGGCGTTCGCCAATAGACGGCGTTGAGGTTCAGCGTTTCGAGTTTCGACAGACTTCCCAAGCTGAGGGTCGCGGGGTTCGAACCCCGTCGTCCGCTCTCTCCCTCAGCACCTGGTAAGAACGAGGGGCAGCCCCCTACGCCAGTACCGCGCGTCCCACCGGGGAGAGCGGGCCGATCACGGAGGAGAACTGCCCGTCCTGACGCTAGGACTGCCCGAGGCCGATCTGTCTGACCCATGCGGGTCAACTCGCGAGCCGTAAAGGTTCCGTGAACGAGCCGACCCCACGCGATGAGCGTCGTCGTATTCATGGGGTCGGCCCTCTACCGGGGAGGGGTCAGCGGCTGCCGCCGCCACGGCGCCGCGCCGAGGGCCGGGCCCCGTTTTTCAGGCCTCGAGCCGGGCGCGAATCTCGTCGAGCGCGGCCTGCTCGGGCGGGCTCACCTCTTGACCGTCTTCCTTGTGCGCCGCGGCCACCTTCGTGGCAACGCCGATTACGAACTCCCTGTAAGCCGCGAGATCTTCGGATGACGCTTTGGTACGCAGGAGCCCAGCTGTCTCTCCGAGCCCCTGCAGGCCCTCCTGGTGCAGGGCCTGCGTCGATCCGTATCGGTGACGGTCGAACGCCGGCTTCTCGGCGGCGAGCTCGTCGAGCAGCTGGCTCGCGCCATGCTGCTTCCGGGCGTCAGCCCACGCATGCGCCAGCGCGAACGTCTCCCGGAACGTCCCGCCACCCGCTGAGGTCAAGACGATCATCCCTGCGATCGTCGGCCCTTCGACGAGCTGCTTCCATTCCTCCGGGCTGAAGTCCGCCTTGGCTGCCATCGCTTAAGCGAGTCCCGGTGCCGCTTTCGGCGGGATCACGGCCCCGATGA
This sequence comes from Actinomycetota bacterium, assembly GCA_005888435.1. GTDB lineage: Bacteria > Actinomycetota > Thermoleophilia > Gaiellales > Gaiellaceae > 3-1-20CM-4-69-9. The sequence goes on along the minus strand of VAXO01000090.1, from coordinate 35,254 downwards.
TCCAGAGCAGCGGCAGGAAGATGCCGATGATGAACAACACCCAATGGCCCTTTCGCAAGGTCACCACGCCGCAGGTGATCATCAGAACGATCCAGATGATCATCAAGCCGCCTCCGATTCCCCACCACATACGTGCCTCCTAGGTTCGCTCGCTGTCCGTTGAAGCATGCGGGCGGTCTTGGCGGCCGCGCGTCATCCAATGTGGGGGAATCGCCTCCGGGCTAGCCCTGGGCGGCTGACGGTGGCCCGCCCTCTCGCCAACAGCTGAAACCCGTGCCACCATCGGTACATGGGAGCACGGGCAATCGTCGTCGACGACCATGCGGCATTTCGCGCCTCTGCGCGCCGCCTCCTCGAGCTGACGGGCTACGACGTCGTCGCGGAGGCGGGGGACGGTGCCTCCGGGCTGGCGCTCGTCCGGGACCTCGAGCCCGAGCTCGTCCTGCTCGATGTGGCCCTTCCGGACATGAGCGGCTTCGACGTGGCCGATGCGCTCGCCGGCAGTCCCTCGACCGTCGTGCTCGTCTCGAGCCGCGACCCTTCCGATCTCGGACGACGCGCTCGCGAGAGCGGCGCAGTCGGCTTCATCGCCAAGGACCAGCTCTCCGAGGACACGCTGCGCCGGCTCGTCGGGAGCGTCGGATGAGGGCGCAGGCGTTGCGCGCACTGCTCGTCGTCGCGGGCGTGCTGTTCGGCCTCTACGGCTACCACCTGCTCCGCCACGACGTGCACTCGTCGGTGCCGAACGCTGCGGCGAGCATCGTCGTCGCCTGGACGTTCCTGTTCGCCGGGGTCGTCGCCTGGGCGCGCCGTCCACACAGCCGCGTGGGCATCCTGATGACGTTCGTGGCGTACTGCCTGCTCGAGCGCAAGCTGCAGTACAGCCACGACGACGCCGTGTTCACGTTTGGGTTCCTGTTCGCCGAGCTCGGGTTGACGGTCGCGTTCGCGCACGCCGTGCTCGCGTACCCCGAGGGGCGGCTGCGCACGAGGTTCGAGCGCTGGTTCATCGGTGCCTCGTACGTCGTGGTCATCGCCTTCTCGTTCGTGCTGCTCACCGTCTGGGACGACCCACCGCGGAAGAGCCTGTTCGCGATTCACCCGAGCCGCGACGCGTACGACGCGATCCACGCGGTCTACCGCGTCGGCGTCTACGGCGTCCTCGGCCTCCTCTTCATCGCGCTGATCGTGCGTCGGGTGCGCGGCGCGACGGCAGCGGGACGCCGGGTGCTGATCCCGTTGATGGTGGCCGCGGTGTTCGCGGCGACGCGCGCGGTCTCCGAGGCCGTGCTCTCGTTCATGCACCGGTCGGGGACGACCTCGGATGCGCTCTACTGGTGGCAGATCTTCGGCCAGATCGCGGTGCCGATTGCGCTGCTCGTCGGACTGCTGCGGGCCGAGCTCGCGCGCGGGACGGTCGCCGATCTCGTCGTGGAGCTCTCGCACGTCGCAGCCGGCGAGGTGCGAGACGCGCTCGCGCGCGCTCTGCACGACGATTCGCTGCAGGTCGCGTACTGGCTGCCGATGCGGCGTCTCTACGTCGACGAATCCGGCCGTCCCGTCGAGCTGCCCGACGACGGGCGTGGCGTGACGAAGCTCGCCGACATCGCAGCGATACTCCACGACCCGGAGCTCGATCCGCAGCTGGTCGCGACCGCGGGCGCCGCCGCGCGGCTCGCCCTCCACAACGCGCGGCTCCAGGCCGACGTCAGCGCGCAGCTCGCAAAGGTGCAGGAATCGCGGCGCCGCATCGTCACGGCCGGCGATGAGCAGCGCCGTCGGATCGAGCGTGACCTGCACGACGGCGCGCAACAGCGGCTCGTCGCGCTCGCGCTCGAGCTGCGCATCGCCCAGCGGCAGTTCGGAGAGGAAAGCCCCGAGCTCGACCTGGTGCTCGCTAACGCAGTCGGGCAGCTGCAGGTCGCCGTCGAGGAGCTGCGCGAGCTCGCACGCGGCGTCCATCCCGCGGTGCTGACGGAGGAGGGGCTCGCCGGAGCGCTCGTCTCCCTGGCGAGCCGTACGCCGGTGCCGCTGCGCATCGACGCGTCCGACGACCGTTTCCCGGGCGAGATCGAGGCGGCCGCGTACTTCGTCGCGTGCGAGGCGATCGCGAACGCGGTCAAGCACGCGCACGCGACGCAGATCCGGGTCTCGGCGCAACGCCGCAACGCGACGCTCGTGATCGAGGTCGAGGACGACGGGATCGGCGGGGCGGGCGAGAACGGCTCGGGCTCCGGTCTGCGCGGGCTCGTCGACCGGGTCGAGGCGCACGGAGGCACGCTGCGGATCGAGAGCGAGCCCGGCACCGGCACCCGCGTGATCGGGGAGCTTCCATGCGCGTCGTGATCGCGGACGACTCCGTGCTCATGCGCGAGGGCGTGGCGCGCGTGCTGGGCGACGCCGGGATGGAAATCGTCGCCAGCGTCGGGGATGCAGACGGGCTGCGGCGCGTCGTTGCGACGGAGAAGCCCGACGTCGCGATCGTCGACGTGCGCATGCCGCCGACGCAGACGGACGAGGGCGCGCGCGCCGCCGAGACGATCCGTGAGCGGCATCCCGACGTCGGCATCCTGATGCTCTCGCAGATCGTCGAGGCGCATACGGCCTTGCGGCTGTTCGGCGAGCGGCCCGAAGGATTCGGCTACCTGCTCAAGGACCGCGTGCTCGAGATCGAGGATTTCGTCGAGGCGGTGAGGCGCGTCGCACGTGGCGGGACGGCGATGGACCCGCAGATCGTGTCGCAGCTCGTAGGCAACCGCCGGCAGGACGATCCGGTCGACGAGCTCAGCCCGCGCGAGCGAGAGGTGCTCGGCCTGATGGCCGAAGGGCGCTCGAACGCCGGCATCTGCTCGAAGCTCTTCCTCAGCCCGAAGACCGTGGAGACGCACGTGAGCTCGATCTTCAACAAGCTGCGGCTCGCCCAGGCGCCGGACGACCACCGCCGCGTGCTGGCGGTGCTCGCGTATCTCCGCGCCGCGCAGTAACTAGGCTTCGCGCCCGTGGAAGTCGACGCCGTCGAGATCCGCGTGCTCGGCTGCCTGATCGAGAAGCAGCGAACGACGCCGGATCAGTACCCGCTGTCGTTGAACTCGCTGCGGCTCGCGTGTAACCAGACGACGAACCGCGATCCGATCGTCGAGTACGACGAGCGCATGATCAAGGCTGCACTCGACCGGATGTCGAATCGTGGTTGGACACGGTTCGCGAGCGGCGCCAGCAGCCGCGCACTCAAGTACCGCCACCTCCTGAACGAAGCCCTGAGCCTGTCGGATTCGGAGCTCTCGGTGCTGGCCGTGCTCATGCTGCGCGGTGCGCAGACGCCGGGCGAGCTCAAGCAGCGCACCGACCGGATGCATCGCTTCGACTCGCCCGCCGAGGTGGTCCACACGCTCGACGTGCTCGCCGACCGTGAGCTCGTCCGCAAGGTCGAGCGCCGGCCGGGGCAGAAAGAGGAGCGCTACGTCCAGCTGCTCGGCGGCGAAACCGAGGAGGGGTCTGACCCCGCCAGGGGTCTGACCCCAGCAGTTGCACCCGACTTCGAAGAGCGTCTGTCCCGCCTCGAAGCGGCTGTCGAGGACCTACGCGCCCGCCTGGATGCGTAGCTAATCTGCCCGCCGTGGCCGATGCGCTGACGCAGCTGAAGGAACGGTTCGCGCGCATCACCGACCTCGAGCGGATCTCCCGCGTCCTCAGCTGGGACCAGCAGACGATGATGCCGCCCGCAGGCTGGCGGCACCGCGGCGAGCACCTCGCCACGGTGCGGCGTATCCACCACGAGACGCTGACAGCCGACGAGATCGGACGCCTGCTCGACGAAGTCGGCGAGCTCGATCCCGAATCGGACGACGGTGCGTTCGTCCGGCTCGCCCGGCGCGACTACGAGAAGGCGGTCAAGGTGCCGACCGAGCTGCGCGCCGAGATGACGCTGACGGCGACCGAGGCGCGGACGATCTGGGTGAAGGCGCGCGCGGAATCCAACTTCGAGCTCTTCCGGCCCGCGCTCGAGCGGACGTACGACCTCCGCAGCCAGTACATCGACTGCTTCGACCCGATCGAGGAGCCGTACGACATCCTGCTCGACGACTTCGAGCCGGATACGACGACCGCGTCGGTGACGGAGGTCTTCGCCGAGCTGAAGGCGGAGCTGCTCCCGCTGATCGCGGAGCTGAAGGACGAAGAGGTCGACGATTCCTTCCTCACCGGCACGTTCCCGATCGACGCGCAGGAGCGCCTGGCGAAGGAAGTGGTGGCGCTGTTCGGGTTCCGGACCGACACGTGGCGGCTCGACCCGACGGAGCACCCGTTCGCCTCGGGTGCCGGCGTCGACGACATCCGAATCACGACGCACTACGACCCGGAGACGATGAAGTCGTTCTTCTCGACGATGCACGAATACGGTCACGGGCTCTATTCGCACCAGCTGCCACGCCACCTGGAGCGACTGCCGATCGGCGGCCCCTGCTCGCTCGGCATCCACGAGTCGCAGAGCCGCATGTGGGAGAACCTCGTCGGCCGCAGCCGGCCGTTCTGGGAGTTCTTCTACCCGCGCGCGCAGGAGGCGTTTCCGGAGCAGTTGCGCGGCGTCGAGCTCGACGGCTTCCTGGCCGGGATCAACCGCGTCAAGCCGTCGCTGATCCGCATCAAGGCCGACGAGGTGACGTACGGCATGCACGTCATCCTCCGCTTCGAGCTCGAGCAGGACATCATCCACGGCCGTGTCGCGGTGCCCGACCTCCCGGAGGTCTGGAACGAGCGGATGCACGAGTACCTCGGCGTCGACGTTCCGAACGACGCGCAGGGCGTTCTGCAGGACACGCACTGGGCGTCGGGAAGCATCGGCTACTTCTCGACGTATCTCCTCGGCACCGTGATGTCGGTGCAGATCTGGCAGAAGATCGTGGAGGACGTCCCCGACCTGGAGGAGCAGATCGAGCGCGGCGACTTCGCAGCGCTGCGAGCGTGGCTGGGCGAGCACGTGCACAGCCTGGGGAGGAAGTTCCCGCCGCAGGAGACGCTGCGGCGCGCGACCGGGTCGACGATCGACCCGAAGCCGTACATCGCGTACCTCCGCGCGAAGTACGGCGCCGGCGTCGCTGCCTGACTGAATAGTCAGTCACTGCGCCCGCGTTTCGTGCGTGCGCGAACGGAACAAAAAGTTTCTGTCCTCGGCTCCGCGCGCTCAGCGGAGCGCATGTTCGACCTGAGGGGGGAACGATGGAAAAACGTCGGCGACGGCCATTCGGTCTCGTCATCAGTCTCTGCGTGCTTGCCCTTGTGGTAGCGGCAAGCGCGGCGGGTGCATCCGACCCGTACGACCTCGTCCCGGGGACAGCCGTCCTCGCAGACAACTTTGCGAGTGGAGGTGGCAACGGCGGCAACACAAGCTCGACGAGTTCGTCGACGAGCATCTTCTCGCCCTCGGTGTTCGTCGACTACAAGCGTTTCGGTGGCGAGCCGACGGTCACGGTCGACCGCTTTCCCGGCGGAAACGACGTGACGTATGTCTCGGGGCCGAACGGGTTCGTGTTCCCGCACTACAGCCCGTTCTTCAAGTCGTCGGACCTCGGCCAGACGTTCCGTATCCCGGCTCACGTTCCGAGTTTCGGCCAGACGTTCGGAACGGGCGGCGGCGGTGGGGACAGCTACCAGGTCGTCGGGCCGGTGACGCACAAGGTGTTCTTCGTCGACCTTCCTGGACCGGGGTGCGTCACGATGAACACGTCGACTGACCAGGGCGAAACGTGGGTCGGCGACAACATCGGCTGCGGCCAAAGCCCCGGGGCGATCGACGACCGGCAGTGGGACGCCGTCGACGAGACCGCACCGCTGCCTGCCGGGAATACCGGCAATGTCTACGTCTCGTTCATCAACTTCACGAACGTCGCCGCGACGACCCTCGCTCTGGCGCGCAGCACGCACGACGGCGCCCCGGGGACGTTTGTCACGGACTCGGTCTGCAACACGCTCAACGGCCAGGTGCCTACGAGCACGACGTGCCCCGACCCGCTCGACCCCGCCTTGCAGGTCGCCGGGCCGCCTGTCGTCGACATCTACAACACGCACAACATCTACATCCCGTTCGTTCGCAATACGCCGGTGATTCCCGGCGTTAGCGGAGGGCCGCCGTACTCGCTGTGGGTTGCGAAGTCCACCGACGGCGGGTCGACGTGGACGCGGAACCAGGTGGCGTCCCTCGGCGACCACAACCCGCAGAACCTCTTCCCGGAGATGACGGTCGACAAGGCCGGGAACCTCTACTACACCTGGTCGCAGACGCAAGGGCCGTCGAGCGACTCGAGCGGCCTGACGGGCGAGCAGGACGTCTACTACACCTTCTCGACCGATCGCGGCACGACCTGGGCCGCGCCGATCCCGCTTACACAGGAGTCGAACGACAGCGCCGTGATGCCGTGGATGGTCGCGGGCGACCCCGGCCGGGTCGACCTCGTTTACTACAAGGCGAACAGCGGCCTCAACTCGAACGTCGGCTTCGATTCGAGTGGGAATCCGATGGTCTGGAACGTCTACTTCGCGCAGTCCCTCAACGCGCTGAACAAGGGCTCGAACTTCAGGAGCGTCCAGATCAGCGATCACCCGAACCACCTGGGCGGTATCTGCACCGCCGGGCTGTCGTGCTCCGGCGATCGTGACCTGCTCGACTTCTTCACGGTCGACATCGACCACCTAGGTGCGGCGAACGTCGTGTGGGCTGACGACAACACGTCCCGCGGCAGTGACACGCGGAACAAGTTCGCACGTCAGCTCTCCGGCGTGAGCGTGTTCAAGAACCAGTCGATCTCGCTGATGAACACGTGGCCGATCAAGGATCACTCGGTCACCGACCGTGCGGGCGACACCTACGACGAGCTGGGGGTTGCAAACCCGGCCTGTCCAGGGATGGACCTGCTTGGTGCGAGCGCCAACCGGAGCGGAGATGTGATCACCGTGTCGCTCACGCTCGACTCGGCGCCGACGGCGGCGAAGGCAATGGCGTGCAGCAACGCCCCGGGCGTCGTCACGGGCGGCATCTGGTCGGTCGAGTTCTGGGCCGCCTCGGACGGCAATCCCGAGGGCTACGGCCAGAGCTACTTCATCGGCTACCGGGACAACCCGCCTAACGGCGCACCGGTCGGCGAAGCCGGCAGGTTCGACAACACGAACCCGACGATCACCTCGCTCGAGTACCACCACACGCAGGCGGCGACCGTAGGCGGTACGTGCGTCGCGGCGACGCCGCCGGCCGGACCCTGCACGATCACGCTCACCACGAGCGCGAACGGGCTCGGGATCAAGTCGGGCGCCGGCATGTACTCGATCACGGGGCTCTCGACGTTCTTCGGCGGCAGCGACCAGACCACGCCGGTCGCCTTCCGGCTCGAGCTCGGTAACAGCGAGCAATCCGACGCAACCGCGCCGTTCGACGTGAACGGCACCGGCACGACCTCTCCATAAGAGACAAACGATTGTGGGCGCCGCTCGCGCGGCGCCCACAAATCGGAGGCCTGAAGGAGGCCCAATGAGACGAACACTGCTTGCATTGCTCGCCATCGCACTCGTCGGCGCGGTCCCAGCGGGGGCGAGCGACATCCTCGGGTTCACGGAGGAGGTCTCGCCCGAGTCCGAAACGAACGCGACCGAGCCGTACATCGACATCGATCGCACCGACGGCACCGTCTGGGTCGCGTGGCAGGCGTCGGGTACACACGTCGCTCGCTCGGATGACGGCGGCCGCTCGTTCGTGCAGACCCCGATCGTCGACGTCTCCGGCAACGACATCGGCGACGTCGACATCGCCGTCGGCGGCCCAACGCCCTGCGCGACGCCGACGGCGAGCTGCCTGCCGGGCACGCGACGCGTCTACGTCACGTCACTCGAACGCCTGCCGCTCCCGCTGCAGGTCCGATTGGCGTACAGCGACGACCGCGGCGCCCACTGGACGATCGACGACGTGGCCGCGGTAAACCCGTCGTTCATCGACCGGCCTTGGCTCGCGGTCTACCCCGGGACGACGGCGAGCTCGGATCGGGTGTACATCGCGTACCACGACTTCACCGTCAGCCAGATCTGGGTGTCGACGTCGAACGACGGAGGCGCGACGTTCGGGCCGCAGGTCGACGTTCTCGCGCAAAACGGCCTCGCGGAGGTCACCTCGTTCTGCAACACGATCCCGAGCGGGATCGAGGTCGACCGCGACACGGGCGAGGTGTACGTGGAGTGGATCACCGCCGATCCGGTTGCAAACACGACGCAGGGCTGCAACATCACACAGCTCGAAAACTTCCATCAGGTCTGGGTCGCCCACTCACCGGCCGGCGGGCTGGTCTGGGATGCGCATTTGGTCGCGGACACCGGGCCGCAGACAAACACCGACGACATCTTCGCCACGCTCGCGGTCGACCGGGGCGGGAATGTCTACTCGGTGTTCGCGGACAACATCATCGCTCCGGATCACTTCGACATCTGGTTCAGCCACTCGAGTGACAAGGCGGCGACCTGGTCCCAGCTCGTGAAGGTCAACAGCGACAAGGGGACGCACTTCTTCCCGTGGATCGCCGCCGGGAGCGCCGGCCGCGTCGACTTCGTCTGGCTCAACTCGCCCGACTACACGCCGAGCGACGCCGAGGAGTCGCCGTGGTACGTGACGTTCGCGCAGACGACGAACGGCACCTCGGCGACGCCGAAGTTCAACCAGACGTCGGCGTCGAGCAGCGTCATGCATGTCGGTGGGATCTGCACTAACGGGATCTTCTGTACGGCGAACGACGGCAACCGGGACCTCGCGGACTCGATCTCTATTGCGATCGACCGCGGTGGGAGCGCGGGGCTGGTGTGGACCGATCAGGGGCGCGTCCTGCACGGCCCGACGCACATCACCTACGGCTGCAACACCTCACAGCAGTCCGCGATCGCAGGAGCCAACAGCGGACTGAGCTGTAAGGGCCCCGTGAAGTAGGTCGCACATGGGCGGGGCCGACCGGCCCCGCCCATCTTCTACACAGGCCAGGCCGTGGCGAGCTTTTCCCGCGTCTCCTGCAGGTGCTCAGGAAGCACCTTCACGTCGGCGAGCACCGGCATGAAGTTCGTGTCGCCTGCCCAGCGGGGGACGACGTGCAGATGGACGTGGTCGACGACGCCCGCCCCGGCGATGCGGCCGAGGTTCCAGCCGACGTTGTAGCCCTGCGGGCCGTAGAGGTGCGCGAGAGCACCCATTCCTGCCCAGGCGAAGCGGTGCAGCTCGAGCACTTCGTCGTCGGTCAGCTCGCCGTACTCGCCGACGTGCCGGACCGGCGCGACCATGAAGTGGCCGGAGGCATACGGGAACTTGTTCAGCAGCGCGATCGCGTGCGAGCCGCGGTGCAGGACGAGCCGCTCTGCGTCGTCACCGCCCGCCGCTGCGTCGCAGAAGATGCAGCCGCCGTCCTCGTCGGCCGACTTGATGTACTCGAGCCGCCACGGCGCCCACAGGCGTTCCATGTGGCGGAGCCTAGGCTCTAGGCGTCGGGCTCGGGGCTCGGAGGAGCGACGACCTCGGTGGCGATCGGGCGGACCGCGGCGAGCCACATCAGCGACGCGCACATGCCCACGACGAGGAGTAGGGAGGACGTCAAGAGAATCGCCTGGAGCATCGCTGCCGCCCTTTTCTTGTGTTGGACCCCGACTCCTCTATACCTCCGGGACGAAACTTCAATCGCGGCGTCACCTCCCTGCGGTGTCGCCGGTCGACGCCTTAGAGCCAGCGCTTGTATTTGAAAAACGCGACCATCGAGGCGATCGTGGCGATCATCAGGCCGACGATCACCCAGAAGGCTGTGTGGGTGTGCTCACCCGGGAACAGGACGTTCATCCCGAAGATGCCGGAGATCAGCGTCAGCGGGAGCAGGACGACGCTGAAGATCGTCAGGACGCGCAGCACGTCGTTCTGGCGGTGCGAGATGACCGACTCGTTCGTGCTCTCGAGCGCCTCGACGACCTCCTTGTAGTTGTCGAGCAGGTCCCAGATGCGCTCGGAGGCGTCGACCAGGTCGTCGAAGTAGAGCTCGAGCTCCTCAGGCAGGAAGCGCTCGATGTGGCGCTCGAGCAGACGCAGCGCGGGGCGCTGGGGCTTGATGATCTTGCGATAGGAGATGATCTCCTGCTTCACCTTGGAGATGTCCGTGACGATCTCCTCGGAACGCAGGTCCTCGATATCGTCCTCGATCGACTCGAGCTTGTACGCGATCTTGTCGAGGATCGGGAAGCAGTAGTCGTAGAGGTCGTCCAGAATCTCGTACAGCAGCCGCCCGGAGCCCTTGCCGAAGAGGTTGTCGCGTAGCCGCTCGTCGTCCTGCAGACGCGAGAACAGGCGTGTCACCGGCAGCAGCTCGACGTTCGAGATCGTGACGAGGTAGTCCGGGCCGATGAAGAAGTCGAGCTCGCCGGCGTTCAGCCGCTGGACGTTCTTGTCGTATGCGGGGAAGTGGAGGACGCCGAACAGGTAGCCGTCGTCGAGATAATCGTCGACCTTTGGCCGCTGGCGCTTCGAGAGGACGTCCTCGACGTCGAGCGGGTGCCACCCAAAGCGCGCACGCAGCGCGTTCACCGTCTCCGGATCGATCGGCGGGTCGAGGTGAATCCAGGTGAGGCCGTCGGCGCTGAGCTCAGCGACGCGCGGTTCGGCGCGCGGTGCGACCGCCTCTGCGAAGCCGCGAGGTCTCGTCCGCCGGATGCGGGGCAGGCTCGGCATCGGTACTGAGAGGGTCGTCGGTCGTCAGCGCCATGTTCGGCATCGTACCCGGGACGCCTCCGATGGAATCCACGTGCGGCGTGCGGCGCAGGGGCTCCGGGATCCACGCTTCGAGCAGGAGCGCGTAACCGGAGGCGAGCAGGCAGATCGCGGCAACCGCCGGCCACAGCGCGAGCGGTTCGTGCTGGAGGACGAAGCCGCCCGCGGCCGGGCCGATCAGCCAGCCGATCTGCCACGACGAGCTAGAAAGGGCCATGTAGCGCCCGAGCAGCCGCGGCTCCGCGAGGTCGACGACCAGCGGCGCGTAGATCGCGCCGTGCAGGCACTCGCCGAGCGCGAACACCGCGACGGCGATGCCGAAGACGATCGCCGCCTGGGTCCCCGTGAGCCATGCACCGCCCGCCATCACGGCGAGGAACGTGCCTGCCCAGACCACGCCCATCAATGCGAGGCCGCGCATCCTGCGATGCCCCTCGACCAGCTTCACAACCGGCAGTTGGGCGAGGGCGACGACGCCCGAGAACACGAACCACAGAACGCCGATCGCCGGCTCGCTGACGTGGGCGGTGTTCTTCGCGAACGGCGGCAACAGCTCGGACATGACGGCGATGCCCGCCCCGATGAAGATGACGTTCACGAACACATAGGCGAGGAAGACGTGGTTCCGCAGAACGTCCGCATAGCGGCCCGGCTCGTGGTGCGTCTTGCTCCGTGGCGGTACACGGACGAGGCGCAGCACGCCGACGAAGACGAGGAACGTCACGGCGTTCAGCAGGAAGAGGAACGTGAACGTCTCTGGGTGTGCCGTGCGGGCGATCGCTCCCGCGACGAGACCGCCAAGCGCGATGCCGAGGTTCATCGTCATGCGCTGCTGCGCGAACGCCGAATGCCGGCGCTCGGGAGGTGTGAGGGAGCCCAGCAGCGTCGACTGGCTGGGCCAGAAGGAACCGCTGCCGGCGCCGACCAGGACGTTGAGAATCAGCGCATGCCAGGGCGTCCGGATCAACGGGAACAGCGCGAAGGCCGTCGCCATCACGATCAACGCCGATGTGAGCACGGCCCGCGGTCCCACGCGATCCGAGAGGGCACCGCCGACGAAGCCCGAGCACAGCGCTGCCGCGGAGTTCGACGCGACGATCAGCCCGGCGAGCCCGAGCGAGATGCCGCGCACGTTGTGCAGGTAGATGATCAGGAACGGCCCGATGACGCCGTTCCCGAACATATTCGCGAGGCCCCCGGCCTGGAGGATCCAGACGTCGCGCGGCAGGTGTGGGTTCAGGCTCCGAAGGTAAGCCCGCACGCAGCGAGCCTATCGGCGCCTTTACGCGGCAGCGCTTGGGATAGAAACGCCGCATGAGCGAGAGCGCGGTGGCCGCGGCGATGGCAGTGGCGCGGGAGCAAGGCGTGCGCTGCGACGACCCTGTCGTCCTGCGCGACGCGTGGCACGTTCTCGTGCACCTGCGGCCGTCGCCGGTCGTCGCACGGGTTTCGAGCGCGATTCCGTATCCCGTGGGACCCGACCCCCAGGGCATCGTGCGCGAGCTTGCAATCGCGTCGTACGCCGCGGCCTTGGGTTGCGCGGTCGTCCCTCCCGCGGCCGAGGTCGAGCCCGTGCCGTACCGCCAGGGAGGGCACGTGCTCACCTTCTGGCGTTACGTCGAGGCGTACGACGATCCGGATCCTCGCGCGGCCGGCCGTGCGCTCTGCGCGATCCATGAAGCGCTCGAGGACTACAGCGGCGAGCTGCCCGCCTTCGGCCATCCCGAGGAGACGCAGACCATGCTCGACGCTCTGCCGCCGAGCGACGACGTCGAGCTGGTACGGGAGCTCGCGTCGCGGCGGCCCGAGCTAGACGGACAACCGCTTCACGGCGACGCGCAGCTCTTCAACTGCCTCAACTCGCGGAGCGGGCCGCTCTGGCTCGACTTCGAGACGGCATGCCGCGGCCCGCGCGAGTACGACCTTGCCGCTCTGGGGCCGGGCGACGCGCTGGACGCCTACGGGCAGTACGACACGGAGCTCGTCGAGGCGATGTTCCTTGTCTACATCGCGTGGATAACCGCGTCGATGATGACTGCCCTCCCGCGGCGGCCTGAGCTTGCGGGAGCAGTCGAGCGGCGACTTGCGCAGCTACGCAAGCATCCCGAGACCTAGGCCGACGATGCCGAGCCCGACGGGAACGTCGACGTACGCCCTCGGCGGCAGCAGCTTCTGCGCCGTGATCAGCGCGCCGATGACGACACACCACGCCATGCTCATGACGTCTACAGCGACGAGCATCGCCATCAGCCCGATGCTCGAGCCGACGCAATAGATCCCGAATTGCGCGCCCGACCGCACCGTGTGCCGACAGCGCTCGCGGCACGCGTGCTTGAGCGGCGTCAGCTCGTAGATGCCGGCCGCGATCGCCACGATGCCGGTCGCCGCCGCGCCGTGCGGCAGGTACACCGCGTAGACGAGCAGCCCGACGGCTGACCAGACCGCGAGATACGTGCCCGCGAAGATCGGGACCGTGAGCACGCGCCCCGTAGCGGCGGCGGCGCGCCCGACGGCGGGCGCCGCGCCGGGCAGCATCATCGCCGCCATCATCGTCAGCCACGTCGCCGCGAAGACGGCGGGCGTGCCGAGCTCCATCGCTTTCGTACTCGTCATCTGGTATCTGAAAGCCTTAGACGGCTTGAGCGGACAAAACTCATCGGCCAGGGTCAACGTCTTCACGGCCGAAAGCACCGGCCGGATCGACGTCGCCGGCGCCGTCGGGTCGATGGCGCTCGCCATGTACATCTACGACATTCCGCCCGGCGGCGGGGCCTGTCCGTACCACTACGAGTACGTCGAGGAGTGGCTCCTCGTCCTCGACGGGACCGTCGCCGTCCGTACGCCCGACGGCGAGCTCACGCTTGAGCAGGGCGAGATCGTCTGCTTCCCGCCTGGCCCCGACGGAGCCCACAAGGTCATGAACCGCAGCGACGCGCCCGCCCGATTCCTGATGTTCTCCCAGCTCGGGACGCCCGCAGTGAGCGTCTATCCCGACAGCGACAAGGTCGGGGTCTGGGCGACGGAGGACGACACGGGCCTCTTCTTCGAGCGTTCCAATGCGGTGGCCTGGGAACACGGCGAGGAGAGCTGGGACAGAGCCGACTGACCGGCTCAACGCCGGGGGTTCTCGCTGGTGTGCCACTCGGCCCAGACCGGCGAGAAAACCGCGCACACCATCGAGAGCGTGGCCAGGATAAATGCCCACGTGAGCAATGCGACGACCACACCGAACGAGCCAAAGTGCTTGCCGCCCGAGTTGAGCCCCGGCCCGAGGAAGAACCGCGATGTCGCGATCGCGCCGCCGATGACTAGCGAGGCGAGGATCGCGCCCGGAAGCAGCGGCCGGACCCCGATCTGGCCTCGCAGGAGATAGCGGGGCGTCCAGATCCAGAAACCCGTCGAAACGACGAGCCAGACCGGGACGACGGCCCCCCAGCCCGCGTCCGTCAGGAGGCCGGCGAAGACGATGAAGACGCCCAGCAGACCGCTCAAGACGAAGAACCAGACCGTGAAGCGCGCCTGGTCGGACAATGTCCGAACCTCGATCCGCCACGCTCCCGCGTACACGTCCTGGTAAATCTGCCCGATCCCGATCCCCCAGATTAGGAACCCGACGACGGCCGTGGCTGTTGCCGCGAGAGCGTTGTCGGACACGGTGCCGAAACTCTCGCGAACGAGGTTCGCTGTCGCTCCGGTCAGGTGGTTGTGATCGACCAGACGTTCCGCAAAGGCGTTCGTGTCGGTTCCGGCGGCATGCAGGAGGCCCATCGCTGCGAGCAGTAGCGGGACGATGGACAGGAACATGTAGAGCGTTGCGGCAGAACCGGAGTTCCGGCTGGCGTCGAAGTACCTTCGAAACCACTGAAGGGCGAGGCGTCCGAGCGCCGTGTCGCCACGCCGCACAAGCCACTGCTGCACCGCCCCGACACGGCCGGCGACTCGACTTCGGGCGGACATGCCCTGATTAGAACACCACCGCGAAACAGAGGGATGCCGCGCCCAGATCGCGACTGACAGGCTGCGGCATGATCCTGGCGGCACACTCAAACACAACGAAGGGAACGGATGCGCCGCCTCAACTTCCTCGAAGACGAGCCCTGGGACGAAGTCGCCGATCAGCAGCGGATGCGCGCCCGCTGGTTTGGACACCGGTTCGACACGGACATGCTCGGTGCCTCTCTGACCGAGTACTTACCGGGAGCTGCCGGAGGCAGCTTGCACATGCACTACGGCGTCGAAGAGATGTTCTTCGTCCTCAGCGGGACGTTGACCGTCCGCACGCCGGAGGGCGAGGAGCAGCTAACGCCCGGAGACGTCGTCTACTTCCCCGAAGGCCCGGACGGGCTACACACGTTCTCCAACCCGACAGACGAGCCCGTGCGACTGCTCGGTATCTCGACCAAGCGGTTCCCGGACGTCGTCGCCTATCCGGAGCAGGGCGTCGCGTGGGTGGCCACGCGCCATCCAGAGCGTCCTGTCCCAGAGGGGGCTGATGAAGGAATCATCGCCCGCTTCGATCTGCCTCACGGCGAGTGACACCCGCGGGCTTCGCGCGCTGCGACGAGCTGCTCGTGCACGTACATCAGCCGGTTGATGCGAGCTTCAATCTCGTCGTGCTTGTGTAACGAGAAGTCGCCGACGCCAGGGTCGCTGTCCAGGTAGCGGTCGATTGCTTCGAGTAGGTCGTCCGCAACGGCCGGGAACTCGTCGGCAAAGGCTCGCAGCCGTTCACTGAACTCTGATGCCACTTCAGCCCAGTGTGACCCCTTCGGGATCGCGCGTCGATGATCGAATGGGGGGTTGCCCGACCGCGAGGCCACCGGTTCCGGCATCCACCCCTGATGCGCCTGGCAGGAATCGAACCTGCGACCTTGCGCTCCGGAGGCGCACGCTCTATCCCCTGAGCTACAGGCGCGAGGGCGTCTAGTGTAGCCCCCGTGGACGTCACGGCTCGCATCGCGACGCTCGAGCTCGCGGAGACGTTCGTGATCTCTCGTGAGTCCCAGGACACGGCCGATGTCATTCAGGTGGAGATCCGCCACGAAGGCGTCTCCGGGTTCGGGGAGGGCGCTCCGATCGAGCGCTACGGGGAGAGCGCGCTCTCGGCGCTGCAGTACATAGAAGACGCCGCCGATCTCCTCGGCGACGACCCGTTCGCGCTCGACGAGATCGACGAGCGCCTGGAACCGCGGGAATGGGCGGCCCGCTCGGCGCTCGACGGGGCGCTGCACGATCTGCAGGGCAAGCTGGCCGGCGTGGCGGTCTGGCGCCTGCTCGGGCTGCGCCGGCTCGGGCCGCCGACGTCGTGGACGATCTGGCTCGGCGAGCCGGACGACATGGGCGACCGCGCCGCGAAGGTCGCCGGGCACTTCAAGCGCCTGAAGCTGAAGCTCGGAGCCCATGACGGGCGCGACGTCGACCGTGTGCGCGCGGTGCGCGAGGTGACCACGGCCCCGCTGCAAGTGGACGTAAACGAGTACTGGACGCTCGACGAGGCGCTCGACTCGCTGCCGCAGCTCGCCGAGCTGGGCGTGGAGTACTGCGAGCAGCCGCTGCCGGCAGGCGATCCCGGAGGCGCCAGGCTGAAGGCGGAATCGCCGCTCCCGATCTACGTGGACGAGGACTGTCACCGGCTGAGCGACGTTGTGTCGTGTGCCGAGCGCGCGCACGGGATCAACATCAAGCTCGCCAAGTCGGGCGGCATCCACGAGGCCGTGCGTATGGCGCACGCCGCGCGTGCGCTGGGCCTCCGCGTGATGCTTGGCTGCATGATCGAGTCCGGCCTCGGCATTGCGGCGGCGGCGCAGGTCTCGTCGCTGTGCGATCACGTCGACCTCGACGGGAACCTCCTGCTCGCCCACGATCCTTGGCCCGGCATCGCCTTTCTCGACGGCATCCAGATTCCCGCGGACGAACCAGGACTCGGTGTCAGAGAAGAAGTACCTGATCCTCGCTGAGGGGTTTTCGGACGACGTCCACTATGGCAAGACGCTGCGAGGCGTCATGCGCTACCGCCGCGAGTCGGTGGTCGCAATCCTCGACACGCAGCGCGCAGGCGAGTCCGACGACGGTGTCCCGATCGTCGCGACCGTGGACGAGGGCATGCAGCACGGCCCGAGCGCGGCGCTGGTCGGCGTCGTCACGCAAGGCGGGCGCTTCCCCGGCGACTGGCAGGAGCTGCTCAAGAGCTGCGTCACGCACGGGCTCGACCTGGAGAACGGCCTGCACGTGCGCCTGCACGACATCCCGGGACTGCCCGAGCTCGCACGCGAGCACGGCGTCGAGCTGCGCGACCTGCGCGAGCCGCCGCGCGACCTGAGCACGGCGACGGGCGCGAACCTCGAGGTCGACGGGACGATCGTGCTGACGGTTGGCTCCGACTGCGCGATCGGGAAGATGACGGCGACGTGCGAGCTCGACCTCGAGGCGCGCAAGCGCGGGTTGCGCTCCGTCTTCGTGCCGACGGGCCAGACCGGCATCGCGATCGCCGGCTGGGGGATCGCGGTGGACGCCGTGGTCTCGGACTTCCTCGCGGGCGCCGCGGAGCGCCTCGTCGTCGAGGGCGCGAAGCGCGGTGACCTCCTGTGGGTCGAGGGACAGGGCGCGATCCTGCACCCGGTCTACTCCGGCGTGACGGTCGGGCTCATCCACGGCAGCGCGCCACACCTGTACGTGCTCTGCCACGAGGTGGGTCGAACGATCACGGAGGGCGATCCAACGGAATCGCCGCTACCGAGCCTGCCGGAGCTGATCCAGCTCCACGAGCGCATGTCGCTCAAACGGCGCCCGGCGAAGGTCGTCGCGATCTCGCTCAACACGTCGACCGTCTCCGAGGACGAAGCGCGCGCCGCCGTCGCCGCCGCCGAGGACGAGACCGGCCTGCCGGCGGACGACCCCGTCCGCTTCGGCGCCGGGAAACTCCTCGAAGCAGTGCTCAACGCGCAGTCCTGATCTGCCGACAACGGAGGCATGTGGCGGATCACTGCGGTCCTGGCATCCGCGTGCCTGGCGCTGGCCCTCGCCGGGGCGGCGTCGAGCACGACCTTCGGCGTCGCCGACGACGCCGGCAAGTATGCCGAGGACGGCGGCGCCGGCTTCTTCACGATGCTGACGCAGCTCGGGATGACCGAGAACCGCATGGCGGTGTTCTGGGATCCCTCGCAGCCGAGCACGATCGTCGACCAGGCGTTTCTCGACCGCGCCGTCCCCGAGGCGCAGCGCCGCGGCATCGACGTCATGTTCGCGATCTACCCGTTGAAGGCGAAGGCTCTTGCCGAGACGCCGAACGGGATCCAGCTCTTCGCGCAGTACGCCGCCAAGGTCGCCGAGCGCTATCCGTACGTGCGCAAGATCATCTGCCTCAACGAGGGCAACCAGCCGCGCTTCCAGCAGCCGCAGTTCGACGATCAGGGAAACGGCATCTCGGGCTACGTGCAGGAGCAGGCGATGGCCGCCTGCTACGACGCGCTCAAGGACGTCGACCCGGGCATCGACGTGATCGCCTTCGGCCTGTCACCGCGCGGCAACGACGACTTCGACGCGCCGAGCAACGTCTCGCACTCCCCGATCCGCTTCCTGAAGGAGGTCGGCGACGCGTACCGGCAGAGCGGACGCACGAAGCCGATCGCGGACGACCTCTCCGTCCATTGCTATCCGAACGTGAACACCGACGCACCATCCGTCGGCTACCTCTGGCCGAAGATGGGCTGCGTCAACCTCGACCGCCTGAAGCAGGCGTGGTGGGACGCGTTCCACGGCACCGCACAACCGCTCTTCCGCGAGGCGGGCGACCCGGGCGGCGGGCCGCACGTGCGCATCTTCGTCGACGAGGTCGGCTATCAGGCGAAGGTCTCGCCGGACAAGGCGTTGCTGTACACCGGCTCCGAGAACGTCCCGCTCATCGACGACGCGACTCAGGGCCGGTACTACGCACAGCTGATCGCGATGATGGCTTGCGATCCCGACGTCGCGCTGCTGAATTTCTTCCATGCCGTCGACGAGACGAACCTGGCGGCGTGGCAGAGCGGCATGGTGCTTCCCGACGGAACGCACCGCGCGTCGTTCGCACAGGTGAAGGACGCGGTCCTCGCGAACCAGTCATGTCACGGCAAGACCGCCGAGTGGCATCACGTCGAGAACGTCACCGGCGCACGCGCCACGTTCAAGACGCTGCCGCGCTCGTTCGTTGTGCGCGCGGACGAAGGATTCACGTACGAGGTGAAGATCACCCGGCCGTCGAGCACGCGCCGACTCACCGGTGCGGACGGTGCGGGCGAAGCGGCGCGTGACGTCCTCTTCAAGCTCCCGAAGCTCGCCAAGGGCCGCTACACAGTGAGGATCATCCTTCGCGCGGAGACGAACCCGTCCCGCGCTTCGATCTTCTCCCACACCTTCAACGGGTAAATCGGACAGGGCCGTTTCGGCCGCTTTGATGCGTCCGCGTTTGCGATATAAGAATCGACATGTCCGACCCTCGCGTCGCGAAGCTGGGCGATCTGCTCGTGAACTACTCCCTGGAGCTCGGGCCGGGACAGACGCTGCGGATCGATGCCGGAACGGTCGCGGTCCCGCTGGTCACGGAGGCGTACCGCTCGGCCGTGCGCGCCGGCGCCAACCCGCGCACACGCATCGAGGTCGAGGGCCTCGACGTGATCGCGGTGGGGGAGTCCAGCGACGACCAGCTCGTGTTCGTGTCGGAGATCGATCGTTTCGAGGTCGAGCAGATCACCGCAGTGATGACGATCTGGGCGGATCGGAACACGCGCGCGCTGACACAGGCGGATCCGGACCGGGTCAGCCGTCGCATCGCCTCACGGCGTGAGCTGACGAAGCGCTTCTGGGAACGCATCGACGCGGGTGAGGCGAGGTGGGTCGGAACGCGCTTCCCGACCGAGGCGCATGCGCAGGACGCCGAGATGTCCCTCCCCGAGTACGAGGACTTCGTGTACGCGGCGTGCCACGTGCGCGAGAACGAGGATCCGGTCGGACACTGGCGCCAGGTCTCCACCGAGCTGAACGCGCGGGCGCGCGAGCTCGAGTCGTTCCGCGAGCTGCGGATCGTCGGGCCCGACACCGATCTCCGGCTGAACGTCGATGGGCGGGGGTGGCTTGCGGCCGACGGCAAGCTCAACATGCCGGACGGCGAGATCTTCACGAGTCCCGTCGAGACCGAGACCGACGGGGAGATCCGCTTCTCGTTTCCGGCGATCTTCCACGGCCGCGCGGTCGAGGACGTGCGTCTGCGCTTCGAGGGCGGCCGTGTGATCGATGCCGAGGCCAAGACGGCGAACGACTACCTCCACTCGCTGCTCGACATGGACGGCGGCGCACGCGTGCTCGGCGAGCTCGCGTTCGGGCTGAACTACGAGATCGACCGCTTCACGCGCGACATCCTGTTCGACGAGAAGATCGGCGGGACGCTGCACCTCGCGCTCGGATCGAGCTTCAAGAAGCTCGGCGGCGAGAACGAATCAGGCCTCCACTGGGACATGATCTGCGACCTGCGCGAGGACGGCGAGGTCTACGCGGACGGCGAGCTCGTCTGGAAGGCCGGTCGCTTCCTCCACGAGCCCGGGCTGGTCGCGGCGGCTTCCTGAGCCGCGTCGCACTCATCTCGGACACGCACCTGCCGCGCGGCTCGCGGACGCTGCCGGACGCGTGCGTCAAGCTGCTGCGCGGGGCCGACCTCGTGCTGCACGGCGGAGACTTCGTGTCCGTGGCGTTCCTCGGAGAGCTGCAGGCGATCGGGCCGCCGGTCGAGGGCATCTGCGGGAACATGGACGAGCCGGCGCTGAAGGCGTCGCTCCCGAAGCAGCGAGTCGTGGAGGTGGGGGCGGTGCGGATCGGGATGGTCCATGACGCAGGGCCGCGGGCCGGTCGCGAGGCGCGACTGGCGGCGCGCTTCGAGGACTGCGCCGCGGTCGTCTACGGGCACACCCACGTCCCGCAGGTCGAGCAGTTCCAGCGACTCTGGGTCCTGAACCCCGGCTCGCCGACCGAACGGCGCCGCCAGCCGGCACACACAATGCTCGTGCTCCGGATCCGCGGTGCCCGCATCACCCCGGAGCTCGTGACGCTCTAAGGACTTGACAGGGCGAACAGGTGTTCGGTAGCATGCGAACGCATGTTCGTCCGACTCGCCATCCTCGTCCTGGCCGCTGCGCTCGCGGTGGGCCTTGCAGCTCGCCCCTCAGGGAGCGCAGGCAAGCCCGTTCGCTACGTCGTTCAGCCGACCGACACGCTGTGGTCGATCGCCGCGAAGCACTATCCGGGCGACCCGCGTGAGGGGATCTGGGAGCTTCAGAAACGTAACCACCTCACGGACACCACGCTCGTGCCGGGGCAGCGCCTCGTGCTCCCGTAGCTACTGGCCGTGGATCAGCGGCAGGCCCGCGACGTAGACCCGCTCCCCGCGGAAGAGTCGCCTGTCCGGGTCCCACGGAAAGAAGATCACGACCTTCCAGCTCAGCCGCTCGCTTGAAGGCGGGAAGCCGAGCCAGGCCGCCTCGTGGGTGCCATTGACGTCCGCTTCCTCGCAGACGCCCTGCGGGCCGATGACGATGTGCGTCAGGTCGAAGTGGATGTCCGGGAACGCGCCGAGCAGCTCCATGTAGAAGCGGGCCGCGCCCTCGTGGCCCTCCCAGCGGTGGCCCGTCTGGACCAGCTCGTAGACGCAGTCGTCGGTCAGCGTCGAGATCAGTCCCGGCAGGTCGCGCTCATCCTCCGCGATCGAGTGCTTCTTCCAGAGCTCGCGGATCTCCTCGTGCTCGGCCGCCGACGGCTCGAGCCGGATCGCCTCGCGGACGTCGATCAAGCCGCTTCCCAGAACGCGCGCACGCGGTCATTGAACACCGCGCCGAGCTTCTGCGGGTTGTGCGCGGCGGGAAAGAACGCACGCTCCGCGTCGAGCCGGTCGTGCAGAACGTCGCAGACGGCGCGAAACGCCTCGCCGGCCAGCGCGCGGGCCGAGCTCGGCGCCGGACACCAGTCGCCCTGCACGAGCAGCACGCGCAGGCCGGCGCGGTCGAGCTCGTTGAGCGGGATGTCGGCCTCCCACGGCGGCCGCTCGGTCATGGACGCCCCGGCGGCGGCCAGGCTCTCGTCTTGGAGCGGTGTCGGCTGCGCCGGAAACCCGAAGCCGCGCAGGAACGCGGCGCGGTACTCACTCGGATCCTGGGTGGTCGCTGCCGCGGCGTTGATGTTGCCGATCAACGCTTCGACCGCCGCGTGGCCGCGTGCGAGACCGAACGCCGGCGGCTCGATCAGCACCAGCGAGCGCACCGCGTCGGGACGACGCGCTGCGGCAAGCAGCGCTACGACGCCTCCGTAGGAGTGGCCGACGAGGTGAGCGCCTTCGCCGAGCAGCCCGGTGACGTCGTCCGCGTCACGCTCGAAGTCGACACGCCCGTTCGCCGGTGAAGCGCCGAATCCGCGGCGGTCGAGAAGGAGGAGCTTGTAGTCGTCCGCGAGCGGCCGTTGCTCGCGCCACGTCTCCTCACCCCACCCGAAGCTGCCGTGCACGAGGACCGCCGGCTCGCCGTCGCCCCACACCGTCACGTGGACGCCGCTTGCCGTCGCCACGAAAGGCAGCTTACGCAGAGGTCGGCCGCAGACGCCCAACCTAGAATCGCACCGTGGATCTTGACGTCGTCTTCCTCGGTACCGCAGGCTCCATGCCGACGGCGCAGCGGGCCCCCGCAGCGCTGCTCGTGCGACGTGGGGGCGACAAGCTGCTCTTCGACTGCGCCGAGGGGACGCAGCGGCAGCTGCTGCGCTCCTCCGTCGGGCTGCTCGAGCTCGAAGAGGTCTTCGTGACGCACTTTCACGCCGACCACGTCCTCGGCTTGCCGGGAATGTTCAAGACGTTCGCGCTCCGCGGCCGCGAGCTGCCCCTGCGCGTCTACGGCCCACGCGGGCTCGTCGACCTGCTCGGCTCGCTGAAGCGCGTGGTGGGCAAGCTCACCTACGACCTCCAGCTCGTCGAGGTCGAGCCGGGGGACGTGCTCGATCGCGACGGCTACCGACTCGCGACCTTCGGCGTTGCGCACGGGGTCTCGGCGCTCGGCTGGTCGCTGATCGAGGCCACGCGCCCCGGCCGCTTCGACGTCGCTGCCGCCGACACGCTCGGCGTGCCGAGCGGGCCGGAACGCGGCGCGCTGCAGCGCGGCGAGCATGTGGTGCTTCCCGACGGCCGCACGGTGAAGCCGGAAGACGTCCTCGGTCCGCCGCGGCCCGGCCGCAAGCTCGTGATCACGGGCGACACGGCGCCCTCCGTAGAGATCGTCGAGGCGGCTTGGGGGGCCGACGTGCTCGTCACCGAGGCCACGTTCGCCGAAGAGGAGCGCGACCGCGCGGAGGAGACGAACCATCAGACGGCGACGCAGGCGGCCGAGGTCGCGCAACGCGCCAACGTGGGGCTGCTGGTCCTGACGCACCTCTCCAACCGCTACTTCGGGCCGGAGATCGCGGAGGAAGCACGAGCCATCTTCCCGGAGACGATCGTGCCGCGCGACTTCGACGTCGTGGAGGTTCCGTATGCAGAGCGGGGGACACCGCACCTGGTCAAGGGCGGGGCGTCTCGCCGTCGCGAGCAAGAGGTCGTATCATCGGCGCCGCAATGAACGAGATGGTTCGAGTCGCGGTAGCCGGCGACGTGACGGAGGCCGAGGAGATCCAGGAGATCCTTCGGTCGGCCGGAATCGACGCGGAGCTCGCCGACGGCGAGGACGACTCGGTCACCGTGTCGGTTCCTGAATCATCGGTCGAGCAGGCGAAAGATGCGATCGAAGCCATGACCGAACCCGACGACATCGTCGGCGAGCCTTAGCCGCACGGAAGCTCCATGTACGGCGCTTCTTGCGTGAAGGGCGCATCAGTCCTCTGGCGGTTAAGCCGGCTTCGCCTGGCTTAGCCTCCGGCCTTGGTGTCAGTTATCGGCGGCGCTCGTCAGGCGGCCGTCCGACGGAGGCTCTAGAGTCCCGCGCGACCGAACCCCTTTAACCCGGTCCGGAGAGGCCGGAAAGGAGTCGAATGAACGCGCCTGCGCCCATTGCGGCGGAGAAGGTCCTGCTGGACGCGGAAGGCCTGCGCCGGACGCTCACCCGCATCGCGCACGAGATCATCGAAGGCAACCCCGACCTGGCGCGCGTCGCCCTGGTCGGAATCCAGACGCGCGGCGTGCCTCTCGCCCAGCGGCTGCGCCGTCTGATCGAGGAGCGGGCCGGCGACGCGCCCGAGCTCGGGGCCGTCGATATCACCTTTTACCGCGACGACGTGCAGGTGCGCGGCGGTGACGCGCCGCGACATCCGCAGCCGGTCGTGCGCTCGACGGCGCTCGACTTCCCGCTCGAAGGGAAGACGGTCGTGCTCATCGACGACGTCCTCTACACCGGCCGCACGATCCGGGCCGCGATCGAGGCGCTGTTCGACTACGGCCGTCCCGACCGGATCCAGCTCGCCGTGCTCGTCGACCGAGGCCACCGCGAGCTGCCGATCCGGCCCGACTACGTCGGCAAGAACCTTCCGACCTCGCGCACGGAGCGCATCCAGGTGCAGCTCGTGGAAGTCGACGAGGTCGACCAAGTCCTGCTCATACCGGCACCGGAGGAGGAATCACACAGTGGCTGAGATCCGCGTCATGCGCGAGGACCTGCGTCCGCCAGCGCCGCCGCCCAAGCGACACTTCATCTCGATCAAGGACGTCACGAGCGACGACGTCGAACGGCTGCTTGCGACCGCGCGCACGTTCGAGCGCAGCCTGGAGCGCGAGGTCAAGAAGCTGCCGACGCTCAAGGGACGGCTCGTGATCAACGTGTTCTACGAGTCGTCGACGCGCACGTCGTCGAGCTTCGAGCTCGCGGGGAAGCGGCTCTCGGCCGACACGATGTCGATCAAGTCGAGCGGCTCGTCGGTGGACAAGGGAGAGTCGCTCAAGGACACCGCGATCACGCTCGGCGCGTACGACCCGGACGTGATCGTGATCCGCCACCCGCAGATCGGCGCGCCGCACCTCGTCGCGCGGGTGACCGAGGCGCACGTCGTCAATGCGGGCGACGGGAAGCACCAGCATCCGACGCAGGCGCTCCTCGACCTCTACACAATGCGCGAGGCGTTCGGGCGCATCGAAGGACTGCACGTCGCGATCGTCGGCGACGTCCTGCACTCGCGCGTCGCCCGCTCGCTGATCCAGGGGCTGGCGCTGATGGGCGCGCACGTCACGCTGGTCGCGCCGCCCGCGCTCCTTCCTCGCGGCATCGAGGCGATGGGCTGCGAGACGGCGACCGATATCGGCGCGATCGCCGGGGCGGACGTCGTGTACGTCCTGCGGATGCAGCAAGAGCGCATGCAGGAGGGCGCCAACTACGTCCCGTCGCTGCGCGAGTACGCCGCGCGCTGGGGCGTGACGCCGGAGCGGGTGCGGCCGGGACAGAAGGTGATGCATCCCGGCCCGATGAACCGCGGCGTCGAGATCGACCCGCGCGTCGCCGATCACGCCGACGCGCTGATCGAGACGCAGGTGCGCGCAGGCCTCGTGACTCGCATGGCCGTCCTCTACGACCTGCTGACGAGCGGACCGGTCGGCGTGAAGACCGAGTCCGCGTTGGAGGTGGCGTGATGCTCTTCGCCAAGTCCGCACCGAAGGAAAACCTTGTCGTCCGCGGCGCGAGGGTCATCGACCCGGCCGCGGGGGTGGACGCGGTGCTCGACGTGCGCGTCGACGACGGCGTCATCGCGGCGCTCGGAACCGAGCTCGACACCAATGCGCACCGCGTGCTCGAGGGCCATGGGCTCGTGCTCGCACCGGCGTTCGTCGACCCGCACGTGCACCTGCGCACGCCCGGACGCGAGGACGAAGAGACGATCGCGAGCGGGACGGCTGCCGCGGCAGCCGGCGGCTATTGCGCAATCCTCGCAATGCCGAATACCAAGCCGATCGTCGACTCGGCGGCGACGCTCGGTGCGCTGATCGAGACTGCTCGCGCCGAGGCCGAGGTCCCCGTCGGGTTCCTCGCCGCGATCACAAAGGAACAGGGCGGCACCGAGCTGACGGAGATGGCGGAGCTCGCCGACACGGGTGCCGCCGGGTTCAGCGACGACGGTGTTCCCGTCGCGTCGGCCGGGCTGATGCGCCGTGCGCTCCAGTACGGCGCCGTCACGGGCCGGCGGATCGCCCTGCACTGCGAGGAGGCGACGCTTTCGCGGGAAGGGCAGATGCACGAGGGCGCGGTCTCGGCCGAGCTCGGGTTCACCGGCTACCCCTCGGTGGCGGAGAGCCTGATGGTCGAGCGCGACCTTGCGCTTGCCGCGTACGAGCGGCAGCCGCTGCACCTCCTGCACCTTTCGGCATGGGAGTCGGTGCAGGCGCTCCGCCGCGCGCGGGCCGACGGCGTCGCGGCGACGGCGGAGGTCACGCCTCATCACCTGTGCCTCACCGACGAGGCCGTGCGCTCGCTCGATCCGAACGTGAAGATGAACCCGCCGCTCCGCGCCGCGTCCGACCGGACCGCCCTCGTCGAGGGACTGAAGGACGGCACGATCACCGCGGTCGCGACAGACCACGCGCCGCACGCTCGCCACGAAAAGGACGTGCCGTTCGAGGCCGCGCCGTTCGGCGTCACCGGGCTCGAGACGGCGTTCGCCGCGCTCTACACGCACCTGGTCGAGCCCGGGGCCGTCCCGCTGGAGACGATCCTCGAGCGGATGTCGGCCGGGCCGGCCCGCGCATACGGGCTCGACGAGCCGCGCATCGCGGTCGGCAGCCCGGCGAATCTCGTCCTGCTCGACCTGAAGGCGAGCTATCGCATCGGCGAGGAATCGTTCCGCTCGCGCTCGGTCAACTCGTGGCTCCTCGGCCAGACGGTCAAGGGCGGAGTACGGATGACGATCGCGGCGGGACGGATGGTGTTCGCGGCATGAGCGGCTTCCTCGCCCTCGAAGACGGGACGGTGTTCCGCGGGGAGTCGGTCGCGGCCGACGGCTTCGCCGTGGGCGAGGCCGTCTTCACAACGGCCATGACCGGCTACCAGGAGATCGTCACCGACCCGAGCTTCGCCGAGCAACTGATCTGCTTCACGGCGCCGATGGTCGGCAACTACGGCGTCGCCGAAGGGCGCTCCGAGTCGCCGCGCCCGCACGCCCGCGCAGTGCTGATGCGCGAGGCGCGCGGTCCTGCTTGGACGGATTGGCTGCACGAGCGCGGGCTCGTGGCGCTGAGCGGCATCGATACGCGCTCGCTGGTGTTGAAACTCCGAGCCGCAGGGGCGATGCGCGCGGTCGTCGTCGCGGGCGAGGGCTCGACCGAGCAGGCCGTCGCCGTCGCACGCGCGCAGGAGCCGATGGCAGGGCGTGCGCTCGCAGGCGGGGTTTCGACCTCCCGGCCCTACGTGTACTCCGACGTCGGCCGCGCACGCATCGCCGTCGTCGACTACGGCTGCAAGCGGTCGATCCTGCGGCGGCTCGCAGGTGCCGGCGCCGCGGTCACGGTCTTCCCGCACGACGCGACGAGCGACGAGCTGGCGCGCTTCGACGGGGTGCTCCTCTCGAACGGCCCCGGCGATCCGGAGCCGCTCGTCGACGAGGTGGCCGTCATCCGCGAGCTGCTCGGACGGGCGCCGATTCTCGGAATCTGCCTCGGCCACCAGCTGCTCGCGCTGTCGGCCGGGCACGAGACGTACAAGCTCCCCTTCGGGCATCGCGGCGCGAACCATCCCGTCGTGGAACGTGCCACCGGGCGCGTGCTCGTCACGAGCCAGAATCACGGCTTCGCTGTCGCGCCGTCCGACGCGCGCGAGGCGACACACCAGTCGCTGTACGACGGGACCGTCGAAGGGCTCGACTTCCCGCTCGAGCACGCGCGCTCGGTGCAGTTCCATCCCGAGGCAGGTCCGGGCCCGCACGACGCGTGGCCGCTTATCGAAAGCTGGGTCGAGGAGGTGGCATATGCCGAGGCGGCATGACCTCGAGTCGATCTGCCTGATCGGCTCCGGGCCGATCGTGATCGGGCAGGCGTGCGAGTTCGACTATGCCGGCTGTCAGGCGCTGAAGGTCCTGCGTGAAGACGGCTTCCGGACGATCGTCGTCAACTCGAACCCGGCGACGATCATGACCGACCCCGGGTTCGCCGACCGCACGTATCTCGAGCCGCTCGACCTCGAGGGAGTCGCCGACGTCCTCGCGCGTGAGCGTCCGGACGCACTGCTGTCGACGATGGGCGGGCAGACGGCGCTGAACCTCGCGCGCGAGCTGGCGACCGCCGGCGTGCTCGACGAGCTCGGTGTCGAGTTGATCGGTGCCCCGCTCGACGTGATCGCGCGCGCGGAGGACCGGGAGGAGTTCCGCGAGGCGGTCCGCAGCGTCGGGCTGAAGGTGCCGAGCTCGCGCATCGTTACGAGCGTCGAGGAGCTCGGGGGAATCTCGCTGCCGGCGGTGATCCGTCCGGCCTTCACTCTCGGCGGACACGGCGGCGGCTTCGTCGAGACACTCGACGCGCTGCGCCGTCAGGTCGAGCGCGGCCTAGCCGAGAGCCCGATCGGCCAGGTGCTCGTCGAGGAGTCGGTGCGCGGCTGGGACGAGTTCGAGCTCGAGGTCGTGCGCGACCGCAAGGACAACGTCGTCATCGTCTGCTCGATCGAGAACATCGACCCGATGGGCGTGCACACGGGCGATTCGGTCACCGTCGCGCCGCAGATGACGCTCTCGGATCAGGCGTACCAGGAGCTGCGGGACGCCGCGATCGCCGTGATCCGTGCGGTCGGCGTCGAGTGCGGCGGCTCGAACATCCAGTTCGCGCGGGAACGGGACACGGGCGAGCTCCGCGTGATCGAGATGAACCCGCGCGTGTCGCGATCGTCGGCGCTCGCCTCCAAGGCGACGGGCTACCCGATCGCGAAGGTCGCCGCAAAGCTCGCGGTCGGCTACACGCTCGACGAGATCCCGAACGACCTGACCGGCACGACACCTGCGAGCTTCGAGCCGACGCTCGACTACGTCGTCGTCAAGTTCCCGCGCTTCGCTTTCGAGAAGTTCCCGGGCGCCGACACGACGCTCGGCACGCAGATGAAATCCGTGGGGGAGGCGATGGGGATCGGGCGCACGTTCGTCGAGGCGTACCGCAAGGCCGAGCGCTCACGCGAGCTCGAAAACGAGGAGCGCTGGGAACTGCCGGCGAGCGCGCATCCATGGTTCCACGAGGAGCTGGCCCGGGAGCCGGGCTGGCTGGACCTCGACGCCGCGGTTGCCGACGACTTTCTGCGCTACAAGCGCGCCGGGCTTGCCGACGGGGACATCGGGCCCGAGCTCGTCGTGCGAGCGAAGCGGCGCAGCTCGGGCGTGCGGCCCTCATACCGGCGAGTCGACTCTTGCGCCGGCGAGGTCGAAGCGGCGTCGACGTACTACTACTCCACGTACGGGGAGGCCGACGAGGCCCCGCCGACAGGGACGAACCCGCGCGTCGTCATCCTCGGCTCCGGGCCGAACCGGATCGGCCAGGGGATCGAGTTCGACTACTGCTGCGTCCATGCTGCGCAGAGCTTCCGCGCCCTCGGCTACGAGGCGGTGATGGTCAACTGCAACCCTGAGACGGTGTCGACGGACTACGACACGTCCGACCGGCTCTATTTCGAGCCGCTGCGGCTCGAGGAAGTGCTTGCCGTGTGCGAGCGCGAGCGGCCCGACGGCGTGGCGATCCAGTTCGGCGGGCAGACGCCGCTGAAGCTCGCGCGCGGCCTCGAGGCCGCCGGCTTCCCGATCATGGGCACGCCCTTCGACGCCGTCGACCTCGCCGAGGACCGCGAACGCTTCGGGGCGCTGCTCGCTCGGCTCGGAATCCGCTGCCCGCAGTGGGGCATCGCCCGGAGCAGCGAGGAAGCGCGCGAGGTGGCGGAGCGGATCGGCTTCCCCGTGCTGATCCGTCCGTCGTACGTCCTCGGCGGCCGCGCGATGCGCGTCTGCTACTCGTGCGACGACCTCGGTGACATCGACCGGCCGGTGCTGATCGACCGCTTTCTCGAAAGCGCGATCGAGATCGACGTCGATGCGGTTTCCGACGGGATGGACACATACATCGGCGCGGTTATGCAGCACGTCGAGGAGGCCGGTGTGCACTCGGGCGATTCCGCGTGCGTCCTGCCTGCCCCGTCGCTCAGCGCGGCCGAAGACGCGGAGATCCGCGAGGTGGTGCGCACGCTCGCGCCGGCGCTCGGCGTCGTCGGCCTGATCAACGTTCAGCTCGCGCTCGCGGACGGAACGCTGTACGTCCTCGAGGCGAACCCGCGCGCATCGCGCACGGTCCCGTTCGCGTCGAAAGCGACCGGCGTCAACCTCGTCCAGGCGGCGTGCCGGGTCATGGCTGGAACAAAGCTGACGGAGCTGGGCATGTCTGAGGCACAGTCCCTGGGACATGTTTCTGTCAAGGCGGCGGTGCTGCCATTCGCGCGCTTCCCCGGTGCCGACCCGATTCTCGGCCCCGAGATGCGCGCGACCGGCGAGGTGATGGCGACGGCCGCCGATCTGCCGACGGCGTTCGCGAAGGCGGAACGCGCCGCCGGCCGTCCGCTGCCGACGAAGGGGACGGCGTTCCTCTCGGTTCGCGACGCCGACAAGCACGCGGTCGTCCCGGTCGCGGAGTCGCTCGCCGGCCTCGGCTTCAAGCTGCTCGCCACGTCCGGCACATCGGACACCCTGACCGCGGCCGGCATCGCTGTCGAACGGGTGCGCAAGGTCACCGAGCAGGGAAGCGGTGCAACCGTCGTCGACCTGATCCGCCGCGGCCGCTGCAACCTCGTGATCAACACGCCGCACGGGTCGGGCGCGCGCACGGACGGCTACCTGATCCGCGAGGCGGCGCTCGTCGCGCGAGTTCCGTGCATCACGACGCTGTCCGGTGCGGCGGCAGCCGTGCACGCAATCGCGAACGCGCGGCACGAAGAGTCGATGTCGCTCCAGGAACGGATCGATGAAACGCGAGCGGCTTAGCGTCGTCGCGAACGAGCAGGTCGGGCCGTACACGCTGCTGCGGGTACGCCGAGGTGGCATCGACCCGGGCGTGCCCGGCCAGTTCTTCATGCTCGAGGCGCCGGGACGCCTGTTGCCACGTCCGATGAGCCTCTGTCTGGCGCCGCCGCGCGAGCTTGCGTTCCTGATCGACCCGATCGGGCCCGGCACGTTGGCGCTCTGCGCGCTCACGGCCGGGGAGGATCTGCACGTCCTCGGCCCGCTCGGCAACGGCTTCGAGCTCGAGCTGGAGTGTCCGTTGCTGGTGGGCGGCGGGATCGGGATCGCGCCGCTCCCGTACCTGTCCGAGCGGCTCGGGAGCCCGCCTGCGGTGCTGGGTTTCCGCTCCGACCGACACGCCGTCGCCGCAGCGCTCGTCCCGAACGCCCAGATCTGCATCGAGCCGACGCTCGTAACCGAGCTGATTCCGGCCGGCCTCGACGTGCTCGCCTGCGGGCCTGAGCCGATGCTCGAGGCCGTTCGCGCGATCGCACCGAACGCGCAGGTCGCCTGGGAGGCCCCGATGGCGTGCGGCTACGGCGCGTGCTACGGGTGCGCAGTGGAGATCGACGGGGTATTGAAGCGACTCTGCGTCGAAGGACCGGTTCTCTGTGCTGCTTAACGCCTCAGGCTGCCTCGATGCCCTCGTCGCGCCCGATGTCGCACGCGGGTTGGACGCGTTCGTCACCAAGACGGTGACGCCGCTGCCGCGCGACGGCAACACGCCGGTGCGCATCGCCGAGACGGATGTCGGGATGCTCAACTCGATCGGGCTCGCGAACCCCGGCATCGACCGTTTCCTGACGCGCGCATTGCCCCGGCTCGAGCAGCTCGGCGTGCCGCTCTGGGTCTCGGTCGGCGGGTTCGAGACCGATCACTACGCCGACCTCTGCTCACGGCTCGACGACTACGCGAGCGTCAGCGCGATCGAGCTCAACGTGTCATGCCCGAACGTCGAGGCGCCGGTCGAGAGCGCGGCGCAGATCGTCGCGGCGGCACGGCTCGCCACCCGCAAGCCTTTGTGGGCGAAGCTCGCGCCCGCCGTCCCGGACATCGGCGAGGTCGCGAAAGCCGCGCAGGCGGCCGGCGCCGACGGCCTCTCGCTGATCAACACGATTCGCGGGCTGAAGCTCGAAGCACGGACGCTGCGCCCCGCGCTCGGCCCGGGCCAAGGGGGCCTTTCAGGCCCGGCGCTGAAGCCGATCGCGCTCGCCGCGGTCGCAACGTGCTACCGCGCGACCGACATGCCGATTGTCGGCATGGGCGGCATCCGCACCGGACTCGACGCGCTCGAGTTCATCGCGGTCGGCGCGCGTCACGTCGCGATCGGGACGACGTTGTTCTCGGACCCCGATGCACCTGCGCGCATTCGCATGGAGTTGCACGCAGCTGCGCAGGAACGTGGCTGGGATGCATACGAAGATGCATATGCGGCAGCACATGAGGACTCGTTGTCTCTGAGGACAACGTAACTCTCAAAAGACCTGCTCAGAACCATAAAACCTAGACGCTTGACCCGCGAGTGTCGGTTGTTAGACTCCGGCGCTCATGGTGTCCCCCAAGATCCAGGCCGAGGCACCGATCCGCTCGCTCGACCAACGGATGGAAGCGCTCAAGCGCGCGAACGACATCCGCGTCCGCAGAGCCAAGTTGAAAAAGGACCTGAAGGACGGCCGCGTCCAGATCGAGCAGATCCTCAGCAATCCTCCTGAGTACGTGTCGACTGCAAAGGTCTTCGACATGTTGATGGCGGTGCCGAAGTTCGGGCGGGTCAAGGCGGCGCGCTTCCTGAACATGTGCCGGATCAGTCAGTCGAAGACGGTGGGAGGGCTCTCCGACCGCCAGCGCACTGAACTGATCGGCCTCTTCAACCGCTGAGGCACGTTTTGCGTGCCGCTGCCTGATGGCGCTGGTCGTCGTCATCACCGGCACGTCGGGTGCGGGCAAGGGAACGCTCGAGAAGATCCTGCTCCAGCGCATGCCGACCCTGTTCGAGCTCGCGGTCTCCGCGACGACGCGCGAGCGTCGCCCATCGGAGCAGGAGGGCCGCGAGTACTACTTCGTGAGCGAGAGCGTGTTCGAGCAGCGCGTCCAGGAGGACGAGTTCCTCGAGTACGTGGACCTCCCGTGGGGTGCGCGCTCGGGGACGCTGCGCTCCGAGATCGACCGCATCCAGGCGAACGGGAAGGTGCCGTTGCTCGACCTCGAGACCGACGGCGCAGTCCGCGTCAAGCAGACGATTCCCGGCGCTGTGACCATCTTCGTCGATGCTCCCTCGTTCGACGAGCTCGAGCGCAGGCTCCGCGCGCGGGCGACGGAGAGCTCCGGTGAGATCCAGGTGCGGCTCGACCTGGCGCGGAAGCAGCAAGAGCAGCGAGACCGCTTCGACTACGTGATCGTCAACGACAACGTCGACCGCGCGGCCGACGAGCTGCAGGCGATCGTCGAGAAGGAGTTGCAGACAGCAGGTACCATGAGCCGCCCATGATCCATCCACGCATCGATGAGCTTCTCGAGAACGTCGACTCGCGCTACGCGCTCGTGATCGTCGCCGCCAAGCGGGCCCGCCAGATCAACGACTACCACCACCAGCTCGGGGAAGGGATTGGCTTCGAGGCGGCTCCGCCGCCTCTCGTCGAATCTCGTTCGAAGAACTACCTCACCATGGCCCTCGAGGAAGTCTCCGAGGGCAAGATGAAGTACAAGTACCCCAAGTAGGTAGCTCTTCGAGAGTACGGCGCTTTCGCGCGGAACCTGCGAGCAGAGCTCGCGCACTCTTTGTCGGTCGGCGATGGTTCTCTTCCGTGCGGCTCGGCCCTGCTTCGCGTGGCCGACTCGCATCGGTTCGCCTACGGTTAAGGCCGCTTCGCGTGCCTTAGCCTCCGGCCTGGGGGGATCCTGGCAGTTCAAGCGTTTCCAGGCAGAATTGGCTGCATGGCTCGGGTTCTTGTGGGCGTCACGGGCGGGATTGCGGCCTACAAGGCGTGCGAGCTCGTGCGGCTGCTGGTCAAGGGGGGCCATGAGGTGGTGCCGCTCGTCACGCCGGGCGCC
The DNA here is from genome assembly GCA_005888435.1 of Actinomycetota bacterium. Lineage (GTDB taxonomy): Bacteria > Actinomycetota > Thermoleophilia > Gaiellales > Gaiellaceae > 3-1-20CM-4-69-9. The sequence goes on along the minus strand of VAXO01000090.1, from coordinate 1,452 downwards.
GAGCGGTTTGTCAGGACCGAGACCTTCTTCGCGCTCGCGCGTCGTTCGCCGGCCGACGACCTCTATGTCCACCTAACGCGGGCTGACCTGCTCGTCGTGGCGCCGCTGACCGCCAACACGCTCGCGAAGCTGGCCCACGGCGAGGCCGACAACCTCGTCGCTGAGGCGGCGCTCGCGCATCGCGGCCCCGTCCTGCTCGCGCCGGCGATGAACCCGCGGATGTGGGGGCATCCCGCAACGCAGGCAAACCTCGAGACGGTCCGCACGCGCGGTGCGACGATCGTCGGTCCGGACGAGGGGGAGGCCGCCGAGGGGGAGTGGGGCCTCGGACGCATGGCGGAGCCCGAGCAGATCTACGCCCGCTGTCGCGAGCTGCTCGGTGAAAGCGACACGCTTGCCGGACGGCGTGTGCTCGTCAGCGCCGGCGGGACGCGCGAGCCGCTCGACGCGGTGCGCTTCCTCGGCAACCGCTCGTCCGGACGGATGGGCGTCGCCCTCGCCGAAGTCAGCCGGAAGCGTGGCGCGAACGTGACGCTCCTCGCCGCGAACCTGGCCGTCCCGCTGCCGCCCGGCGTCGAGGTCGTCGAGACTCCGACCGCCCAGGCGATGCTCGAGGCGGCGCTCGCCCGCCGGGACGCCGACCTCGTGCTGATGGCTGCCGCGGTCGCCGACTACCGCCCGACCGAGCACGTCGATGCCAAGCGCCCGAAGGACGACCGGAGCTGGCGCATCGAGCTCGAGCCGACAGCCGACGTGCTGCACTCGCTCGGCGAGGGACGCACCAACGGCCAGGTGCTCGTCGGCTTTGCGGCGGAGACCGGGCCCGAAGGCCTCGCGCGCGCGCGCGAGAAACTGAACCGCAAACGAGTCGACCTCGTCGTCTACAACGACGTGGCGCGCGACGACATCGGCTTCGACTCCGGCGACAACGAGGTAGTGCTGGTCACGGCGTCCGGGGAGCGCCGGGTCGGCAAAGCGCCGAAAGACCGAATCGCCGCGACGATCGTAGATACGGCCGAGGAGCTGTTGCGTGAGCGAAGCTGAGCCGCAGAGCGAACGGGCCGAGGCGCCGGCCTCCACCGAGACCGTCCAGGCCCTCGTGGACAACCTCGGGCGCGTGCTGCACGCTCCGCCGGAGACGCTGCGGCTCTGTGTGCTCTGCCTCATCAGCGAAGGCCACCTCATCCTCGAGGACTTCCCCGGTGTGGGCAAGACGATGCTGGCGAAGGCAATCGCTCGCTCCCTCGACGCCTCCTTCTCACGCATGCAGTTCACGCCGGACCTACTGCCTTCAGACGTGACCGGCGTGAACGTCTTCGACCAGCGCTCCAACGAGTTCGAGTTCAAGCCCGGCCCAGTGTTCGCGAACCTCTTGCTCGTCGACGAGATCAACCGGGCCTCACCGAAGACGCAGGCGGCGCTGCTCGAGTGCATGCAGGAGCAGCAGGTGAC
>VAXO01000089.1 GCA_005888435.1 Actinomycetota bacterium | reverse complement strand
ATCTCGGGCACGGCTCGGCGACCGGGTCGCTTTCGCTTCACGGTTGGCGTCACCGACTCGCTCGGCGCGAAGGCGGCGATGACCTACAGCCTCATCGTCCGGCGCCGCTAGCAACCGCGTTAGCGTCGGAGACTTCGAGCGCGGGTCCCAGTCTCTCGTGGGTGGAGCGCGGCGAAGTGCCGCTGCTCCGTGTTTACCGCTTTCGAACGGGGAAGAAGTGGCCCCATGAAGCTACTTTTCGCCATAGCGCTCAGCGCTTTGATCGTCGCGGTGCTCGTACCGGGCGTCGCATCAGCAGGGGAGAAAGCATCCGGTAAGGACACCGGTCCCGCGAGCACGACCTCGCCGTCGGGCTCCGCGCATCTGCACAACCCCGCAATCACAGGCGCGGACTGTCCACCCGGGCTCGCGTGCCGCGTCGTTCCGGCCGCGTACGAACAGAACTCGAGCAGTCCGTTCGACTACGGCAACTACGACATCGCGACCCGTCCATCGGACGGTCTCGACATCCGCTTCGTCGTCATCCACGACACGGAGGTCGGGTACGACGACACGGTCGCGCTGTTCCAAAACCCGCTCGCCTACGTCAGCGCGCACTACGTGACGCGCTCGTCGGACGGTCAGGTGACGGAGATGGTGTCGCCGAACAACGTTGCGTGGCAGGCCGGCAACTGGTGGGTGAACACCCACTCCGTCGGGATCGAGAACGAGGGCTTCGCGCTGCAGGGCTATCAGTGGTACACGCCGCAGCTGTACCGATCGCTCGCGCGGCTGACGAAGTACGTCGCCGACCGCTACGGCGTGCCGCTGGACCGTGAGCATCTGATCGGGCACGACCAGGTGCCGGGGACGTTCGGGATCGTCAACCAGCGCAACATGCACTGGGATCCGGGCCCGTACTTCGATTGGGCACACTTCATGTCCCTCGTCGGAGCGTCGATCACGCCGGCGGGTGGGGATCGCACCGGGCGCGTCGTGACGATCGATCCGAACTTCGCCACGAACACGCCGCCGCTCGCGGGCCAGCCGCAGGAGTCGGCGAACTTCGTCTACCTCCACAGCGGGCCGAGTGAGGGCTCGCCGCTCGTGGGAGATGTGTCGCTCGCAGGTACCGGTCTTGAGCCGAACGGCGTCGGCACGACGCGTGCGGACGACTGGGGCGACAAGGCCGTGACCGGCCAGACCTTTGCGGTCGCCGATCGTCAGGGCGACTGGACGGCGATCTGGTACGGCGGTCAGAGGGCCTGGTTCCACGACGGCGGCGTGACGATCCCAGGCTCCGGGACGCTGGTGACGCCGAAGGCGGGCCTGTCGTCGATCCCGGTGTACGGCCGTGCCTATCCGGAGTCGGTGTCGACAGCGACGCTGCCGTACACGATCCCGGCGGGGCAGGTCTACGTCGCGAAGGATCTCGTGCAGTCGGACTACTACGACGCGCCGACCTATACGACGAACGTCTCAGACCACCACGTCGTGAAGGGAACGAGTCAGTTCTACGTGATCTCGTTCAACCACCGGCTCGCGTTCCTGAGCGCGAACGACGTCGACGTCGTCAAGTAGACGTAGAAGATCTCGCACCGGGGGCCGAGCGTGCACTCGGCCCCCGCGTCGCGCTTTCCGTATTACGTCCGCATGTTCCAGATCCGACGGCCGTCGCGCCCCGGTGACGATTGAGGAGCCTCGCGGCCCCTCAATCCGATCCGCCAGTTACGGCTAGCTACAACCGGTGTTGGTGCCGCAGTCCCTGCAGGTGTAGCAGGAGCCGGTCCGCACCATTCGCCCGCCGCACCTGGCGCACTCCTGCGCGTCCTCGAAGGCGTTGAAGAGCGCGGTCTGGCCCGGAGGAGCTGCCTCGACCGGCGTGGCCGTTGCTGCCGGCGCGTCGCCGCCGTTGCGATAGCCGTCCGCCAGCCGTGCCCGCACCTCGGCGGACATGATCCCGATCTCTTCCTGCTGGTCGACCGAGAGGAAGCGCTTGCCCATCCAGCGGAAGACGTAGTCGACGATCGACTTCGCGATGCGGATGTCCGGATCGTTCGTGTTCCCGCTCGGCTCGAAGCGCATGTGCGCGAACTTCGAGACGTACACCTCGAGCGGCACGCCGTACTGCAGGCCGAGCGAAACCGAGATCATGAAGCTGTTCATCAGGCCCGCGAGCGTCGTGCCCTCCTTCGCGATGTCGACGAAGATGTCGCCCGGCGTGCCGTCCTCGTACAGGCCGACGTGGATGTAGCCCTCGTAGTCGCCGACGCGGAACTTGCGGCCGACCTCGTCACGGTCGTCCGGCAGCCGGCGGCGCTGCGTCAGCGGGGCAGGCGGCAGCGCTGACACAAGCGTCCCCTGCGCGCCGCCGTCCTTCTTCCCGGACAAGGGTTGCGCGACCTTGCAGTTGTCGCGGTAGATCGCGATCGCCTTCACGCCGAGCTTCCATGACTGGGCGAACAGCTGCGCGACCTCGTCCACCGTCACGGTCTCGGGCAGGTTCACCGTCTTCGAGATCGCGCCCGAAATGAACGGCTGCACCGCGCCCATCATCTTCACGTGACCCATGTAGTGGATCGCGCGATCGCCGACCGCGCAGTCGTACACCGGGAAGTGATCCGCCTTCAGGTACGGCGCGCCGACGACGGTGTTGCGCTCGTCGACGAAAGCGACGATCTCTTCCACTTCGGCCGGCGCGTAGCCGAGCTTGTCGAGCGACATAGGCACCGACTTGTTCACGATCGTGATCTCGCCGCCGCCGACGAGCTTCTTGGACTTCACCAGAGAGAAGTCCGGCTCGACGCCCGTCGTGTCGCAATCCATCATGAAGCTGATCGTCCCGGTCGGCGCGAGCACCGTCGCCTGAGCGTTCCGGTAGCCGTGCACCTCGCCCAGGTTCAGGACGTCGTCCCACGCCTGCCGGCACGCGCTCAGGAGGTCTGACGGCACCGACGACGCGCCGTCGATGTTCGCGACGGCGGCGCGATGCTGCGCCATCACGCCGATCATGGCCGCAGCGTTCGGCTTGTAACCCGCGAACGAGCCCATCCGGCTCGCGATCTCCGCTGACTTCCGATACGCGCGACCGGTCATCAACGCCGTGATCGCCGCCGCATACGCCCGGCCCTCCTCCGAGTCGTACGGCAGGCCGCGCGCCATCAGCAGTGCGCCCAGGTTGGCATAGCCCAGGCCGAGCTGCCGGTACGCCTTCGCGTTCCGCTCGATCTCCGGTGTCGGGTAGGACGAGTTGCCGACGGCGATCTCCTGCGCGAGGAACATGACGTCGACGGCGTGCGTGAACGCTGCGACGTCGAGCTCGCCGTCCTCGCGGCGGAACTTCATCAGGTTCAGCGAGGCTAGGTTGCACGCGCTGTCGTCGATCGACATGTACTCCGAGCACGGGTTCGACGCGTTGATGCGTGAGGTGTTCGGCAGCGTGTGCCAGTTGTTGATCGTCGTGTCGTACTGGACGCCCGGATCGGCGCACTGCCAGGCGGCATCGGCGATGTCCTGCAGCAGCTTCCTCGCCTTGACCGTCTCGACGACCGTGCCGTCGGTGCGCGCGGTCAGGTTCCAGTCGGAGTCAGCTTCGACCGCCTCCATGAACGCATCCGTGACGCGCACGGAGTTGTTCGCGTTCTGGTACTGGATCGACGCCCAGTCCGGCGAGTCGAGCGACATGTCGTAACCGGCCGCCTCGAGCACGCGCGCCTTGCGCTCTTCGTGCGCCTTGCACCAGATGAACTCCTCGATGTCGGGATGGTCGACGTCGAGCACGACCATCTTCGCCGCGCGTCGCGTCTTGCCGCCGGACTTGATCGTCCCGGCCGACGCGTCGGCGCCGCGCATGAACGACACCGGCCCGCTGGCGTAGCCGCCCTTCGACAACTGCTCCTTCGACGAGCGCAGCTTCGACAGGTTCACGCCCGAGCCGGAGCCCCCCCGGAAGATCACGCCCTCGCGCCGGATCCAGTCGAGGATCGCGTCCATCGAGTCCTCGATCGAGAGGATGAAGCAGGCGGAGCACTGCGGACGCTCCTCGAAGCCGACGTTGAACCACACGGGCGAGTTGAACGACGCGAGCTGGTTGACGAGGATCGCCTTCAGCTCGGCCTCGAACGTCTCGGCCTCCTCCTCGGTCGCGAAGTAGCCGTCCTTCCGCCCCCACGCGGAGATCGTGTCCACGACCCGGCCGATCATCTGCCGCACGGAGCGCTCGCGCTCCGGCGAGGTCATCCGCCCACGGAAGTACTTCTGCGCGACGATGTTGGTCGCCGTCTGCGACCAGAACTTCGGGAACTCGACGTCCTTCTGCTCGAAGACCGGCTTGTCCTTGCCCGGAATGAAGGCGTCGCGCGTCTCCCACTCGATCTCGTCGAACGGGTCGCGCCCGGGGATCGTGAAGTACCGGCGGACGGCGAGAGTGGCGTCCTCGTGGACGACCGTGTTCTCGATCTCCTGGGCCGTTACAGGGGCCTCAATCTGCTGCTTCATGCTCGCCATGCCGCTCCTCCAAGGGTATCCGTGGGTCCGTAGGGGAGGACCAGTGTGGACCGAGGCCCGGACGGAAGCGGACTACACGTAGGGCGGGCTCGGCGGCGGGTCGGACGCCGCCTTCCTGGCCTGGTAGCGGCGCGCGCCGTAGCTGATCGCGGCGGCCGCGATCAGGGCGAGCGCGAGCCCGCCCAGGACGAGCAGAGGCACCGGTACGGAGTTCGCGGTGCTCGGCCCGACCGTCTTGGCGAGCCAGTGGAAGAAGCCTTCGTCGTGCTTGCCGCTCGTCGAGTCGCCGCCCGAGTTCGACCCACCGCCGCCGCCGTCGCCGGGAACCGGCGTCGAGGGCGTGACATCCCCATGGTGGTTGCGGTACACGAGCGCCAGTGCGCGGTTCAGGTCGTCGCGCAGCGTCCCGTAGACGAGCTGGTCTTCGGGGATGTCCTTCAGCGCCTCGCGGTAGCAGTGCACCGGGTAGGTGCCGTCAATCCGGCCGTCGTTGTACCAGTCGCGGATCAGCGCACTCGAGCAGGCGCTTGCGTGAGCCGTCGAGACGCCGAACGTCGCTGCTGCCGCAGCGGCTGTCAAAACCAGGATGAGGGTCTTCAGAAACTTAGGCATGCGAGGACCAAGCTGCGGCTCCGGCGGACTCTAACGTCGATCTTGACCACCTTGCCGGATGGGAGTGTGCCTCGGTTATGGCCCATGTAAACGGTTTGTAAGCGGGGTTCCGACCAGGAACCTCGTTCGACGCGGCCTCCTGTTAGCCTCGCGCGCAATGCGAGGAGCGGCCGTTCGGGGAGCTCTGATCCCCGGCGCAGCCGCAGCGCTCTGCTTCGCGGCCCTGTTCCTCAGCGCCGGCTCGAGCCAGTCGCGGCTCTTCTGGATCGGGACTGCGGCCGCACTCGTCGCCGCGATCGGCTGGGCGCTGCAGCCGCCGACGCTGCCCCGCGCGGCGGTCGTCTTCTTCGTCGGCTTCGCGGCGTTCGTGGTCTGGCAGGCGGCATCGATCGCGTGGTCGATCGAGCCGGCCCGCTCCTGGGATTACGCGAACCGCAGCCTCGTCTACCTCGCGTTTGCCGCCGTCGGCGCGCTGCTGGGCGGGGTCGCGCCGCGCCGGCTCGCAGCTGCCGCGGCCGTGCTGCTCGGGGCGCTCTTCGTCTGGTCGCTCGCCGCGAAGGTGATCCCCGGGCTCTATTCCGACTACGGCCGGCTCGCGCGCCTGCGCTACCCGCTCGGCTACTGGAACGAGCTCGCGCTGCTCGCGGCCGCCTCGGTGCCGATCGGGCTGTGGCTCGCGCGGCAGCTGCGGATCGCCGGCGGGCTGCTGCTGTACGTCGCCCTCATAGTCGTCGTGCTCACCTACTCGCGCGTGGGAATCGTGCTCGCGATTCTCGCCGCCCTCGTCTACCTCTTCCTCGACGAGCAGCGACTCCAGTCGATCGGCGTGCTCGCGGTGGCGTGGATCGTCGGCGCGTGCGTCGCCGGCGCCGGTTTGCTGCTGCCCGGCGTCAGCGACGACGGCCAGGCGCACAGCGTGCGCGTGCACGACGGCCTGCTGTTCGGGCTCGCGCTCGTCGTCGGAGCGGCAGTCGTCGCGCTCGCGCTGCGCTACGTCGTCAAGCGAGCCGTGAACGCCGCCGTCGTGCGCGTGGTCGCAGTCGCGCTCGTCGCAGTGATACTCGGCGCGCTCGTGGCGTCCGTCGTGCGGGCAGGCGGCCCGGGCAGTTGGGGAAGCGACCGCTGGCACGAGTTCTCGAACCCGGTCAGCGCCCAGCTGAGCAACGCGCCGGGCCGTGTCGTCTCGACGAGCTCCAGCAACCGCTGGCGCTGGTGGCAGGAGGCGTGGAACGCGTTCACCGACCAGCCGGCGCAGGGCACCGGGGCGGGCACGTTCGGCCTGACCGACCGCATCGAGCGCAACAGCCCGCTCGCCGTCGTCGAGCCGCACTCGACCCCGCTGCAGTTCCTGACCGAGCTCGGTCTCATCGGGTTCCTGCTGTACGGCGCCGTGCTCGTCGCGATCGCGCGGCGGACGTTCCTGCCGCTCGGGCTCGCGATCGCGGTGTGCGTGCTCCACTCGTTCGTCGACATCGACTGGGACTACATCGCGGTGCAGGGGCCCCTCTTTCTCCTGGTCGGTGCGCTGATCGCAGGCCCGCCGGCGGTGCGCCGCGGCTGGCTCGTCCCGGCGGTCGCGGCCGCCTGCGCGCTGGCCGCCGTCTATTCACTTGCCTCCCCGTGGCTGTCGGACCAGCGGCTCAACTCCGCGCTCGACGCGGCCGAGCACAACAACCTGCTCGGGGCGATCGACCGCGCGAAGTCGGCGCATTCCTTCAATCCGCTCGCGGTCGACCCCCTCTGGTTCGAGGCTGCGCTCACGCTCAACAAGGCGCGCGCGCTCCAGCTCTACCGGCAAGCCCGCGACCTCGAGCCGAAAAACCCGGAGACCTGGTACCAGCTCGGCTCCTTCGAGCTCCATCAGCTGAAGCAGGCGCGCGCGGCGTACCGCGACCTCAACCACGCGTACACGCTCGACAACTTCCTCTTCGGGAAGGGCACCACGCCTGGCCGCGACCTCGACGAGGCGCGCTGCCAGATCGACCCGTCTACCTGCCCACAATGAGCACGAGGTGCGCGCCGAGCAGCTGGCTCGGGCGCATCCCGTCGAGCGGGCGCACGATCCGCACGCGCAGGTCGCGCGCGAGCCGCCGTCCTTCCGGCACGTAGCCCGGCCGGAACATCACGAGCGTGTGCGGCGTGATCGTCGGTGCATTGCCGACGTTGCCGAGCAGGTAGCCCTTTGCCTGGACGCGGTCGGCCGTCGAGTGCGCGGCGCCGGCCATGCCGTTGCCGTTCAGCACCATCACTGAGACCTCGTTGCGCGGGAGGATCTTCCGCGCCGGGGCCGGCGCGGTCGCGCGCTTCGGCGGGGTCGCGGCCGCGGCGCCCGAAGCCGTGAAGTGATGCAGGACCGGCTTGCCGAACAGGACGATCCCGACGATCGTCAGGAGCATCAGCTCGAACGCGGCGACCGCACTGACTGCGATCGTCGCCCGCCGCCAGGGGCGGATCAAATCGTGGGCCTGCTCCATCGCCCGGATCGAGTTCGGCCTGCCGCCGTGGCCTCCTGCTAGGCCGAGATCCAGGCCCAGGTCGCCGCGAGCCCCTCGTCGAGCCGGCGCTCCGGCTTCCAGCCGAGCTCGCGCGCCGCGAGCGACGGGTCGAGGACGCTGCGCCGGAGCTCGCCGGGCCGCGCATCGGCGAACTCCGGGTCGCGCTCGATCCCGGCCGCCCGCTGGATGTGCTCGTAGAGCTCGAGGACCGACATCTCCTTCCCCGTGCCGACGTTGAAGACGCCGCCGTCGTGCCCCGCCGCGGCGAGCGTCGCCGAGACGACGTCGCCGACGAAGACGTAGTCGCGCGTCTGCCTCCCGTCGCCGTAGATGCGCGGCGTCTTTCCGTCGCGCAGCGCGTTCATGAAGATCGCGACGACGCCGGCCTCGCCGTGCGGGTCCTGCCGCGGCCCGTAGACGTTCCCGTAGCGCAGCGCGACGTGCGAGTTGCCGTAGAGGCGGTTGTATGCGGCGATGTACTCCTCCGCGCCGAGCTTCGAGACGCCGTACGGCGCCACCGGCTCGCGCGCGTGGTCCTCCGCGGCCGGGCCGTCGCACTCGCCGTAGATCGCGCCGCCCGTCGAGCTGAAGACGAGCTTGCCGCCGTGCTCGCGCGCCGCCTCGAGCACCCGGATCGTGCCGACGACGTTGACGGCTGCATCGAGATCGGGCCGCTCGATCGACACGCGCACGTCGATCTGCGCGCCGAGGTGGAAGCACACGTCGGGCCTCACCTCCGCGAACAGCGAAGCGGCAGCGGTGCGGATGTCGCCCACGTGCAGCTCTGCGTCGCCCCCCGCCAGGTTCTCGCGCTTGCCGCTCGACAGGTCGTCGAGCACGTGGACCTCGTCGCCGCGCGCGAGGAGGGCGTCGACGACGTTCGAGCCGATGAAGCCCGCGCCTCCTGTCACGACCGCCCGCAAGCGCCGTATGGTACGGCGTCGGTGTTCCTCAGCTTGGAAGGTGTGGACGGGTCCGGAAAGACCACGCAGGCGAACCTGCTCGCGGAAGCGCTCCGAGCGGAGGGCCGCGAGGTCGTCGCAACGCGGGAGCCGGGCGGGACCCGGCTGGGGGAGGAGGTGCGCAAGCTGCTCCTCGAGGGCGTCGACATGGGACCCTGGGCCGAGACGACGCTGTTTGCCGCCGCGCGTGCGGAGCTCGCCGAGCGCGTCATCGCCCCGGCGCTCGCCGCGGAGACAGACGTGGTCTGCGATCGCTACATCGACTCCTCGCTGGCGTACCAGGGAATCGCCAGAGGGCTGGGCCTCGAGCGTGTGCTGGAGCTGAACCTCGTCGTCACAGGCGGGCTCCTGCCAGACCGCACCTTCCTCGTCCTCGTCGACCCGGAGGTCGCCTTTCAGCGCGCGAAGCGCTCGGATCGAATCGAGCGCGAGGGCGAGGCGTTCCATCGCGCGGTCGACGAGGCGTACCGTTCGCTCGCACAGATGTTCCCCGAGCGAATCACGACGGTGGACGGCAACCGCCCGGCCGAGGAGGTGGCCGAGGAGATTCGTGGACGCGTTCGAGAGCTTTCCTGAGCAGAGCGAGGCGAAGCGGCTGCTGCGCGCCGCGCTCGCCGAGGGCCCCGCGCACGCGTATCTCTTCCACGGGCCTCCGGGCGTCGGCAAGCGCGCGGCTGCGCTCGCGTTCGCCGCACAGCTGATCGGCGAGCCCGAACGTGTACAGCGCCGCGCCCATCCCGACGTCTACCTGCTCGAGCCCGTCGGAGACCAGATCCGCATCGACGACATCCGCGAGCTGCGGCGCGACCTGCACATGCGCCCGTTCGAGGCTGCGCGGCGCGTCTATCTCGTGCACGCGGCCGAGACGATGAACGAGGACGCCGCAGACGCACTGCTCAAGGATCTGGAGGAGCCCCCTGCGTATGCGGTGATCGTCCTGGTCGCGGACGACCTCGGCCCGCTGCCGGAGACGATCCGCTCGCGCTGCCAGCTCGTCCCGTTCACGCGTCTGTCGGAACGCGCCGTGCGCGAGGAGATCGCGGTGCGCGCGCCGGGCCTGGAGCCGGCGGAGGCCGCCGCGCTCGCGCGGCTCGCGGCCGGCCGGCTCGACCGAGCTGCCCGCCTGCTCGACCCGAAAGCAGCGAAGCGGCGAGAGGCGCTGCTCGAGGTCGCACGCTCGGTGTACGCCGACGCGGAGTTCGACGCCCGCGACGCCGCGCAGCGGCTCCTCGATGGTGCGCGCGAGCGCGCCGCCGATGCGAAGGAGGCGGCCGAGCAGGAGGTCGAGCTGCTCGACCTGCCGACCCGCGAGGCCGAGCAGCGCGTGCGCCGCGCCGCGCGCGGCGCCGAGCGCGACGAGTTGCTCGCCGCACTCGAGGAGCTCGCATCCTGGTACCGCGACCTCGTCGTGACCGCCGTCGGGGCGGAGCGGGCCGTCGTCCACGCCGACCGGCTGGCTGTGCTGGCCGAGGATGCGACGACCGACCGGCTCGCGGCGGCCGAGCGCGCCTGCGAGATCGTGCGCGAGACGTGGCGGGCGTTCGAGGAGTTCAACTTGAGCCCGCCGCTCGCCCTCGAGGCGCTGTTCGTCCGGCTCCGTAAGGAGCTCGGCGCCATCCCGACCCTGGCCTAGACAGACCCTCGTTCAAGGGTTCTAGACCCGCTCGGGGCGAGCCGACATTTCGCTGTACGTGCGTACCGCAGACGCGCGTATCCGCAGGTAGTCCCAGGAGGACCGGTGGCCGCAGTCCCGTCCATAGGCCGAGCAAGCCGTGTCGAGCGTCCCAACGCTCCCAGCGCTGCTGCGGCCGGTGATCTGTATGAGCGCTACTCCGCGCAGATCTACGGGTACTGCCTCCACCAACTCGGCTCGCGGGAGGAGGCCGAGGACGCGGTTCAGACGACCTTCATGAACGCGTTCCGGGGCCTGCAGCGCGGGATCGTCCCCGAGCTCGAGTCTGCCTGGCTGTTCAAGATCGCGCACAACGTGTGCCTGTCGCGCCGGCGTTCGTCCTGGCGTCGTGGGCGCGTCGAGGCGCCGAACAACTTCGAGGTGCTGCAGGAGATCGTCCCGGGCCGCGAGCAGGTCGCGGACGAGCTGATCGGACTGCAGGACGTCCTCGAGGACATGCCGGAGAACCAGCGGCGCGCCATCCTGCTACGCGAGTGGCAGGGGCTCACGTACCGCGAGATCTCCGACGAGTTGGGTCTCTCTCAGGCCGCTGTAGAGACCCTGATCTTCCGCGCTCGCCGCGCTTTGGCTCAGGGCCTGGAGCAGGACGCGGACACGTGGAAGAAGCGGCTGCGCCGTGGCGCTGACGCGGGCGGGCTAATCGCTTGCGCGAAGACGCTCCTCGGCGGCGGCGGCGCGGCCGCTATCAAGATCGGGACGACGACGGCGCTCGTGGCTACTGCGGCGGTTGCCGCAGCCTCGGCGCCCACCGCACCGAAGCATGCGAGCGCGCACCGCGCGCACGCAGCGAGGGTTGCAAAGCGGACCGCGGCGGCGCTGACGGCAGCGCCTCGGACCACGTCGTCGTCCCCCAAGGCCTCGCACCTCGTGCACCGCGCGCCGGTCGTCGCGCGCGCGCACGTCGCCGCTCCGCGGGCGCACGCCGTGGCTGCTGTCTCGCACAAGCCTGCGTCGCAGCCCTCGGTCGGCGCCCCGTCGTTCCCCGCGGATCCACCCGCGGAGTCAGCGCCGCCGGCCGCCCCGCCTGCACCGCAGGCCGCGGTGACCGAGTCGACGTCGACGCCGCCGCCCGCTCCGCCCTTCGAGGACACTCCGGGGGCGACGCCGCGTGCCGACGATCCAGCCGCCGAGCAGGCAGCTCTTCCCGCGCCCCCGTCAGACGATCACGGCAACAAGCCGGATAAGCCCGACAAGCCGGACAAGGAAAAGCCGGACAACGGGCACGCCAAGTAGGGAGCGTTCACGGCGGTTGCCTCGCGACGTGAATCGCGAGCTCGGTGCGCGACCTGAGGTTGAGCTTGCGGTAGACGTTCGTCAGGGTCCACTCGACGGTCTTGGCGTGCACGTTCAGCGCCCCGGCAACCTCGACGTTCGTCCAACCCTGGGCGACGAGCTCCGCGACTCGGCGCTCGCCGGCAGTGAGTGACTCGAGCACCTCAAGCAGCGTGACGTCTCAATCCCGGGGGTTTCCCCGGATCTCACGTGGCACCTTCTCTCCGTGCTGACGTTCGTCGTGCGTCGGATCCTCTACAGCATCCCGGTGCTCATCACGACGAGCTTCCTGATCTTCACGTTCGTCTCCATCACCGGCGATCCGCTAGGGCGGGTTCGCGCGAATCCGAACATCACCGCCGAGCAGCTCCACTCGATCGAGCACTCGAAGAACCTCGACAAGCCGGTCATCGTCCGCTACGGCTATTGGGTGCACGACGCAGTCACGAAGCAGTTCGGGACCACGCTCTTCGGCAATCGCCCGATCTGGCCCGAGCTGAGGCGCGCGATGGGCCACACGCTCCAGTACCTGCTGACCGCGATCATCCTCTCGGTCATCGTCGGCGTGTCGATCGGCGTCTACTCGGCGTTACGCCAGTACTCCGCGTTCGACTACGCGGCGACCACGGCGACGTTTGTCGGCTTCGCGATCCCGACGTTCTGGATGGCGCTCATGCTGCAGGTCATCGTCGTGCAGGTCTTCCTGAAGTGGCACGTACGCATCTTCTACACGTCCGGCTTGTCCTCGTCAGTCAACGCCGGGCACGGCTTCCATTTCCTGCTCGACCGGGCGCAGCATCTCGCGCTGCCCGTGATCGTCGTGTCGACGCTGAGCATTGCCAACTACAGCCGCTTCATGCGCGCGGCGATGCTGGACGTCATGAACTCCGACTACGTGCGCACCGCGCGAGCGAAAGGCCTGGGCGAGCGGCGTATCCTCTGGCGGCACATCTTCCGGAACGCGTTGATCCCGCTGATCACGCTGCTCGCGATCGACTTCGGGACGCTGTTTGCGGGGATCATCAGCATCGAGATCGTCTTCACGCTCGACGGCATGGGCTTCTACCTCGTGAACTCGCTGGGCGCGAGCGACCCGTACCCGGTCATGGCCTGGCTGATGGTCGTCGCGACGATGGTCGTGACCTTCAACCTGCTCGCCGACATCATGTACGGCGTGGTCGATCCGCGGATTCGCTACGACTGAGGCTGCTTCGCGAGCTTCGCCGCGAGCTCTGCACGCGAGCGGACGTGCAGCTTCTTGTAGATCTTCGACAGGTTCCACTCGACCGTCTTCGGGCTCATGAACAGCTCCCGCGCCGCCTGCGCGTTCGAACGGCCGGCGGCCACGCTCGCGGCGACGCGCGCCTCGGTCTCGGTGAGGGCTCCGGTCTGTGAGGGCCGGCCGCCGATCTGATCGAGCTCGCGCCGTGCCTGCTCCGCCCACAACTTCGAGCCGAGCTCGTCGAAGATCGCCAGCGCCCGCTCGAGGGTGGCGCGCGCGTGCGCCTTCCGGCGTGCGCGGCGCTGGGCTCGGCCGAGCGCGAGCAGCGTGCGCGCCAGCTCGTACGGCCACGGGGCAGGTAGCTCCTCGATCAGGTGGCGCGACCGCTCCAGTGCGGCGATGGCCGCCTCGTAATCGCCCTTGCCGGCAGCGAGCACGCCCTCTGCACGAGCCTCCAGGGCAGCTGGAGTCGCTCCCATCGCGACGGAGATCGTCGGTCGTAGCTCCCGTAGCTCTGCGAGCGCGACGTTCGCCTCCTCTGATCTCCCGAGAGCCACGAGCGAGGTCACGTCATCCGCCAGCCCTTCGAGCACCCACTCTGCCATTCCGATCGAGCGGTCGTGTTCGCATGCTTTGGCGAAGAGATCGTGGGCCCGCGCGTGATCGCCGGCCATCTGCGCGCCTCGGCCGAAGATCGAGTTCACGAGCGCCTCGGTCATGGCCCCGTCGAAGATTGCTCGGCGCTCGCCCACTGCCGCGAGTCGGGCGAGTGAAGCCAAGGCTTCGTCTCCGAGCTCGTGAGCGAGCTCGAGCTCTCCCCTGAGCATGGCAAGGCGAGCTTTCACCATCAGGCATTCCGGCTCGACCGATTGCCGGCCGGTCTGGAGGACCACGTCGTGCGCTTCGTCCGCGTACGTTGCGGCGTCCTGCCAGCGACCGGAGTTGCGCGCGATCTCCGAAAGAAGCAACAGCACGGCCTGGAGCATGGGGTCATCCCTGCGCCGCATCGAATCGGCGACCTCGCCGAACAACTGCGTCGCTCGCTCGTAGTCGAGCCGAAACATGAGCGCGAGCGCATGGGCATACGCCGGTCCCATGTAGCGGAGCTGTCCCGTGCTCCGCTCCACGGCAAGCGCCCGCTGCCAGTACTCCTCTGGTACCGGCTCGTTCTGCCACACCATGGTCGCGCCGTGGATTCCGAGCGCGCGCGCGAGCAGCTCGGGGTCCCAGACCTGTTCGGCGAGCTCGACGGCGCGCGCAGATGCATGCGAGTCCGACCGGAGGTCTGCGGCGTGCGTATTGGCGAGCTCCGTGAGGATCAATGCCTCGAGCTCGAGCTCGTCGCCGCCCTCGACTTCGGCGAGCGCCCGCTCGTAGTGGGTCGTCGCGGCGGCGGCGCCGTCGGTCGCAAGAGCCGCGCGCCCGAGCTCGAGCTCCACCTCTGCGCGTTCCCGGCCCGGCGTTGTGTCGTCGAGCTGTCGCGCGAGCAGCGCTTCCGCATGTGCCGGATCGCCGGCCGCGAATGCGTAGCGGGCGGAGTCGAGCCGGCGCTTGTGCAGCGCGTTCCGCCGGCTCGGCGGCGTCAGCTCGACGGCGAGCTTCGCGAGCCGCGCAGCCGCGTCGGGTGCGCCGCGCGCCGCGACGCTCACGGCCGCGGCCTCGACGAACGTCGCGATCTTGGCGTCGGGGCCTTCTGCCGCCTCGGCCAGCTGGCGCGCGCGTTCCTCCGGGTCGGTGACGACTCGACCGAGGCGTACATGCATTCCCTTTCGTGCCTCGGCAGGCGCGTCTTCGTACGCACTTGCCGCGAACAGGGGGTGCGTGAAGCGGAGCGAATCGCCGTGCTGCTCGAGCACACCGGCGGCGACGGCTTCCGCGATTGCGTCATCGCCGCCAACGACGGTTGCGACCACGATCGCGGTGGGTTGCGCGAGTGCGGCAGTCGCCAGGATTGCTTCCCGTGCTCGCGGCGACAGGGTCTCTAGCCGACGCGTGGTGATTGCGCGGAGATGCGTCGGGACCGAGAGTCGCTCGCCCGGCTCCGGGGTGCGGCCGGAGCGCACGACGCTCTCAGCCAGCTCGAGGGCATAGAAGGGGTTCCCGCCCGAGGCGTCTGCGAGCTGGCGAATTGCCGAGCGGAGGAGGCGCGCGTCGAGTCGTGTGCGGACGAGCTCGTCGAGCTCGTCGACGGAGAGCGGCCCGACGGTCAGCCGCTCTGCCACTGTGAAGCCGAGTGGGGCCTCGCCGCCCGCGCGAGCGGTGGCAAAGAGACGAACCGGCTCGTCGATCAGCCGGCGGCTGGCGAACTCGATTGCCAGCGCGGAGGGACCGTCGAGCCAGTGCACGTCGTCGACGGCTATGACGACAGGTGCATCCTGAGCCGCGCGACGGAGCAGTTCCGTCAGCGCGACCGCGATCGTACGCTGATCGGGGGGCTCGCCGCTGGTGTCCTCGAGCAGCAATGCGGCCCGCAGTGCGTGCCGTTGCGGCGCCGCAAGGGCGCCGATCTCGTCGCGCAACTCGTCGAGCAGATCACCGAGTGCCGCAAAGGACAACTCCCGTTCGGCGGCCGCCGGCCGCGCCTGCAGGATGCGGAAGCTTCGACTGCGAGCCTCGTCGAGACCGGCGGCCCACAGCGTCGTCTTGCCGATTCCGGCGTCGCCTTCGAGCAGCAGCTTCGCCCGGGCGTCTCCGCGCAGAAACTCGAGGACGCGATCGAGCTCTGTCTCGCGCCCGACGAGGGTCGGCGAGGTCGCCAGGGCCACGTTGAGGACGATGCCACAGCCCGTAGCGCCGGCCAAGTCATTCTCACGCGATCCGGCGGACCAGCTCGAGCGGTCTCGCATCCTCGCGTGACGATGTCACGAGCACAACCTCGTCTCGCTTCGGATAGATCGCGAGCACTTGCCCGAGATAGCCGTAGGCCGCGTACGAGTGCGGCCGGATCCACCAGCCGTACCCGTAGCCGAGCCCATGCCGGATGCCGACATGCGGGCGCGTGGACAGCCGGACCCAGGTCGCTGGGACGATTCGCCCGCCGCCCTCGAGGTACAGCTCGCCGAACGCGAGCAGCTCGCGCGGCCGCAGGAGCAGGCCCGACGCGCCGCGTGAGCCCGGCCAACGAACGTCGCGGATTCCCATCGGGCCGAACAGGCGCCGGCGTGCATAGTCGGCGAGCGACATTCCGGTGGCGCGTTCGACCATGTCCGCGGCGAGATCGAGCGAGCCGCTGTCGTAAGCGAACGTTCCGACTCTGTTTACTCGCGCGCGAGTGGCAAGCGTCTGCGCGTCGGAGGGCTCGAAGTCGAAGCTCGGGGCGTAGCCCGCGGTCATCGAGAGCAGCTGGCGGAGCGCGATCTGGCGGCGCCACGGCAGGCGTTCGTCGAGGCCGCTCAGAGATCCATCAGCGATGGCGATCCCGACGAGCGCGGAGGTCACGCTCTTGGTGATGGAGAAGACGGGGAGACGATCGCCGGCCTCGAGGCCTCCGTAGTAGCTCTCCCGAACGATCCGTCCATGCTTCATCACCAGGACGCTGGTGATGCCGGACGTGGTCGGTTGCCCGCCGCCCGAGCAGCCCGAGAGCAGCAGCCCGACCACGAAAACGGCCGTGAAGCGGCTCGGCATCCCCCTACATTGCTGCACCGGCGTCCCGGCGACGAATGACGCATCTGGGCCATGCATGGCGGCGCGGGTGGGTCATAGCCTATTTGCGATGGCTAGAAAGCGCGTCGTCGTCGTCGACGATCACCCCTTGATCCACCAGGCCGTCGGCCAGTGCCTGGCCGACACCGACGACTTCGAGGTCGTCGGCGTAGCCGCGTCAGGCGCGCAGGTCGCCCCGCTCGTAGCGAGAACTGCCCCCGACCTCGTCGTTCTCGATCTGCACGTACCCGTGATCGGCGGCTTGGACTGTCTCGCGGTGCTCCGCGAGAAGTATCCGCGCGTCACGGTCGTCATGTTCTCGGCGGCCGAAGAGCCCGAGCTGATCGAGGCGGCGCTGAGCGCCGGCGCAGCAGCTTACGTCTCCAAGTCGATCGACCTGTTCGACCTTCCGTCCGTTTTGCGGCAGGCCCTGAACCAGAACGTCTACTTCTCGCTGCCCGCGGGCGTCGGAGGCGTGTTGAAGCGTCGCCGGCACGAGCGCGCTCAGGAGGAGATGCGCGACCGGACCGGGCTGACCGAGCGCGAGCTGGAGATCCTCGAAGCCGTCTCGCGCGGACTTTCCAACCGCGCGGTTGGAAAGGAGCTCTACCTCTCCGACCAGACGGTGAAGTTTCACCTCCACAACATCTACGGCAAGCTCGGGGTCGCGAACCGCACAGAGGCAA
>VAXO01000068.1 GCA_005888435.1 Actinomycetota bacterium | reverse complement strand
GGTGGTGCTTGTCGTGGTGGACGCGCATCGTCTGCTCGTCGATGTGCGGCTCGAGCGCGCTGTAGTCGTACGGAAGAGGCGGGACCTCAAGGGCCATCGGTCGCTCCTTTCTTGAATGTGGGTCGAGGATATGCTCCCCGGCCATGGCCACGCTTGCGTTCAAGTTCGAGGAGATCACCCCGCGGCAGCTGAAGCCCGAGCTCTACGAGCTCGACGGCATCTCGCGGGCCACGATCGAGGCTCACTACAAGCTCTACGAGGGCTACGTCAACAAGCGCAACGAGATCCTCCAGAAGCTGGACGGGGTCGACACCTCGAGCGCCAACCAGGTCTATTCGGACATCCGCGCGCTCAAGGTCGATCTCACGTTCGCCGTCGGGGGGATCAAGAACCACGAGATCTACTTCGAGCATCTCGGCGGAGGCGGTGGCGATCCGGAGGGGATGATCGGCGACCTGGTCGAGCGCGACTTCGGCTCGTTTCAGGCGTGGCGGACCGACCTGAAGGCGACCGGCATGGCCGGCCGCGGCTGGGCGTGGACGGCATACGACTGGGATGAGGGGCGCCTGTTCAACTACGTCGGCGACGCGCAGAACACGTTCCCGATCTGGAATGCGACACCGCTGATCGCGCTCGATGTGTACGAGCACGCGTACTTCCTCGACTACCAGACGGACCGCGCGTCGTACATCGACGCGTTCTTCGACAACCTCGACTGGTCGACGGTCAACGACTGGGTGTCGAAGTACCAGATCCAGACGTAACGATGGACATTCGGCTTCGGCCGCTGCGCGACGACGAGTTCGAGAGGTATCTCGCGGAACAGCGTGTCGAATATGTGCGCAGCCTCGTCGACGAGGCGGGGATGACGCCGGAGACTGCCGAGGAGAAGTCCCGCGCCGATCACGCCTCGCTCTTCCCCGACGGCGTCCGGCAAGAGCATCAGCGGATCTCGGCGATCGAGGACACGGAGACGGCCGAGGCGGTCGGCCGCCTATTCTGGGCGCCGCGCGGCGAGGAGCGCGCTTTCATCTACGACCTCTTCATCGACGAGCGCTTGCGTGGCCGGGGGCTGGGGCGGAAGGCCCTGGAGCTGATCGAGGAAGAGGCTCGCGCCGAGCGCTTGCGGGGCATCGACCTCAACGTCTGGGGCGGCAACGACGCCGCGCGTGCGCTGTACCGGGCCGCCGGGTACGACGAGCGCGCCGTTTTCATGTCCAAGGACCTTGCATGACGACGGTTGCCTTCATCGTTGCCGGCTACGTGCTCGGCTCCATGCCGTGGGGCTACTGGCTCGTGCGGCTCTTCAAGCACGAGGACATCCGGCGGCACGGCAGCGGCAACATCGGCGGCACGAATGTCTGGCGCGCATACGGCTGGCGGCTCGGGCTGCCGGTCGTCGTGCTCGACACGGCGAAGGGATTCGTGCCGGCGCTCGCCGCAACGCTTGCTGTCTCGCACCTCGCGGGCGTGCTCGCCGGCGGCGCGGCGATGCTCGGGCACTGGCGGCCGCTGTTCCTCAGGTGGCAGCGCGGCGGGAAGGTGGTGGCGACGTGTGGCGGCGCCTTCCTCGGAGTCGCGCCCGTCGTCGGCGCTGTCGGAGCGGCCGTCTGGATCGTCGTCTTCGTCGTGTTCCGCTACGCGTCGCTGGCGTCGATGCTCGCCGCGGTGTCGCTGCCCGTCATCGCCGTGCTGCTCGAGGAGCCGTGGCCGGTGATCGGGTTCGCCGCGATCGCCGCGGTCGCGGTGGTCGTGTTGCACCGCCCGAACATCGCGCGGCTCCGCTCAGGAACCGAGAACCGCTTCCGCTTCCGGCGTGCCGCCGAGCCACTCGCGTAGCTCCGTGTGCCGGGGTGCGGGCTCACCCGACTCGAGCTCCCGGCGAAGCTCGCCGACCGTCCCGTGCCGCTCTGCGACGACCTCGTGGGCGTGGATCGTCTCGAAGTTCAGCTGGCGCGCGAGCAGGAAGTCCGCGTCGTCGAGCTCCGTATAGCGCTCGAGCGCCGACTGGAGCGCGATCCGGACCGAGTCCTCGACGAAGCGCGGCTGCAGGTGCGCGTGCTCGACGACGAACAACTCGTCCGGACGCTTCAGCAGCTCGTAGATCGGCGAGCTCATCGAGCCTTCCACGATCCGCGCCAGCTGCTCGGCGTTGACCGGATGGTCACTGCCGACGTACAACGTCCCCCGCCCGCGCTGGTTGTGCGTTGCCAGCGGGACGAGCTCGAGGATCCGCTCGACGGCGCCTTCGCCGAACCCGGCCTCCAGCAGCCGCTCCGACGCCTGGCCGCGCACGAGCCCCTGCGCGCACGGGCACGCGTTGATGCCGGTCGCCTCGACGCCCACGATCCGCCGTACGCCCGCCTCCGATGCGGCGGCGATCCCCACGAGCGCGATCATCTCCTGCGTCGCGAGCCCCGTGACCGGCGTGCGCCGTGCCAGCGGATAGCGGGCCCTGATCCGCACCTCCGCTCGCCCCGCGGACTGGCGCGCAACGATGCGGCGGGCGATGTGCTCGGCCAGCTCCTCGACGAGGAACGCCTCTTCCAGGACGACCTCGTCGATCGCTTCCTCGAACACCTCCGGAAAGCGCGACATGTGGACGCCCTTCTGTCTGGGATCGAGGTCGACGCTGCAGTCGATCTCGGAGGAGATCAGCTTCTCCGCGCCGCCCCAGCGGAGGCGGATCGCCTTCTCGACGCGCTGCACGCCGGCGCGCGACAGCCCGAGCCGCACCTCGGGCGTCGAGGCTTGCAGATCGTCGAGGAGAGGTCGCGACTCGGCCATGGAGACAGGTTAGTGTCACGCAGCCCTGTGGCCGCCAACGATTCCACCTTTGCGCGTCTCGTGTCGCTCGCCGCACACGACCTGCGGACGCCGCTCGCGACGATCCACGGGTTCGCGCAGACGCTGATCCGCACGGGCGATCTCGGCGAGCCGAAGCAGCGCTACATGGAGATGATCGACATCGCGTCGCGCCAGCTCGCGGAGCTACTCGACGAGCTCGGAACGGCGGCGCGCATCGAGGACGGCCGCTACGAGCCGAGCATGCAAGCGGTGAATACGCTCGAGCTCGCTCGCGCCGCGGCGGCGAACCTCGGCGAGGATCGGGTGAAGGTGAGCGGGGAGGGTGGAGAGGTGCACGTCGACCCGGAGGGGACCGAGCGCGGCGTCTCGGCACTTGCGCAGGCCGCGCTGCGCCACGGCGGTCTCGACGAGGTGACCCTGCACGTGGACGGGTCGACGCTCGCGGTCTCACCCGTGACGGCCTCATCGGCGCCGGTCGTGCTCGGCGAGGAGCTGCGCGACCTCGGTGCCGCGGTCGCAGTCCGCGTCGTCCGCGCGCTCGGGGGCTCGGTCGCGCTCGACGGCGACACCCTGACGATCACATTGCCGGAATGACGCGCGCCGCGCAGGTGAGCCTACTGCGCTGGCTTCGCCGCCAACTCCAGCAGCCGACGCCGACCCGCGAACACCTCGAGGCCGCGATCGAGAACGACGACCCGTCCGAAGTGCGGCGACTGCTTGCGGACGTCCCGTTCACCGACGAGCAGCGCCGTCACGTCCAAGGGCTCCTGGACGCCTGGGAACGAGGGGTCTGACCCTGCGGGTCAGACCCCAGCCTTAGGCGCTTCGCGCCGGCTTACGCTCCGGCCCTGGTCGGGTCAGACCCGGTTGCGCCGTGGTCAAGCAGCAGTTGCTCCACGCGCGCGTCGCCGTTCTGTCGCGCCGCGTCGATCGCACGGAAGCCGCCGCCCTGTTCGAGGTCCGGATCGGCGCCGTGCTCGAGCGCGAGCCTCACGAGCTCATAGCGTGTGCCCTCGTCCTTGCCCTCGGCGGCAGCGGCCGCGTGAATCGCGGCCGTCTGGATGTGCTCGTTACGCGCAAGCTGGTTCGCGTCGGCGCCGCGCTCGTACAACAGTCGCGCCGTCTCCAGATGCCCGAAGAACGACGCGAGCCCGACGGGATGGAAGCCGTCCTCGCCGTAACGGTTGACAAGCGACGGATCGGCGTCGAGGAGCTCACGCACACGCTCGGTGCGGCCGAGGGCCGAGGCTTCGAAGATGTCGAGTTCGCGACCGGCCGCGTGCCGCTCGGCCTCGCCACGGTCGCCGCGGTAAATGGCCTGGAGGACGTCCGACATCGTTAGCTACGCTAACTAATCTCCCGAGAGCTGTCAATCGACGCCGCGGACCGCTTTCACTCTGCGGCGATCCACGCCCTGAGGCACGTCCGCCGAGAGGATCCGGCGACGGGCGTCCCTCCTGCGCAGCTCTCCGCCCTGTCCGTGCTCGTCTTCGGCGGCCCGAGGACGCTCGGCGAGCTGGCGGCGGCGGAGCAGGTTCGGCCGCCGACGATGACGCGCATCGTTCAGGCCCTGGAGGTCGGCGGGCTCGTCCGGCGCGAGCGCGACGCCGACGACAGGCGGGTGCATCGTCTGCACGCGACCGCCAACGGGCGGCGGGTAATGCAGCGTGGGCGCGAGCGCCGGGTTGCGAACCTGGCGACGCTGCTCGACCGCCTATCCCTGGACGAGATCGCGCGCGTGCGCGAGGCGGCCGAGCTTGTCGAGCGCGCGCTAGCGCAGCAGCCGTGACAGCCGGCGGTCCTTGAGCACGCGTCCGCCGGTCTGGCACTCGGGGCAGTAGTAGATCGTGTGCTCCTCGAAGTCGACGCGCGCGATCGACATCCCGCAGACATAGCAGGGCTCGCCGAGGTGGTTGTGCACGCGGTATGTCCGCTTGTCGTTCGCGCCGCGCTCGCGAAGCTCCAGCCCGCGCAGCAGCTCGGCGTCGATCGCCTCGGCCAGACGCTCCACCTGCTCGGGCGTCACGTCGCGCGTCAACTCGTAGGGCGAAAGCTGCGCATGGTGCAGGATCTCGTTCGCCCAGGCGCGCCCGATTCCGGCGATCACTCGCTGGTCTCGCAACATCGAATGTAGCCGCCGCGACTCGTCCGCGCAGATCTCCTTCAGCCGCTCCGCTCCGATCCCGAGCGCCTCGGGGCCGAGGTGCGCGAGCTCCTGCTCGGCTTCCTCGGGCGTCAGCAGCCAGACGCCGGCCCGCTTCTTCGCACCGGCTTCCGTGAGCACGAGCCGGGAGCCGCCTTCGAACATGAGCTGGAACGCCGGCGTCTTGGGGCCCTTCTCCCCGAACTGGAGATACTTCAGCCGGCCGGCGGTCATCAGGTGCACGAGCACCACGAGCTCGCCGTCGTCCGTCGGGAAGAGCAGACGCTTCGCGCGCCGCTCCGCGCCGGCTAGCTGCCGCCCCTCGAGTGCCGACAACGGGGGGTCGAAGGTCTTCAGGGTCGCGATGTGGCCCGGGCCGGCCTTCACGATCGGGAACGCCGAGACCGGGTCGTTCAGCTGGCGCCGCCACGCCTCCATCTCCGGCAGCTCAGGCATTCGACTCCTCCATCGCGGGCAGCGGCCCTTGCAGCGGCGTCGCGAGCCCCGGCTCGAGCCGCGGCTCGTCGGGAGGCTCGGGCTCGGGAATGGTGCGCAGCGTGCGGATCGGCGAGAACCAAATCGGGACGATCGCGAACGTCGCGCCGACCGCACCCACGATCAGCGTGTTGCGCAGCCCGATCGACGATGCAAGCGCGCCGCCGACGAGCGAGCCGAGCGGCAGCGCGCCCCAGACGATGAACCGCATGACCGCGTTCATTCGTCCCTGCAGACGCTCGGGCGTGATCGCCTGGCGCAGGCTGACCTGCGTCACGTTGTAGACGACCCCGCCGAAGCCGCCGATCAGGATCGCAACGACGAGAAACGGCAACGGGAAGCTCTGCGGCGCCAACGGGATCAGCAGCCACGGTACGCCGAACAGGACGCAGGCGACGAGCGTCGTCGTGCCGACGCCCAGCCACGCCTGCAGCCGGCCGACGAACACGGCGCCGAGCAGCCACCCGAGCGAGCCCAGGCCGAGGCCGATGCCGACAATGCCCGCGGACATGTGCCAGTCGCGAGCCGCGAACACGAGCAGGATCGCGAAGCTCATCGAGCCGAAGAAGTTGGACGTGCTCGTGCACATCGCCTGCGGCCGCAGGTACGGATGCCGAAGGACGTACGAAAGCCCTTCCCTGAGCTCGGCCCACATGCTCTGCCGCGCCCCCTCGACACGCGCCGCGACCTGCTCGCGCTTCTTGATCGCCCCGCTGAAGGCACCCGACGCAACGAAGCTGAACGCATCGACGAAGACCGCATACGGTGCGGTGATCGCCTGGATCAGCCCGCCGCCGATCGCAGGCCCGGCGCCTTGTGCAGCCGACACGGTGATCTGCAGCTTCGAGTTGCCCTCGACGAGCTGATCGCGTTCGACGAGGTAGGGCAGATACGACTGGTATGCGACGTCGAAGAAGACCGTGAGGATCCCGACGAGGAAGGCGACGACGTACAGCTGGGTCAGCGTGAGCGCATCGAACGCGTAGGCCAGCGGAATCGTCGCGAGCAGCACAGCGCGGCCGAGGTCGCCCACGATCAGCACCATGCGCCGCGAGAGCCGGTCGACCCAGACGCCGGCCGGAAGCGTGAAGAGCAGGAACGGCAGAAACTGCACCGTCGTCAGGCTCGCAACGGCGAACGCGCTCTCGTTCAGGTTCTTGATCGCGATCCACGGAATGGCGATCTGCGAGACCGGCGTGCCGAACTCGCTGATCGTCTGCCCGGCCCAAAGCTTCATGAAGTCGGGGTGTCTCCAGAGGCCGCCGCGTGGGCGCTTTAGTCTCCATTGCATCGAGGAGATCAGGGTATCCGTGCGCCGTGGAAACGTCGTGGAAGCGGTCCACCGCGTGCACGCCGTCGCGGTGCAGGACGGCGCGGTGATCGCCGAAGCCGGCGACCCGCAGCTCGTCGCGTTCATGCGTTCGTCGTCGAAGCCGCTGCAGGCTGTGCCACTCGCGCGTGCGCGCCCTGACATGGACGCGCGCGACCTCGCGATCGCCTCCGCCTCGCACCTCGCCGACGAGGCGCAGCTCGCAGCCGTTTGCGGACTGCTCGCGAAGGCTCCGGCCGCGGTTGACGAGCTTGAATGCGGCGCGGAAGGCGACCCGCCGTCCCCCCTGAACCACAACTGCTCCGGGAAGCACGCGGGGATGCTTGCTCTCTGCCGCGCGCACGATTGGCCGAGCGATGGTTATCGGTTGCCCGACCATCCGGTGCAGCGCGCGATACACGCGCTGCACGCCGAGGCTGCGGAAGTCGAGGAGCAGGAGATTCCGGCTGCCGTCGACGGCTGTGGCGTCCTCACGTTCGCGCTGCCGCTCGAACGGATGGCGCACGCATTCGCACGCTTGGAGCAGCTGGAGGGAGCGCGGCGCGTCGCCGACGGGATGCGCGCATACCCGGAGCTGATCCGCGGCCCGCGCGCAACGGACACGCAGCTGATGCGCGCACTCCCCGGTTGG
The DNA here is from genome assembly GCA_005888435.1 of Actinomycetota bacterium. GTDB lineage: Bacteria > Actinomycetota > Thermoleophilia > Gaiellales > Gaiellaceae > 3-1-20CM-4-69-9. The sequence continues at coordinate 44,519 of VAXO01000068.1, read as the reverse complement.
ATCGCGAAGGGCGGCGCGGAAGGACTGCTTTGTGCCGCGGGTCACAGCGTCGGCGTCGCGCTCAAGTGCGAAGACGGGAACGGACGTGCGCTCGGCCCTGCAGCGGCCGCGTTCTTCGCGCAACTCGACCTCGACCTGAACGAGTTAAGCGTCTTACCGCTCGAGAACAGTCGCAAAGAGCGGGTCGGCGAAATCCGCACGTAGCGAACTCGTTTCAACTCTGTAATATCCGCCGGGCGAGAGGGTGAGCCGGGAGGCAGCGGGTGTCCGGCTCTTTTGCGTGTAACAGGTAGATCGAGTCCCCGTCCACCTACGCGAATGTAGCCGGGAGGTAAGCCACCGTTGCTCACCGTCGAAATTTCCCTTCCTGAAGTCGAGGAGCTCCAGAAGCTCGTCCAGGAAGGTCTCGAGAAGGGCGTTCTCACATATGACGAGATCGCGGCAGGGCTCGACGACGTCGAGTTGACGAAGGAGCAGGTCGAAGACTTCTACACCTACTTGATCGACCACGGAGTCGAGCTGCTGGAAGGCGAGACGCACAAGCATCCGCCGCACGAGCAGCTCCCCGCACCAGAAGAGGAGAAAGGCCCGAAGCTCGACTTGAGCGTCGAGCCGTCGCTCGACTCGCTGCGCCTGTACCTGCGCGAGATCGGCAAGGTGCCGCTCCTGACCGCCGACCAGGAGGTCTACCTCGCCAAGCGCATCGAGCGCGGCGACATGGCGGCGAAGACCCAGATGACCGAGGCGAACCTCCGGCTCGTCGTCTCGATCGCGAAGTCGTACCTCGGGCGCGGCCTCAGCTTCCTCGACCTGATCCAGGAAGGTTCGCTCGGCCTGATCCGTGCGGTGGAGAAGTTCGACTACCGCAAGGGCTACAAGTTCTCCACGTACGCGACGTGGTGGATCCGGCAGGCCGTCACGCGCGCGATCGCCGACAAGGCGCGCACGATCCGCATCCCGGTGCACATGGTCGAGAAGCTGAACAAGGTCGTGCACATCGAGCGCCAGCTCGTGCAACGTCTCGGACGCGAGCCGCGTCCCGACGAGATCGCCGAGGAGCTCGAGATAACGACCGAGGAGGTGCGCGAGATCCTCCGCATGTCGCAGCTGCCGGTGTCTCTCGAGAAGCCGATCGGCGAGGAGGAGGAGTCGGAGCTCGGCGACTTCGTCGAGGACGAGTCGGCCGAGTCGCCGTTCGACACCGCGACGCTGTCGCTGCGACGGGAGGACGTCGAGCACGCGCTCTCGGCGCTCCCGGAGCGCGAGCGTCAGGTCATCGAGCTCCGCTTCGGGCTCTCAGGCACACAGCCGTGCACGCTGGAGGAGGTCGGCCGTGCCTTCGGCGTCACGCGCGAGCGCATCCGTCAGATCGAGAACAACACATTAAAAAAACTTGAGTCCTTGCCAGAAGCGCAAGGACTCAAGGACTGCGTCTGACGACGCAGTCCTAGGGACGCCGCTTCGCTCGCGCTAGTCTCCGGCCCTCGTCGACGCGAGGCTCCGCCGTTAGCGGAATCGGACGACCGGCGCGAGCACGCTCACCGCGCGGTCGGCGAGGTAGCCCTGTTTCTTGCTGCTGAAGTGGAGGCTCCACGGTGCGCCGCCGGGGACGTGGAAGTGCAGGGTTGTGCGCCGGCCCGGCTGGACGTTCACGAGCCGGTTGTTGAAGCGCAAGGGGGTTACCTGCGTGCCGGGCGGCATTGTCACCACGATCGTTAGCGTGCCGGCGGACTTCGTCCACACCGTGATCGCGCCGCGCGGCGCGAGCCACTTGTCGGGGAAACGGCCGGCGGCCACGAGGCGTAGCCGCGGGGTGCCCGTCGGGCGGTAGAGGTCGAAGATCACGTCGCGGCGCACACGTGTCACGCCGGTCAGCTGCACCGTTGACCCGTACGTCTGCACGAGCAGCGGCCGGCGGTCTGCGCGACCGTCGACGAGGATGCGGCCGTCGGGCGCGACGCGGACGAACTTCGTGTCGAACTGATCGAGCGGCGGGCTACCGAGGACGAGCAGTCGGTCGACGGACGTGTTCCAGAAGAGCTGCTCCCAGGACTGCTCCTTGCGCGCGCCGGGCGGGGCGAGCAGGTCGACCGAGCCGAGGCGCGCATGGTCGACCCAGCGCAGATCGGGATTCAGCGAATGCCGCAGGCTCGTGCTGCTCAAATGGTCGTAGGAGGAGGCGCCGGCGGACAGCGCGCAGCAGGCGCCGAGCGCAGTGACCATGGCGACTGCGGCGGGCAGCTTCCTGAACGCGGCGAGTGCGGCGATCGCCGACAGGCCGGCCGCGACGAGCGCGACGGCGAGCGCGCCGTTGCCGACGGAGACGAGCGCTTCGAAGCGCAGGACGGCCCACAGCGTCGGCGAGTCGTCCTTGTTGTGCGCCGCCGCGTAACCTGAGAGCGGCACGCGCGCCGCGAGCAGCAACAGTGCGGCCGAGCACAATCCGACGGGCACCCGCAGTGGCAGACCGCGCTTGACGTACAACCCGAACGCGACCGCGAGCAGCGGGATGAGCGTGAACAGGTAGCGCTCCTGGAAGCGCTGCGAGTCGGTGTCTGCGATCTGCGCCGCTTCGAGCAGGAGCGCGCCGCCAAGAAGCAGCGTCGTGACCGCGAAGGCCAGCTCGGCGCGGCGAAACGGCCGCGCCAGTGCCAGCCCAAGGGCGGCAAGCGCGCCCGGCACGAGCGCCCAGCCGCTCGCATACGCGAGCAGCATCGCCTCGCGGGCGACCCAATGGACGAGCGACCCGGGATGCACTGCATGGTCGCCGTGCGAGTAGACGCCGAGCACGCGCTGCGAGCCGAGTGTCACGAACAGGACGGCCGGCGGCGCGACGAGCAGAGCCAGCGCCAGCCAGGTGCGACGCAGCGACACGAGGATGCGGCCCCTGTCGGCGACGAGCTCCGCGCCAAAGACGGCGAGGGGCACGACCGCGTACTGCACGCGCGCGAGCACCGCCAGCGCGGCGGCAACGGCGAATGCGGCCTGCAGGCCGCGCGACGAGCGCTCGACAAGGCACACGCCGAGGTAGATCGTTGTGAGCACGAGCGGGTACGCGAGTGGATCGGCGAGCATGCTCGAGGCGTACACGCCGTCCGGCACCGCGACCGCGAGTGCAGCGACCGCAACGGCGAGCCAGCCGGCGAGACCGAGGCGCTTGCAAAGCAGGTAAGCCGGAATCGCCGCGAGCGAGACGAATGCGGCGTGCGAGCCCTGCGTGATCGCATAGGCGCGCACCGGGTCATGCGTGAAAAACCAGACCGGAGCCGTCACGACCGGGTCGAGCAGCGCCGGGAAGTGCACGCCGACTCCTCGGATCATCGGCCGGCCGTGCTCGGCGAAGCTTCGCGCGAGCGAGGGGTAGATGTATTCGTCCGGGAGGTAGTGCGGGACCGGCCGCCCGGCCGCGGCGATCAGGCGTCCGAAGAAGCTCGCGGCGACGATTCCCGAGACCCAGAACCAGCCGGGAATCGCGGCCACTCGCTCGAGCGGGTCCGTGCGGGAGGCGGCAGCGTCGACAGCCACGCGAAGCTCATCGGCAGGCTGCTCGTATCCCTTGAACGAGGGACAGGCGTCTAGCTGTTACGCGCCCGGGCCGCCGGGACGAACAGCTTGCAGTGTGGGCACTTGAAGCCCCGGTGGCGCTCGGTCTGGCCGGCAATCAGCTCGGCCGTGAACGTCTTCTTGCAGTGAGGGCAGACGATTTGCTGTGGGCCTGCCTCAGCGGGGAATTCGGCCATGCGTCCACGGTACCTACGGGAGGTACTCGCGGTACGCCTCGAGCGGCGCGCGCTCGGGCACGGGTGGCTCGCCGCGCGGCGTTCCCAGGTGGACCAGCCCGAGGAAGCGCTCGCCGTCTGGCAGCCCAACGGCCTCGCGCCCCGCCTTCGTGCGGAGGACGCGCGGCGTGCGCCAGTAGCCGGCGAGCCCGCGCGCCTGCGCGGCGAGCAGCACGGTGTAGATCGCGCACGCGGTTGCGCAGACGTCCTCCTCGTCCTGCTGCAGGTCGCCGCTCAGCACGCACGACGCGAGGACGAGCGTACGCGCGCGGTCGAGCTTCGGTGCCTCCGGCGGCCCGGCCGCGTCCTTCAGCCGTTCGAGCGTCACCGGCCCGAGCACGCGAAACCGCCACGGATTCGTGCGGTGGTGGTTCGGCGCCCAGCGAGCGAGCTCGAGCAGCTCGTCGAGCGTTTCGCGCGGGACAGGGTCGGGACCGAACGACTTGTGCGTCCGTCGCGAACGGATGAGCTCCGCAAACGCGTCCAAGGCGCGGAGCCTAGATTGAACGCGCTGGGCAAAACGCGTATAACCGGACTGGCCGTGGAGGCGGGGCACACAGGGGCGGCGCTGGCGGAGCCTGCACGCGCAACGACACCGGTCGTGCGCGTCGAGAACGTGCGCAAGAGCTTCGGCGACAACATCGTCCTCGACGGCATCGACCTGACCGTGCCCGCAGGCACCGCGCTCGTCATCATCGGCGCGAGCGGCAGCGGCAAGAGCACCCTGCTCCGCTGCGTCAACCTGCTCGAGCCGGTCGACGGCGGTCGCATCTTCTTCGAGGGCGAAGAGATCACACGGAAGGGCGTGAAGGTGCCGGCGGTGCGGCAGCGCATCGGCATCGTCTTCCAGCAGTTCAACCTGTTCCCGCATCTCCGCGTGCTCGACAACCTCACGCTGGCCGCCCGACGCGTTGGTCATGTCAGACGCAGAGAAGCGGAGGAACGAGCCCATGAGCTGCTCGGTCGCGTGGGCCTCGTCGACAAAGCGCGCAGCTATCCCCACCAGCTCTCCGGGGGGCAGCAGCAACGCGTGGCGATCGCCCGGGCGCTGATGATGCGCCCGCACGTGATGCTGTTCGACGAGGTCACGTCTGCGCTCGACCCGGAGCTCGTCGGCGAAGTGCTCGTGGTCATGCGCGACCTCGCGCACGAAGGCATGACGATGCTCGTCGTCACGCACGAGATGCAGTTCGCGCGCGATGTCGGCGACCACCTGATCTTCATGGACGGAGGGAAGATCGTGGAGCAGGGCAAGCCGGCAGAGGTCCTCGACCGGCCGCAGGCAGAACGCACGAAGCGATTCCTGCGGCGCACGCTCCAGTTGGCCGACTCTTTGGAGGAGCTCACCATCGACGAAGGAGGCGTTAGATGAGACGTATCGCAGTCGCCGCAGCCTCGCTGCTGCTGGCCGCGGCTGTGTTCACCGGGCTCGGGGCAGCCACGCCCGGCGGGAAGTTCATACGGACGGCCGCGCCGGTACCGCTGCCGAAACCGAAGCCGAAGCCGGCGAAGCCCAAGCTGCCACCGCTGCCGTCAGCGGTCAAGAGCCGCAAGCACTGGGAGATCGGTGTGAAGTGCGACTTCCCCCCGTTCGGCTTCATCGACGTGCGTGGGAACAACGACGGCTACGACGTTCAGGTCGCTCAGCGCTTCGCGCAGCTCGCGTTCGGAAGCAAGAAGAAGGTGAGCTTCACGTGCGTCACGACGCCGAGCCGCATTCCGACGCTCATGTCGGGTCGCGTCGACATCATCGTCTCGACTCTGACCTGGACGCAGGCACGGGCGGATCAGATCGACTTCTCGATCCCGTATTACTCGGCGACGGGGCGGCTGCTCGTTCCGAACAGCTCGTCGGTGACGGTTCCGACGCTCGCCGGCAAGACCGTCGTGACGACGCGTGGAGCGCTCTACGCGGCCTGGACGAGGAACTGCTTCAAGAGCACGAAGCTGCTCGAGGTCGACTCGCCAGCCCTGGCAGTCTCGGCGGTGAAGGACGGGCGCGCGGACACGTTCATGTTCGACGACGCGTTCCTGCTCGGCGTCGCGACCCAGGACCGCGACGTCAGGCTCACCAGCGACAAGTTCCTCAACGTCCCGTGGGGGATCGGCATCCGCAAGGGCGAGACGGCGATGTCGCGCTGGGTGAACGCCGCGCTGCGGTACATGAAGAAGCGCGACGAGTTCGTCAAGATCCTGCGGGCGAACGCCCCGGCGCGGCTCGTGTCGGGCTTCCTGGACAATGTCCCCCGGCCGAAGAACACCTTCGCCTATCCGGTCGGGAAGGACGTCACGACCATCTGTCCGTAACCGTCTGATCCGGAGCGGCCGCACCTGCGCGGCCGCTCCGCCTTCTCTTCCATGCTCGCGGCGAACTTCGACTGGCAGTTCATCTGGGACCACCTACCCGACTTCTGGGAGGGCCTGAAGCAGACGCTCAAGGTCGCGGGGATCGGCATCGCGGGATCGCTCGCGATCGGCATCGTCCTCGGCGCCGCTCGCGCCCATCGCGTTCCCGTCGTCAGCTGGCTGGCCGCCACCTACGTCGAGGTCATCCGGAACACACCGATCCTCGTCCAGATCTTCTTCATCGCCGGCGCGCTGCCACACTTCCCCGGACATCCGATCCGGCTCGAGCCGTTCACCATCGCCTGGCTGGCCGTCGTCATCTGGGGCGGCGCGTACAACACCGAGAACTTCCGCGCCGGCTTCGAGGCAGTGCCCTACCGCTACCGCGAGGCCGGCCTCGCCCTCGGGCTCGGGAGGCTCGGGACCTTCTTCAACGTCACGCTGCCGATCGGCGCGCGCATTGCGCTGCCCTCGACGATCAACACGAACGTGTCGGTGCTCAAGAACACGTCGCTGCTGACGGCGATCGGCTTCGCCGAGCTCACGAACACCGCCTATAGCCTCGAGAGCGAGTCGTTCAAGGCGACGGAGGTCTACTTCGCGCTCGGCGTGACGTACCTGATCGTGGTCTGGACGCTCTCGCTGCTCATTCGCGTCGTCGAGCGGCGACTGGCCTTGCCGGAGGCGCGCTGATGCCCGACTGGGTCGACCCGGTAGCGCACTACATGCTCCACGAGGGGCTCAAGAACACCCTCCGCATCGCCGTCTTCGCCGTCGCCGGCAGCACCGTGATCGGCATCCTGCTCGGCACGCTCATGACCATCCGCTTTCGGCCGCTGGAGTGGCTGTTGCGGCTCTACGTCGAGGTCTGGCGAGGCCTGCCGATCATCGTCACGATCTTCCTCGTCTACTACGCGCTCCCGACCACGCCGTACGTCCACTATCGCTTCGGCGCGTTCACCGGAGCGGCCGTCGGCCTGACGCTCTGGGGAAGCGCGCAGGTCGCCGAGGCGACCCGCGGCGCCGTCCAGTCGATCCCACGTGAGCAGCACGAGGCTGCAGGGGCGCTCGGTTTCGGCTGGATCGGCCGTCACCTGTTCGTGATCCTGCCGCAAGCGCTGCGCCGCTTGCTGCCCCCGCTCGTGAGCCTGATTGCGAACATCATCCAAAACACCACGATCGCGTCGCTCATCGGCGTCACGGAGCTGCTCGCGACGGGACAGCGCTCAATCGAGAGGCTGCAGTTCGAGGTCGGGGCGAACTCCCACGCGTTCGCGATCTACACCGCGCTGCTGGCGGCGTTCTTCTGCATCTCGTTTCCGCTTACGCGGTTGGCGAGCTTTCTCGAACGACGCCTCGTCTGAAAGCGACGAAGACGATCGTTGCGCCGAGCAGCGTCCCGAGCCCGCCGAGCGCGAGATCGCCGATCGTGTCCTCGTACGTGAGCTGCAGGCCCGAAGAGCCGAGCTTCATCACGGTGTACTCGCCCAGCTCCCAGAGGATCTCGGTCGCGGCCCCGAAGCCGACGGCGATCGACCAGGACGGCAGCCGGCCGAGGCTCGTCCGCTGCAATGCGAGCGCGAACGCCGAGACGAGGATCCACCAGTTCAGGAAGTGCGCGACGTCGTCGAACCACCAGACGGAGTAGAGGTCGAGCACGTTGCCGCCGGTGTCGATCACGAACGGCAGCACGACGAGGATGTCGATCATGTGGGGATACGGCCGCGGCCGGCCACGCAGCCGCCACACGACCGGAACGATCAGCGCCGCCAACGGATACGCGAGCGCCCGCGCCGACATCGCCTTGCCATTGAAGCGCTCGAGGCCTGACGTGACCGAGAAGAGCAGGAGCGCCACGAGGAGCGCCTTCACGCCCACGTTCAGCCACAGCAGCCGCCTGCCCATCGTCCCAGTTTGAACCCTCAAGGCCCGTCGGCAAGACTTGGGCTGGATGACCGCCGTCGAGGTCCGCTGCCCCAGCTGTGGCCAGGCCAACGCGCCGGGTGCGCACTTCTGCAGCAACTGCGGCGCACCGCTCGCGGAGGCCGCTCCGCGCCACGAGGAGCGCAAGCTCGTCTCCGTCCTCTTCGTCGACCTGGTCGACTCGACGTCGCGCGCGGACAAGGCGGATCCGGAGGACGTCCGCGAGGTGCTGCAGGCCTACCACCGAGAAGCGAAGCAGTGCATCGAGCAGTACGGCGGAGTCGTCGAGAAGTTCATCGGGGACGCCGTGATGGCGGTCTTCGGCGCCCCGATCGCGCACGGTGACGACGCGGAGCGTGCGGTCCGAGCCGGGCTGCGCGTGCTGGCCGCGATCGAGGGTCTGGAGCTCGCCGCGCGGGCGGCGGTCAACACCGGTGAGGCGATCGTGTCGGTCGATCAGGCACGCGCCGGAGAGGCGCTCGCGACGGGCGACGTCGTGAACACCGCTGCGCGTCTGCAGAACGCGGCACCGCCAGGACGCGTCATCGTCGGCGACGAGACCTACCGCGCGACGCGCCACGCCGTTCGCTACGAGGAGCTCGACGCAGTCGACGCGAAAGGAAAGGCCGACGCTGTCGCTGCATGGCTCGCCGTCGAAGCGGCCACAGCTCCTGCCGATCGCCCGCTCGGCACGGCGCCTCTCGTCGGACGCGACCGCGAGCTCGAGCTCCTGCGCTCGGTCTGGAGCCGCGCGACCGACGAGAAACGACCACACCTCGTGACGCTCGTCGGACCGCCGGGAATCGGAAAGTCACGCCTCTGCCGCGAGATTGCTTCGCTCGTCGACAACGGTGGCGGCCGCATTCTGCGCGGGCGCTGTCTCCCGTACGAGGAGCGCCTCGGCTACCAGGCGTTCTCGCGCATCGTTCATGACCTCAGCGGCATCCTCGAGTCGGATTCGCCTGCAGCTGCGCGGCCGAAGCTCGAAGCAAGGGTTCGCGAGCTGCTGCCGGAGGACGAGGCAGCGGAGACCCTCAGGCACCTGCTGCTGCTGCTCGGGCTCGCGCCCGACGACGAGGTTCCCACCGGCGCTCTGCTGATGTTCGCAGCGAGGCGTTTCGTCGAGTGCGCCGCGCTCGCGCAGCCAACGGTCTTCGTCTTCGAGGACGTGCACTGGGCCGACGCGAGCGAGCTGGCGCTCTTGACATACCTTGCCCGCCACACGCGTGACGCTCCCGCGCTGCTCGTCGCAACCGCACGCCCGGAGCTGCTCGACGTCGAGCCCACTTGGGGCACGGGTCTCGGCGCGCAGACGACCCTGCCGCTCGAACCGCTGGGGGAAGACGACGCGCGCACGCTCGCGGAGCAATTGGTCGTCGGAGTGGATCCGGCGAGGCTCGTTGACGTGGCGGGCGGGAACCCGTTGTTTCTCGAGGAGCTCGCGGCCTCCGTCGCCGAGCGGGGCGACGAGGAGTTGCCCGTGACCGTGCGCGAGGCGATCGCCGCGCGGATCGATGCCCTGCCGAGCGTGGCGCGCGACGCATTGCTGTCGGCGGCCGTGATCGGAAAGACGTTCTGGCGGGGCATTCTCGAGACCGTCGGGTCGATCGGCGACGTGGACGAGGCGCTGTCGGTTCTCGAGGCTCGTGACTTCGTGCGGCGGGACTCCTCGAGCCAGGTTGCCGGCGACGCCCAGTACACGTTCAAGCACATGCTCATCCGCGAGGTGGCCTACGCGACGGTGCCGCGCGCGCTGCGCCGCGAGCGCCATGCAGCGGTCGCGGAGTACATCGAGGAGCGCCTGGTCGGGGAGGCACTCGCGGCGATCCTCGCGTACCACTGGCGCGAAGCAGGTGAGCCGCGAAGAGCGATCCCGTACCTGCTGGCCGCGGCGGACGCAGCACGCCGGAGCTGGGCGAGCAGCGCGGTCATCGAGCTGTACACACGAGCGCTCGAGCTGGCCGAGGACGATGAGCTGCGACGGCAGATCCGGGTCGAACGCGGGCGTGCGCTCGTCGAGCTCGACGAATACGAGGCGGCAGCGGAGGAGCTGAGCGGCGTCGTACCGGAGCTCGAGGGAGCGCAGAAGCTGGACGCACTGCTGGGGCTCGGGCTCGCGTATGTCTGGAGCGAGCGCGACGCAGAGACGATTGCGACCGCCGAGGCGGCAATTGCCCTCGCACAGGAGCTTCACGACGATGCCGGGCTGGCGGCTGCGGTCGCGAACAAGAGCGAGGGTCTGGCGATGCGGGGCGCAGAGGGCGATCTGCGAGAGGCACTCGAGCTGGGTGAGCGCGCGCTCCAGCAGTGGGTTCCCGGCGCGAGACCGTTCGAGCTCACGCACCTGCTCCACCTTCACTCGGACACGCTTGCGTGGGCGGGTGATTATGAGCGCGCGATCGAACTGTCGCAACGAACGCGAGAGCTCGCCAACGACGTGCACAGCCCGGACGCGTTGCTTCGCGCCGGCGGTCTCGAAGCGCTGGCGCTTGCAGGGCTCGGGCGCCATGAAGTGGCGATCTCGATGTGGGACGAGTTGCTCCGGCTGGCCGACGAGCTCGGTCACACCAAGCGCGTCGTGCTCAATTACTCGACGCTGGCGTACCGTGAAGTCCATGACCTCGAGACGGCGCGGCAGCGGACGGAAGAGGCGCTCGAGCTCTCCGCGACGATGCAGTTCGGGATGCCGCGCCAGTTCGCGGGGGCGGACATCGTGCTCACCGACCTGCTCGCAGGTGACATCGGCCGGGCGCAGGCAGTTTGGCCCGAGCGCTGGGAGGCGGCGGAGCACGCGACGGCTTGGACGACCTGGCTGATCGCGGGGAGGCTGATGTCCGCGCGCGCGGAGATCGCGCTCGAGGCGGAGACGCCGGAGGAGGCTGCGGAGTTCGCGAATCGCGCGGTCGAGCTGGCGCGCAGAACGCGGCGCGCCAAGTACGAGGCCCGCTCGCTCTCGACGCTCGGCGAGGCACTGGCTCGGCTCGGCCGTGCGGACGATGCGCTCGCCGCGCTTCGCTCGGCCGTGCAGATCGCCGACCGCATCGTCAGCCCGTACGGGCGCTGGAATGCACGCGCCGCGCTGGGCCGTGTCGCGTACGGGCTCGGACGTGACGACGACGCTGCGGCTGCGTACAGCGAGGCCGGAGAGATCGTCGATGCGTTTGCGGCGGGGCTTGCACCCGAACGTGCCGCAACGCTCGTGACGTCTCCCGTCGTGCAAGAGATCCGCTCGGCGTGAAGCTCGTCACCGTCGGCGACGTCATGGTCGACGTCGTCGCCGATCGGCTTCCGGCGCGCGGCGAGCGGGCGCACGGCAGCGTGCAGCTTCGCGCCGGCGGCTCGGCCGTGAACGCCGCGCTCGTCGCCCGGGAGCTCGGGGCGGACGTGCAGGTCGTCGGGCGTATCGGCAGCGACGCAGCGGGCGATCTCGTCGTCGTGACCCTCGAGCGACGAGGCATCGAGGGGCGGCTCGCGCGTGACGACGAGCTCCCCACCGGCACAGCGGCCGCGCTCGCCGATGCAGTTGTCGCGGACCGCGGCGCGAACGCCCGGCTGTCCCGCGGCGACGTGCCGTCGCCGCTGCAGGGCGATGCGCTGCTCGTCTCCGGCTTTGCCCTCTTCCAGGAGGGCTCTCGCGAAGCGGCGCTCGCAGCGCTCGAGATGTTCGACGGCCCATGGACGGCCGTCGACCTCGCATCGCCTCGTCTCGCACGCGCCGACTTCGGCGCGCGTGTCGTCTTCGCCACGCGGGCGGAGGCAGAAGCCGTGCCCGGTCTCGAAGAGCGGTACGAGGTCGTGTGCCTGAAGGACGACTACGGGGTCGAGCGCACGTCGCCGTTCGGCGCGGGCGACGCCTTCGCGGCCGCGTTCCTCCTCGCGGTCGCCGGAGGTGCAGCTCCCGAAACGGCGCGCGAACGCGCGCGCGAGGTCGCCGCTAGAGCAGCTCGGCGATGAGCGACGCCGCGTTTGCGGCGCCACCGCCGTCGACAGGCCGATACCAAGGTGTGCTGCGACGGAGCTCCGCAAGCGTGGCGCCGAGCGTCGCCGGTGTGATGTCGCCGTAATCGAGCCGGGTCGTCGCACCGTAGCGCTCGAGCCGGTGACGGACGTGGAAGCGCTGCTCGAAGTGGCTGGCAAGGGGGATCGAGACGAACGGCCGCTGCGCGGCGACGAGCTCCATCGTTGTCGTCAAGCCGCCCTGGACGACCGCGACGTCGCACGCGGCGAGGTGGCGGTACAGCTCGTGCACGTAGCCGCGCACTTCGACGTTGTCGCGCCGCGGCACCGTGTCCGGGTCGATGCGCGGCCCCGTGACGACGAGCGTGCGCAGATCCGGCGGCAGACACTCGACGACGCGGTGCAGGAGCGGCGCGCCGACACCGGAGCCTCCCACCGACACCACACAGAACGGCTCGTCGTCGTAGCCGAGCTCGGCGCGCAACGCAGCGCGGTCGGCGACGGTTGCGGGATCGAACCCCGGGATGTAGCCCGCGAAGCGGAAGTGCTGCTCCGTCCAGTCGCGGATGGGAGGCAGGTCGGGGCCGAACGTCTCGGGGACGATGTCCTCCGGGTCGCCGACGAAGAGGGCGAGGTCGCGCACGCGCGGATAGCGCGCGATGTGCTCGATCATCTCGGCGTTGTAGTCGGCTGTCAGGAATGCTTCGTGCTCGCCGCCGGACGGCATCGGCAGGAAGCCGACGAAGTCGCTCAGCCAGACGTACGGCGCCGTCTTCAGCTCCGGGTTCTCGTGCAGGAAGTGGTCGAGCTCCCACGCCTCGTCCCCGATCCAGACGTCGTACTGCTCGTCGCGCACGACGTCGTGGAAGAGCATGAAGTTGGCGCACAGGATCTCGTCCATGCGGCGAATCGCCTGGAAGGCGTGCAGGTCGTGCTCGCCCGCCTCCCGGTCGATGTGCTCGGACTCGGGCGCGAGCTCCCAGCTGGCGGGGTGGATCGTCTCGCCACGCCGTTCGAGCACCGTCGTCACCGGGTGCTGCGCGAGCCAGTGGATCTCCAGTCCGGGCACTCGACGGCGGAGCTCGTCCGCGATCGCCACGTCGCGCCACGCGTGGCCGAGCCCGATCGGCGAGGACACGAGGAGCGCGCGCTTGGTTCGCGCGAGCGACCGCGCCCACGTGCGCCGACGCGGAGGTCGTCCGCCGACACGCTCCGCGAGCTCGCGCAGCAGCAGGTCGATCTGGACGGGCTGCCGCGCTTGCAGCGCGTGCCCGGACCCGCGGAGCTCGACGAAATCGCCGCCGGCGAGGGCGGCGACGTTCACGCCTCGTTCGAACGGGATGATGTGGTCGTCGGTGCCATGCGCGACCACGACCGGACAGCGCAGGTCCCGCAACATCCGTTCGGCGTTCTCACGGTCGACGAGGTTGTGGGACGACTCCTGCGCGACGACGATCACCTCGGGCGTCGTGTCGAGCCCGTAGGCGACGCTGTCCTCGATCTGCTTCGTGGAGTGCGGCTCCGAGAAGATCTCCCCGACGAAGAATTCGAGGAAGTCGCGCCAATCGTGCAGCCAGTAGTGCCTGTTGTACTTCGCCCAGCCCTCGTAGGACTCGAGCTCCTCGTCCCAGACGAGGCCCGGCCGCTCGATCTCCGGAGGAATGAGCCCGATCGTCGGTCCCATCATGAACACCCCAACGGCGCGGTCCGGATGACGCGTCGCGAAATGCAACCCGTAGAGCGCGCCGAGCGAGACGCCGGCGACCACCGCCGACTCGACACCGGCCGCGTCGAGTACGGCGGCGGCGTCGTCGGCGAACTCGACCGCGTCATACGCCTGCGACTCCGTCGGCCGGTCGGAGAGGCCGTTGCCGCGCCCGTCGAACGTCAGCACGCGAAAGTGACGCGCGAGATACGGGATTTGCAGCTTCCAGTGCCGTGAGTGGTAGATCGACCAGGTGGGCAGGAGCAGGATCGTCGGCTCCCCGTCGCCGTAGCGCTCCCAATGGATCCGGACGCCGTCGCGAACGACGACGCCGGTCTCGTCGGGCTCACGAGCCGTCGTACCCGTGTCACTCCGGCCCACCCGGTCGATCGTAGTGCTCAAGGACGCGCTTCGTACACCAGGTTGAACGGCGTCTGAGCGGCGATGCCGAAGCGGGAGAAGCCCCCTGCGGACACGACGTCCTTGATGCGCGCCGGCCCAGCCTGCGCGCCGAGCGCCAGCCCGACCTCCTGCGACAGCGACCCCGGCGTGCAGAGGAACGTCGAGAAGCCGTAGTACGCGCGGCCGACCGGGTTGAGGTTGTCCTCGATACGGTCGCCGGCCATCGGCTCCACGATCATCCAAGTGCCGTCGTCGGCGAGCGTCTCGCGCACGTGCCGGGCCGCGCCGACGGGATCGCCCATGTCGTGCAGCGCGTCGAACGTCGTCACGAGGTCGTAGTCGCGACCGGAGTAGCTCGACGCGGGCGAAGCTTCGAACGTCACGCGGTCCGCAACTCCCGCCTCTTCCGCACGCTTGCGTGCCGTCTCGATCGAGCCCTCGTGGATGTCCGAACCGAAGAACGTCGAGTTCGGAAACGCCTGCGCCATCAGAATCGTCGACGAGCCGTGCCCGCAGCCCATGTCCGCGACTGACGCGCCGCGCTCCAGCTTCTCGATCACGCCGTCGAGCGCCGGCAGCCATGACGGAACGACGTTCGCGTTGTAGCCCGGACGGAAGAAGCGCTCGATGCCCTCGAAGACGTCGTGATTGTGCTCGTGCCAGCCGACGCCATCTCCGTTGCGCGCGGCTTCGGTGACGCGAGGCGAGTCGATCACGCTGCCGAGCGCGACCTGGAAGAACCCCGGCAGGAACGCGGGGCTGCTCTCGTCCGCAAGCGCGACCGCCTGCTCTGGCGGAAGCGTGTACGTGCCGGTCGCTCCGTCGTACTCGACGTAGCCGCCGGCGGCCTGCCCGTTCAGCCATTCGCGCACGTACCGCTCTGCGACACCGGTCCGCCGGGCGAGCTCGACGGGTGTCAGCGGCCCGGCGCCCGCGAGCGCCTTGTACAGGCCGAGCTTGTCGCCCATCACCACGAGCGCCGAGTTCAGCGTCGCGCCGACCTCGTCCACTGCGCGGAAGACGAACTGTTCGAGCTTCTCCCCGTCGATTGCGACGGGCTCTTCGACTGCTGCCATCACTGGCCTCCCTTCGGTTGGTCGCTCGAACGTACGGCGGCGCGCTGTTCGTTCGCATCCGGGGGGCCACCTAGTCAAGATCGACGCATGTTGCTGGGGCGTGAAACGGAACGACTCGCGCTCGACCGGCTTCTCGCCGAAGCCCAGGAGGGCAGAAGCGGGGTGCTCGCACTGGTCGGCGAGCCCGGCATCGGCAAGACGGCTTTGCTCGACTATGCCGCGGAACGCGCGGAGGGCATGCAGCTGCTGCGCGCGCGCGGTGTCGAATCCGAGGCGGAGATCCCGTTCGCGGGCCTCGCGGAGCTCCTGCGCCCCGCGCTGACCGCTCTGGACTCGATCCCAACGCCGCAGGCAGCGGCGCTGGCCGGAGCGCTCGCGCTCGCCCCGCCGAGTGCGCAGGACCGGTTCGCGATCGGCGCCGCGACGCTCAGCCTGCTGACGGCGCACGCAGACGAGCAGCCGCTGCTGCTCCTCGTCGACGATGCGCACCTGTTGGACGGCTCGAGCGCCGAAGCAGTGCTCTTCGCTGCGCGCCGGCTCCTCGCCGACCCGATCGCCCTCGTTCTCGCCGTTCGCGAGGGCGAGCGCTCTCTGCTCGACGGGAGCGACCTCCGCGTCCTCCGCGTCGGCGGCCTACCGCGAACCGAAGCGTCGCAGCTGCTCGCCGCGGTTCACGTCACCGGTGACGTCGTCGATCGGCTCTATACGACGACCGCCGGCAATCCACTCGCGATGATCGAGCTCGCCGCGGAGGCCGACCGAGTCGCGGAGCTTCCCGCCGGCGGGCCGGTCCCGATCTCGACGAGCATCTCGGCCGCGTTCCTGCGCACGTACGACGAGCTGCCCGAGGAGACGCGCCGTTTGCTCCTGCTTGCGGCCGCGAGTGGGTCAGAAGATCTCGCCGCGCTCGCGCACGCGGCGGACGAGCTCGGCCTTTCGGTCGATGCGCTCGACATCGCCGAGCAAGCCGGCCTGGTTCGGGTCGACTCCGGCTCGGTCGCGTTCCGCCATCCGCTCGCGCGTTCGGCTGTCTACGCGCAAGCCGGCGGGCGCGAGCGGCGGGAGTCTCACGCCGTGCTGGCCCGCACGCTGTCGGATCGCGACGTGGACCGCCGTGCCTGGCACCTTGCGGCGGCGAGTGTCGGGCCCGACCGCTCGGCGGCGGCGGCACTCGAGCAAGCCGGCACGCGTGCACTCGGGCGCAGCGCGTATGCGGTGTCGGCTGCGGCGTTCGAGCGTGCGGCGCGTCTCGCGCCGCAGGCACGGGCACGCAGCTCTCTCTTCCTCGCGGCTGCGGAGTCGGCGTGGCTCGCGGGCGATGCCGATCGGACACTGCGGCTGCTCGACGACGCCGAGATCGACGAAGCCGAGACTGCGACCCGAGCGCAGATCGCGTACCTCCGCGGCCAGGTCGCAACGCGCCGCGGGCCGGTGGTCGAGGGGTACCGCCTGATGGTCGAGGCTGCAGAACTGGCCGCTGCGGACCCTGAGGAGGCGGTGACGATGCTTGCCCACGCGGTCCGGGCCTGCTTCTACTCGGGCGACACCCCCGCGATGCTCGCGGCGGCCGAACGTGCAGCTGAGCTCGCAAATGGCGGCGAGCAGTCGGAGCGCACCGCTTTCTTCGCGGCAATGGCGCACTGCATGGCGGCGGTGGCGGGCGGACGGGGAGACGAGGGCATCGAAGCCGGACGCCGCGCCATCGAGATTCTCGAGCGGTCACCCGAGCTCAGCGACGACCCCCGCCTGCTCGGTTGGACCGGGTTCGCACCGCTGTGGCTGCGCGAAGCTGATGCCGGCCGCGGGTTGGTCGAGCGTGCGTTCGAGCAGGCGCGGACCGAGAGCGCGCTCGGGCTCCTGCCGGGTCTACTCCATGTTGTCGCGCGCGATCACGCGACGACAGACAGGTGGCTCGAGGCTGAGGCGAGTTATGACGAGGCGATCCAGCTCGCGCGTGAGACCGGGCAGCGCGTCGAGCTCGCGGCCGCGTTGGCCGGGCTCGCCTGGCTGGAGGGCAGGCAAGGTCGCGAGGCCGGCTGCCGCGCACACGCTCGCGATGCGAAGAAGCTCTGTGCCGAGCTCGGCGTGGGGCTGTACGGCGTCTGGGTCGTCCAGGCGCTCGGGCACCTCGAGCTTGCGCTCGGCAATGCGGCCGACGCCGTCGAGGAATACGGCAGGCAGCTCGCCGAGATGGAGTCGCTGAAGATCACAGACGTCGACCTCTCGCCGGCACCGGAGCTTGTCGACGCGCTGCTCCGGCTCGGCCGCCGAGACGAGGCCGTTGCCCTCGCAGCTGGTCACGAAAGGATGGCAGACGCGAAAGGGCAGCCCTGGGCGCTTGCGCGCGCGGCGCGTGTCCGTGGCCTACTCGCGGCCGACGACGAGATCGACGCGCCGTTCGGCGAAGCGGTTGCGCTTCACGCGCGGACACTCGATGTCTTCGAGACAGCCCGAACGCAGCTTGCATACGGCGCGCGCCTCCGCCGCGTCCGTCGGCGCGTCGAAGCGCGTGAGCATTTGCGCGCGGCAAACGAGACGCTTGCGCGCCTGGGTGCGGCGACGTGGGCCGACACGGCCGCGGCCGAGCTCGCCGCGACCGGCGAAACCGCACGCCGCCGCGACGTGACGACGCTCGACGAGCTGACGCCGCAGGAGCTTCAAATCGCGCTGCTGCTTGCGCAAGGCAAGACGACGCGCGAGGCTGCAGCGGCCGTCTTCCTCAGTCCGAAGACGGTCGAGTACCACCTGAGACACGTCTACCGGAAGCTCGGGATCCGCTCACGCGAGGAGCTTGCGGCGGCGTTCAGTTCTTGAGGCCGAAGTTCCGCTCGCGTCAAGCCCAGAGGTTGATGCCGCTGTCCGTGGCATGGCGGTCGATCTCGATGAGTTCGTCGTCGCTCAGCTCGAGGTTGTCGAGCGCGGCGACGTTCGCCTCGAGCTGCTCCATGCTGCTGACGCCGACGAGCGTCGACGTCACACGCGGGTCGCGCAGCGTCCAGGCCAGGGCCATTTGGGCAAGGGTCTGACCCCTGCTCTTTGCTACGTGGCTCAAGCCATGCAGCTTCGCGACGGTCTCGTCTGTGATCATTCGCGGCGAGAGCGAACCGTTCCGGCTTGCGCGCGATCCCTCGGGGATGCCCTCCAGGTACTTGTCGCTGAGCATGCCCTGCGCCAGCGGCGAGAAGACGATGCAGCCGACGCCTTCCTCTTCGAGCGTGTCGAGCAGTTCCGGCTCGATCCAGCGGTTGAGCATCGAGTACGACGGTTGGTGGATCAGCAGCGGGGTTCCGAGATCTCGCAGGATGCGCGCCGCCTCTGCGGTGTGGGCCGCGTCATACGAGGAGATTCCCGCATACAGCGCCTTCCCTTGCCGTACGGCCGTGTCGAGCGCACCCATCGTCTCCTCGAGCGGAGTGTCGGGGTCGAAGCGGTGCGAATAGAAGATGTCGACGTACTCGAGGTCCATGCGGCGCAAGCTCTGGTCGAGGCTGGCGAGCAGGTACTTGCGCGAGCCCCACTCGCCATACGGGCCCGGCCACATGTCGTATCCCGCCTTCGTCGAGACGACGAGCTCGTCGCGGTACGGCCGGAGGTCGTCGCGCATGATGCGGCCGAACGTCTCCTCGGCAGAGCCGTACGGGGGCCCGTAGTTGTTCGCCAGGTCGAAGTGGGTGATGCCGAGGTCGAAGGCGCGGCGAAGGATCGCCCGGCTGTCCTCCAGCGGCCGCTCGCCGCCGAAGTTCTGCCAGAGCCCGAGCGACAAAGCCGGCAGCAGCAGCCCGCTGCGCCCGCAACGACGGTACTGCAGGCGGTCGTAGCGCTCGGCCGCAGCGACGTAGGTCACAGCCATTGGTCGATCTTGACGCCTTCGGCGAGGACGGAGAAGTCGCCACTGTCACGGATCCGTTCGGCGGCCGAGACGAGACCTGCGACTGCAACCCACGTCAGCGCGCCGCCGACGCTGACGCGCTGCGCGCCGGCGGCGACAATCTCGTCGAACGTCAGGTTCGGGCGCGCCAGCACGTTGACCGGCTTCGAGACCGAGTCGCAGACGGCGCGGATCTCCTCCGGCGTGGCGAGGCCCGGCGCATAGAGCACGTCCGCGCCGGCTCGCTCGTACGCCTGCAGCCGCGCAATCGTGTCGTCGAGGTCGGGGTTGCCGCGGATGTGGTTCTCGGCGCGCGCAGTGAGCACGAGCTCGCCTGCTGCCTCTGCTGCGGCGGCGACGCGCTCGGCTGCGTGGCCGACGTCGTAGATCCCGCGGTTCGGGTCGAAGTCCTCGATCGAGCCTCCGGCCGCACCGGCAGCGGCCGCCGCGGCGACGGCTCGAGCGGCATCGTCCGGGTCGGCGCCGTACCCGTTCTCGAGGTCGACGGAGGCCGGCAGGTTTGTGACCCCAGCGAGCGCGGCGGTGTGGGCGATCACTTCGTCCAGCGTGACGTCCCCGTCACGTCGCCCGAGCGTGAACGCGAAGCCTGAGCTCGTCGTCGCGAGCGCCTTGAAGCCGAGCTTCTCGAGCACTTTCGCGGAGCCGGCATCCCACGGGTTCGGGATGACGAACGGCTCGCCGGCGTGTAGTGCCTGAAATGTCTCGCCCTTGCCCATAGGATCGACGCTAAGGTAAATACTTCATTTTGGAAAGTACTACTGGGAGGGCGGCTATGGCGTTGTACCTAGGCGATACGGCTCCGGACTTCGAGGCCGAGACCACCGAAGGAAAGATCCGTTTCCACGACTGGATCGGCGATTCGTGGGCGGTGCTGTTCTCGCACCCGCGCGACTTCACGCCGGTGTGCACGACCGAGCTCGGGTACATGGCGAAGGTCAAGCCGGAGTTCGAGAGGCGGAACGTGAAGATCATCGGGCTGTCGGTCGACCCGATCGACAACCATGCCAAGTGGGCGCAGGACATCGAGGAGACGCAGGGCACGGCGCCCAACTATCCGATCATCGCCGACGGAGACTTCAGCGTCTCGAAGGCCTACGGGATGCTGCCGGCCGACACGTCGGGCGATCCGACCTCGCGCACGCCGGCGGACAACCAGACCGTGCGCAACGTCTTCGTCGTCGGCCCGGACAAGAAGGTAAAGCTGATCCTTGTCTACCCGATGACGACCGGCCGCAACTTCGACGAGGTGCTGCGCGTGATCGACTCGTTGCAGCTGACCGCGAACCACAAGGTCGCGACGCCGGTGAACTGGCAGCAGGGCGACGACGTGATCATCGCCGGTTCCGTCTCGGACGACGAGGCCAAGGAGCTGTTCGGGGAGTGGGAGTCCCCGCGGCCGTGGCTGCGCATCGTCCCCCAGCCTGAGAAGGAGAAGGAAACGGCCGGGGTCTAGCCCCGGCCGTTTCTCTTCAGCAGCTCTCGACCGCAGGCTCGCCGACTACCTCTTGCGCCGGCGCGCTCTCGCGAATCAGCGTCGCGCCGATGACCGCCGCGGCCGCGGCGAACACCGCGCCGAGCAGAAATGCGACGTGGTAGCCGCCCGTCAGCGCAGCGACCTCGCTGTGACCCGCGTCGACGAGCGTGCTCGTCCGTGAGGCCGCGGCGCTCGCGAGCACCGCGAGCCCGACCGCGCCGCCCATCATGAACGACGTGTTCACCACGCCGGACGCGAGGCCGGCCTCGGCCGGCTCGACGTCGCCCATCGCGGCGAGGAGCACCGGGTTGAACGCCATGCCGGCGCCGAGCCCGAGCAGGATCATGCTGGGCAGGACGTCGGCGACGAAGCTCCCGTCGACCGGCGCACGCACCAGGAGCAGCAGTCCGGCGGAGGCGAGCAGGAGCCCGGTCGCGAGCGGCTTCCGGATTCCGTAGCGCAGCACGAGCTTCGCCGACAGTCCGATCGACAGCGCGCCCATGATCAGGTTGCCGGGCAGGAACGCGAGGCCGATCTGCAGCGGGCTGTAGCCCAGCACGAGCTGCAGGTACAGCGCCACCATGAAGAACCAGGCGAACATCGCGCCCGACCACAGGACGCCGACGCCGCTCGCAGTCGACAGGTTGCGCAGCCGAAAGAGGCGGAGCGGCACGAGCGGAGCGCGCACGTGCGATTCGATTGCGAGGAAAGCACCAAATACGGCGACGGCTGCGCCGAGCACTCCCAGCGTCTGCGCCGACGTCCAGCCGTTGTGGTTTCCGTTCACGATCGCGTAGACAGCGAGCATCAGCGCCGCCGTGACGGTGATTGCGCCGGCCACGTCGAGCCGCCGCTCCGCGGCGACGGGTCCTGCACCCGGGATGAGGCGGAGCGTCAACAGGACGACGAGCACGCCGATCGGGAAGTTGACGAGGAAGATCCAGTGCCAGCTCAACGCGTCGGTGAGAATCCCGCCGAGCAAGACGCCGATGCTGCCGCCGCCGGAGGCGACGAAGCCGAAGATCCCCATCGCTTTGGCGCGGTCGGCCGGCTCGGTGAACAGGCCCATCATCAGCGACAGCGACACGGCCGACGCGACCGCGCCGCCGACCCCCTGCACCGAGCGCGCCGCGATCAGGAACCACTGCGTGGTTGCGAGGCCGCACGCGAGCGAGGCGAGCGTGAAGGTCGAGATGCCGGCGATGAAGAGCCGCCGGTGTCCGAACAGGTCGCCGAGCCGTCCGCCGAGCAACAGGAAGCCGCCGTAGGTGAGCAGATAGCCGTTCACGACCCAGGCGAGCGACGTCTCGGAGAACCCGAGGTCCTCGCGGATCGACGGGAGCGCGACGCCAACGATCGTGACGTCGAGCACGATCATCAAGCTAGCCAGGCAAAGAACGTAGAGCGCAAGCCAGCGCGTTCGGCTGTCTGTGGTGTCACTCATGCTGGTGGCCTCCTTGAAATTCGCAGTCACATCCCTTAGACGGAGGCCGGTCCGAGAACTCATCGGTAGGCTGGTCGGGTGACCACGGCCGCCCAGTCACCCGAGCTCGAACGAGAGCTCGAGAGCCATCGCCGGGAGCTGACGGGCTACTGCTACCGGATGTTGGGCTCGGCGTTCGACGCCGAGGACGCGGTGCAGGAGACGATGGTGCGGGCCTGGCGCGGGATCGACCGCTTCGAGGGTCGCGCGGCGCTGAAGTCGTGGCTGTATCGGATTGCGACGAACGTGTGTCTCGACATGCTCAACGGCAAGGAGCGGCGGATTCGCCCGCTCGAGCTGGGCGATCCCGGCGGGCTCGACAGCCCGCTGACGACGCGGGGCGAGGCGAGCTGGCTCGAGCCGATCCCCGACGGCCAAGTCCTGCCGGGCGAAGGCGACCCCGCGCAGCTCGCGGAGGAGCGCGAGACGCTCAGGCTCGCGTTCGTCGCCGCCCTGCAGCATCTGCCGCCGCAGCAGCGCGCCGTGCTGATCCTGCGCGAGGCGCTCCGCTGGCGCGCCAACGAGGTGGCGGAGCTGCTCGAGACGAGCGTCGCATCTGTGAACAGCTCGCTGCAGCGAGCGCGTGCGTCCCTCGATTCGAGCGAGCTGACGCCGAGCGAGCCGCTCGACCCGCTCGACGAGGAGCAGCAGGCACTGCTGAAGCGCTACGTCAAGGCGTTCGAGGCCTACGACATGGATGCGATCACGTCGCTCCTGCACGAGGACGCGAAGCAGTCGATGCCACCGTACGAGATGTGGCTGCTGGGCCGCGAGGACATCCTGCGCTGGTGGACAGGACCGGGCATCGGCTGTAAGGGCTCACGCCTCATCCCGACCGTCGCGAACGGCCTGCCGGCGTTCGGCCAGTACCGACCGAGCGGTCCCGGAGGGAGCTTCGAGCCGTGGGCGCTACAAGTGCTGGAGCTCTCAGACGGTCGGATCGTCGGCTTTACGGCGTTCCTCGACACCGAGCGGCTCTTCCCGCTCTTCGGGCTCCCCCCGGTCCCTCCCGAGTAGCACCTCCTCGAGGCCCGCGAAGGCGATCAGCTTTTGGAGCTCAGGCGGCGCATGCAGGACGTGGAGACGTACTCCTTGCCGACGGGCGTTCAGGTGCGCCCGCGCCAGCGCACCCACGGTGCCAACGTCCGCGCAGCGGACATGGCGCAGATCGCAATCCACGTGATACAGACTGAGGACTCCGGCAAAACTCATCGTCATGACTGAGCTCACCGACCGCAGGCGCTGGCTCGCCCTCTACGTGTTGTGTCTGGCCGATCTGATGATCGTGCTGGACTCGACGATCGTGAACGTCGCCCTGCCGTCGATTCGCACCGACCTCGGCTTCTCCGAGGCGTCGCTCGCCTGGGTCGTGAACGCCTACCTGCTCACCTTCGGCGGCTTCTTGCTGCTGGCGGGGCGCCTCGGAGACCTCTTCGGCCAGAAGCGCGTGTTCCTGTTCGGCATTGCGGAGTTCACGATCGCGTCGCTCCTCTGTGGGCTCTCGAATTCGCAGACGTTCCTCATCGTCGCCCGCGCCATCCAGGGTCTCGGAGCCGCCGTCGTCTCGGCGATCGCGCTCTCGCTGATCATGATCCTGTTCACCGAGCCGGCGGAGCGCGCCAAGGCGATGGGGATGATCGGTTTTGTCCTCTCCGGAGGCGGCGCCGCCGGCGTGCTGCTCGGCGGCACCCTGACCGACCTGCTGAGCTGGCACTGGATCTTCCTCGTCAACGTGCCAGTCGGCATCGCGGCCGTGCTTCTTTGCCGTCTGCTGCTGCCGCCGGATGCTGCGATCAAGCGCGGGAGCCTCGACGTCGCAGGCGCGATCACGATCACCGCGTCGCTGATGCTTGCGGTCTACGCGATCGTGAATGGCAACCAGAAGGGCTGGACGTCGGGACAGACGCTCGGCATGCTCGGCGCGGCGGTCGTGCTGCTCGCAGCCTTCATCTTCATCGAGACCCGCGCCGCGACTCCGCTGATGCCCCTTGGCATCTGGAAGATCCGCAATGTCGCGAGTGCGAACATCACGGGCGCACTGCTCGCCGCGGCGATGTTCGCCTGGTTCTTCCTGTCGGCGCTCTATCTGCAGCGCGTGCTGGGGTACAGCGCGCTCGAGGTTGGCTTTGCATTTCTTCCCGGCACGATCCTGTGGGGTGCGTCGTCGTTGCTGTTATCGGACAAGCTTGTGTTGCGCTTCGGCATCAAGCCGCCGCTCATCGGTGGGCTTGCGCTCTATCTACTTGCGCTGCTCCTCTTCGCGCGCGCTCCTGTCGACGGGAACTACTTCGTCGACGTCCTGCCGGGGATGCTCGTGCTCGGCATCGGAGGCGGCATCACGTTCAATCCGATCCTGCTCGCGGCGATGAGCGGGGTCCAGCCGAGCGAGGCCGGCCTCGCATCGGGCGTCGTGAACACTTCGTTCATGTTCGGCGGGGCGCTCGGCCTCGCCGTGTTGGCCAGCGCGGCGGCGTCCCGGACGGACAGCCTGTCCAGCTCGGGGCACGACCCGCTCGCCGCCCTCAACGGCGGCTACCACCTCGCGTTCATGATTGGGGCGGCGTTCGCCGTCGCGGCGATCGTCGTCGCTGCGGCGCTCATCCGCGCGGAGATGCCCGCCGCGATGCACGGCGCCGAACCGGTGCCGGCGATCGAAGCCGAGTAGCGAGTCCCTCGTCCTAGGGTGGCGGGGCCGTCAGCCCCTGCCGATGCGTGCATGACCTTTTCCAGCTTGCGGCCGGCTGCGGCGCCGTCCAACTCCAACGAGAGGCCTCGCCGTGTCGACAAAACGCATCGCCCTTGCCGCAGCACTCTTCCTGACGAGCGCCTCGAGCGCGGTCGCGAGCCCGCCGCCGCATCAGTCGCCGTCGGATCCCGGTCCCGGCAGCACGAAGATCCGCATCGACGCGGGGTGCGTCGGCGACACGATCACGGGCACGGTGATGATGAAGGCGCCGGCGGGAGAGGCGTACCGGCTCGAGCTCTCCTATCGCGGCCGCGGCGGAACCGGGTGGGCGTCGACCGGCCGTGCGGCGACGTTCCGTGGCGACGGCGCGGAGCACGCATACGCCTACAGCTTCGACGTGTCGGGGCTCGACGCGTTCGCCTACCGCCTCGATATGGCCGGTGAGCATGCGTGGTCGCAGACCATCACCGGCGCGTCCTGTGCACCGGGCCGCTCAGCCTGCTCGCGACCTCCGCGTTCTTGCTGCGGAGTCGGCGCAGGCGCCTGCACTAGCCGATGCGCCGAGGCGACGACCTCGCCGGGCCCGTTCCGGCGGGCCTGCGCCTTGCGGCGGCGATCGCCGCCGTCGGGCTCGCCTACCACTTCTCCTTCGGCACGCTCGCGGCAAGCTGGCGCTACGACACGCCGCTTGCGGACCTCGTCCTCGTGCCGCCGATCGCGGCGGCGCTGCTCTACGCGGCGCTGCGCAGGCACAGGTTCGTCGCCTTCCTGCGGCTCGGGCGCTTCGACTACGTCCTCGCAGGCGTGCTCCTCACGCTTGCGCTCGGCCTGGTGGCGGCAGGCCCCACGCTCTGGTCGAAGTACTTCTGGGCGATGCGCCTCGACCTGCTGACGCTGCCGCTCTTCGCTGCCGCGGTCGTCGTCCTGCTCTTCGGATCGCGCGCGCTGATTCCCCTCGGTTTCCCCGTGCTCTTCCTCCTGCTCGCCTGGCCGCTGCCATACGACGCCGTCCTCGAGCACGCGTTGTCCTCCTTCACGCAGTCCACCGCGTGGGCCGTGGAACATATGGCCGCCCTCACCCAGGCCGCCGCTCCCGTCGGCGGCTCCGGCGGCTCGCGCTACGTCGTCTCGCACGCGGGCGGCCAGATCGTCGTTAGCGTGGCGAGCGCATGCTCGGGCGTGAACGGCCTCGTCGGCTTCGGCGTCGTCGGTCTCGCAGCGCTCTGGCTCGTTCGCGGCCGGATCGTGCGACGGCTTGTGTGGCTGCTCTTCGGCGCGTGCCTCGTCTGGGCGCTGAATGTCGTGCGAATCGTGGTTGTGCTGCTGACAGCGCGCGCGCTCGGCGAGCACGCTGCCTTCGACCTACTCCACCCGATAGCGGGCATCCTCACCCTGAACGTTGCATTCGTCGTGCTCGTTCGGCTGCTGCCGCGCTTTGGGCTGCATCGGCGCCACTTCGACGAGCACGATCTCGAGCTCGTCGACTCGCCGCTCGCGCGGACGGCGCCGCCCGCCCAGCAAGCGACGCCCGGTCGCTTCGCCGTCCGCTTCGTAGTGGTCGCCGCGGCATCCTTTGCGGTCGCGCTCGCCGATGGACAGCTCGGAGTGGCGGCCAAGGGGCTGGACGAGAATGGCCGGCCCGCCGTCGCCGCGTTCGTCGACCGTCCCTCGGCCGGGCCGGGGTGGAGGGTGCGCCGGCTCGCGCGGATCGGCTGGGCGGCGCCGTACTACGGCGCGCACTCGACGTGGATCCGTTACCGCCTTCGCCCCACGGGTGCAGCGGCCGAGCGCGGACGCTTCACCGTCTGGACGGACGCCGTCCTGAGCCCCGATCTCGGGGCGTTAGACGCGTACTCGCTCGCGCACTGCTACGCCTTCCACGGCTTCGACGTGCGGACGTCGCTCCACGTCGACCTCGGTCACGGGGTGACAGGGCGCGTCTTCGTCTACGAGACAAAGGACGCCGTCTGGCACGCCGTTGCGTGGGAGTGGCCCGTGCTCCGCCGGGGCAAGGTCGAGCACGAACGTGTCGTGCTGCTGGCGTCCACGCTCTCGCGGCCCGGGGCGCCCGCGCACGCGCCGTCGGCGTGGCTGCGACGTCACGTGCTCGGCTATCTGAA
This sequence comes from Actinomycetota bacterium, assembly GCA_005888435.1. Classification (GTDB taxonomy): domain Bacteria; phylum Actinomycetota; class Thermoleophilia; order Gaiellales; family Gaiellaceae; genus 3-1-20CM-4-69-9. The sequence goes on along the minus strand of VAXO01000068.1, from coordinate 17,679 downwards.
TGTCCGGGCCCCCGACGAGGACCCGAACCGTCCGCTCTCCCGTGCGCTCGTCGCGCTCGCGACGCAGATGGTGTCCGTCCGGGTGAACAGAGCGTGAGCTCGCTCGCGGCGCAGCTGCTCCTGCACGTCCTCCGCGTCACGTTCGCGGCCTACGCCGTCGTCGTGATCACCCACTTCCTGTTGCAGACGTTCTTTGCGCACCGACATCATCGCCGCTCGCAGCGTGAACGGCGCGGCGGCAACTTCGCACCTTCCGTCGACATCCTGATCGCCGCCTACAACGAGGAGGCGAAGAGTCTCAAGGCGTGCTTCGACTCGCTGCTCGGACAGGAGTACGAGGGCGAGGTCCGCGTGTACATCGTCGACGACTGCTCGCCCAATCGCGACGAGGTGCTTCCGATCTACCGCGAGTACGGCGCGCTGCCCGGCTGGACGATCCTCTTGCCCGAGCGCAACCGCGGCAAGCGCCATGCCCAGGATGCGGCCTTCGGGCTCTGCCACGGTGAGATCCTCGTCACGATCGACTCCGACACGATCGTCGCACCTGACGGCGTACGCGAGATCGTGCTGCCCTTTGCCGACCCGAAGATCGGCGGCGTCACCGGCGACGTCGGCGTCACCAACTGGCGGACGAATATCCTCACGCGCCTGATCGGCATGCGTTACTGGATCGCCTTCAACCAGGAGCGCGCCGCTCAGAGCTGCTTCCGCACCGTGCTCTGCTGTTCCGGGCCGCTTGCTGCGTATCGCCGTCAGATGCTGGCGCGCTGCTGGCCGGACTACGTCAGCCAGACGTTCAAGGGCATCTCCTGCACGTACGGAGACGACCGCCATCTGACGAATCTCGTGCTGGCCTCCGGCTTCGACACGATCTTCGCGCCGCACGCGACGGCCATAACCAACGCGCCGGAATCGCTTCGTGGCTACCTCAAGCAGCAGCTGCGCTGGAACAAGAGTTTCTACCGGGAGCTGCTGTGGACGCTGCCGTACCTGCTTGGCCGCTCGCCGTACATGGTGTTCGAGCTGGTCGTCCAGACGCTGCTGCCGCTCCTCCTGACTTTGGCGATCACCAGCTCACTTCTCTTCGCGGTGCTGGTCGATCCCTGGCACCTCGTGCACTACGTCATGGCGATCACGTTCATGGCGCTCGTGCGCTGCTGTTACGCGATGTACCGCACACGGCGCCTCTCCTTCCTGCTCTTCGTGCTCTACGGCTTCATGCACGCGGCCCTGCTCGTGCCGCTGAGGATTCGCGCGCTCTCGACCCTCACGGACAACTCCTGGGGGACGCGGTCGGCGGTCCAGCGCACGTCCTAGCGTCGCGGCGATGAATTTGCGGCACGGCGGCCGTCTAGGAGAATGGATCTGTCAGCACAGAGAAAGGACGGCCAGACCATGGACAAACTCGTGACGTGCCTGTGGTTCGATACCGAGGGCGAGGACGCCGCGAGGTTTTACTCCTCGATCTTCCCCGACTCGAAGCTCGGCGAGATCACGCGCTACGGCTCAGCCGGCCCGCGTGAGGAAGGCACCGTGATGACGGTCGGATTCGAGCTGATGGGACAGGAGTTCGTCGCCCTGAACGGCGGGCCGGAGTACACGTTCAATCAGGCGATCTCGTTCCAGATCATGTGCGAGAGCCAGGAAGAGGTCGACCGCTACTGGGAGCAGCTGACCGACGGCGGGGAGGAAGGCCCGTGCGGCTGGCTGAAGGACAGGTTCGGCGTGCCGTGGCAGGTCGTTCCGAAGGCGCTGCCACGTCTGCTGCAGCAGCCGGACGCCGAGAAGTCTCAGCGCGTCATGCAGGCGATGATGGGGATGAAGAAGCTCGTAATTGAGGACCTAGAAAACGCGGCCGCCTAGTGCGCAGGCTCTGCCTGCGCGCGCCCACCGCAACGCGGCGTACTTAGATCGGGGTCTGACCCGGAGGGTAGGACCCCGACTTCAGCGCCGGAACGTCAGGATCGCGATTCCTTCGCCGACGGTCTTCGAGTCGGCGAGCTTGAACTCTTTCTTGTCCGACGTCTCGCCCCAGAGCCGCTTGCCCGTTCCGAGCACGACAGGAAAGACCATCAGCCGCAGCTCGTCGACCAGATCGTGCTCGAGCAGGCCCTGGACGAGCTGTGGACTGCCGGCGACGAGCATGACGCCGTCGACGTCGTTCCTCGCCTTCGCGACGTCGTCGAGGCTTCTGAGGATCGTGGTGTTCGTCCACTCGGCATTCTGCAGGGTCGTCGATACCACGTACTTCGGCATCGAGTTCATCTTGTCGGCGAAGCCAAACTCGTCGGTGCGTTCGGGCCATGCCGCCGCGAACCCCTCGTACGTCCTGCGGCCCAGGAGCTGGGCTTCGGCTTCGACGAGCTCGTCGAGCTTGAACTTGTTGCCCTCGTCGCCGCGGTCGAACTCGAACGTCCAGCCGACGTGTTTGTAGTCTTCGCCGCCCCCGGGACCTTCGACCACACCGTCGAGCGAGATGAACTCCGTGACCACGATCCGTCCCACGCCGCGAGTATATTCAACTCAGAGGTTGAATAGCAACGACCAGCTGACGAGGACGTTCGCGGCGCTCGCCGACCCGACGCGCCGCGCGATGCTGCGCCGGCTCGCGCGCGGCGATGCGACGGTGACCCAGCTCGCCGAGCCCTTCCCGGTCACCCTGCAGGCGATCTCGAAGCATCTCCGCGTGCTAGAGGAGGCCGGGCTCGTCGTGCGGCGCCGCGACGCGCAGCTGCGACCGTCGAGGCTGCGGAGCCGTCCGCTCGAGCGCGCCGCGGACTGGCTCGAGTCATTCTGGGACGACAGCTTCGACGAGCTCGACCGGCGATTGCGTCGTTGATGACACTACCCGCTAGGAGCGAAGAGTCGTTTCTCCGTTCCGAGGTGTGAGGGCCATTCGAGCTTGCTCGCACGCGCGAAGCGCAGGTAGGCGCGGAGTGCGTCGCGCATCGCGTCGACGAACCCCTCCGCGCGGCGCGGCGCGAAGCCGACCTCCCACCAGACGTCGAGCACCTCCACGCGGGCTCGGTCACGGTCGATCCGCGGCTCGATCCGTCCGACGAAGCGGTCGCCGAACAAGATCGGGAGCACGTAATACCCCCAGCGGCGCTTCGCCGGCGGGAAGAAGCCCTCCCACACGTAGTCGAAGTCGAACAGGCTCGCGAGCAGCGCGGTGTCCCACAGGAGCGAGTCGAACGGGGCGATGAACGCGACGGACGGCGTCGGCTCCGGCGGCGCCTGCAAAAGCGGGAGCTCCTCGGCGACGACGAAGCGCTTGCCGCGCACGCCCTCGACGTCGACCGGCACGAGCGCACCGGACTCGACCAGCTCTTTGTGCAGCTCCTTGCGCTCCGGCGGGTTGGCGATGCGGTCGAAGGTGCCGCCGGCGCCTCCGGCGCCGAGCAAGCCGTGGGCGCGGTAGCGGGACAGGAGCTTGTGCAGGCGCTGCTCCCGCTCCGGCACCTCGCGCGCCAGCAGCTCGGCCGGGAGCAGCCGTTCGAGGAGGTCGTAGTACCGGAGGTTGCCCTCACGCCGTGCGAGGCCCAGTATGCCCGTGACGGTGTACGCCTCCAGCACCGACCGCACGGCGTTCTCCGGCATCCCGAACCAGTCCTTCGTCGCTCCGTCCTCACGCTCGAAGTCACGCGTGGACAACGGTCCTCCAGCGCGGAAGCGCTCGAGCACGTGCTCGGCCACCGCGGCGTTCTCGGCGAGGGCCGCGGCGTGGAACCGGGGCCCCTTGCGGCCCATGAGGTGACGGAACCAGGGGAACTCGCTGGTCGGGACGAACGACATCGCCTTGTTGGTCGCCTCGAAGATCTCGCGGCGTTCGTAGAGCAGGTCGCACCAGGCTGGCTCGTAGTCGGCGACGCGCGCGTGCAGCACGAGGTCGTGGTTCCGGCCGGCGACCGCGATCGGGTCGAACTGGATCGACCCGAACTTCCGGAAGACCTCGAACACTCCGTCGAGGCCTCCCGCGAGGGACCGTGCAGGCGCGAGGAAGTGCCGCGCGACGAGGAAGCGCCGTGCCGCATCGGCCGTAACGTTCACGGACATGACGCTACCCCGTCGCTCTCTCCTAGCAGGCGGTAACGGGGTAAGTTCCGGAGTGGACGGCCTGGCAGAGCGGCGGTGGAATTTGGGCGAGTTATCCGAACACATCTCTGATGCCGAGCGGGAGCAGATGGTCGTCTCCCTGCGCGAGCATCTTCTCGCTGGACGGCTGACCCTCGACGAGTTCTCGGGACGCGTCGAAACGACCTACAAAGCCCGAACGGGAGCCGAGCTGGTAAAGGCGCGCGAACGCCTCCCGGACGCATCGACGGAGCGTGCCTCGCGCAGAAAGCCGACACGCATCACCACCGCGCTCTTCGGGGATGTCGAACGGCGCGGTCGGCTGAGGCTTCGTCGTCGATCGTTCGCGGTCTCCCTGTTCGCGGATCTCGACCTAGATCTTCGCGAGGCCGAGATCGACGATTCGGAAACGACCGTGACCGCGCTCGTTGGCTTCGGCAACATAGACATCTACGTGCCCGAAGGCGTCAACGTCGACATTGCCGGAATCACCGTCTTCGGCCGACGGCGCGAATGGGGGCGGGATGTCGCCCGCGCCAACGCGCCGACCATCCATGTTCGCACCCTTGGCGGGTTCGCCACAATCGACCTGTGGCGCGTGCCGCATGAAGTCCGCGGCAGTTACAGCGAAATCCTCCGCGAATTGAAAGAACAACAGCGTCAGCTTCCTGCTTGAGTAGGCATCACCGCACACTCCGTAGTGGCTGATCCGATCATCGAGATCACGCGGGTGTTCGACGCCCCCCGCGAGCGCGTCTGGCAGGAGTGGACCGAGCCGGCGCGCTTCGCCGACTGGTTCGGGGGCACGACGTCGGACGTTCCGCTCGACAGTGTCGCGATGGAGGTGCGTCCGGGAGGCGCCTGGCGCCTGACGATGTTCGCCGCCCCCGGGCGCCGGCGGATCGAGTGGCACGGTGAGTACCTCGAGGTGGAAGAACCTGCCCGCCTCGTCTTCTCTTTGACCGACCAGCCGCCGGAGGAAGGCAGCTACGCGATCGTGACCGTCGCGCTCAACGATCTCGGAGACGGCCGGACAGAGATGCAGTTCGAACAGCGCGGGCCGCTGCCGCCGGAGGCGTACGAGGGGGCAAAGCGCGGCTGGGGCGCGTTCTTCGACCGGATCGACGAGCGCCTGCGAGCCTGACGCCTAGCACGACCAGCGCTGCGCCTGCCGGCACGACGAGATAGGCGGACGAGAAGACGGCGACGACGCACACGAGGACGAGCGAGAGCGCGGCCGCCGCGCGCAGGCGGCCGCGGAGCAGGCGCACCGCCGACGCCAGCGCGAACACGTACACGACGATGAAGCACGCGGACGACGCGCGAATCAGGTCGCTGGTGCTGCTGAAGCCGAAGGCCAGCGCTCCCAGGAAGACGGCGGCGAGAGCGCCGAGCGCCAGCAGCGGCCGGCGCGGGATGCTGCGGTGCGCGTCGCCGCCGATCCAGCGGGGGAGGGTTCCCTCGACCCCGAGCGCCGCCGCGAGCTTTGCGACGGAGCCGGTGTAGACGTTCATCGTGCCCATCGTCAGGGTTACGGCGAGCACAGCGGTTGCATCACGTCCCGCGCCGCCGAAGCCGACGGCCATCAGGTCCGCTAGCGGCACGCGCGAGCCGCCGGCGCTCGTCACGATCGTCGCGACGGCGAGACCCGCGTACAGCACGGTGATGACCGCAAACGCAAGCGTCATCGCGCGCGGCAGCTGGCGCGCCGGATCGCGGAACTCCCCTGCGAGCTGCGCCATCGCCTCCCACCCGATGAACAGCCACATCAGGATGTTCGCGGCGGTGCCCACGGCCCACCAGCCGTGTGGGGCGAACGGTGCCCAGTTGTCGGTCGCGCGCGCCGGCAGTGCGACCGCGACCGCGACGCCGACGACCCCGACGAGCACGGCCGACAGCACGAGCTGGAAGCCCGACGACAGCCGCAGGCCGAACGCGTTCGCGCCGAAGACGACGGCGTAGGTCGCGAACGCGACGGCGACCGCCGAGCCGGTGCCCGAGCCTGTCAGGTCGGCGACGTAGTAGCCGCCGATCAGCGCCACGGCGGGGCCGCCGAAGACGCCTGCCGCGAGAAACCAAAAGCCAGTGAGCGCCGCCGCGGTGTCGCCGAGCCCGTCGCGCACGTATGCGGAGACGCCGCCTGCGACCGGCCGCCGGACGCCCAGCGCCGCGAATGTCACGGCCAGCGGCGCGGACAGGACGAGCAACGCCGCCCACGCGATGATCGAGGCCGGCCCTGCGCCCTCTACGGCCAGGGCAGGCACGAGCAGCAGGCCGGGGCCGACGAGGGCGCCGATGTAGAGGGCTGCGCCGCGCGGAACGGTCAGCATGGGGTCGACGCTAACCGAGAAATAGGGCGATTTCCGCCCGCTATTCATGCTTGGATTGATCGGGTGGCCTCGCCGACGTCCCGCCTGCTCGAGTTGCTCGAGCTCCTCCAGGCCAAGCCCCTCGTCACCGGGCGAGACCTCGGCGACCGGCTGGGCGTCGACCGGCGCACTGTGCGGCGCGACGTGGCGACGCTGCAGCGGCTCGGCATTCCGGTCGAAGGCGAGCGTGGCGTCGGCGGCGGCTACCGCCTCCGCCCGGGCTACCGGCTGCCGCCGCTGATGCTGACGGAGGACGAGGCGACCGCCGTCGTGCTCGGGCTCACTGCGGCGCGCCGGCTCGCCCTGGGCGAAGCGCACGGGACCGACGGCGCGCTTGCGAAGATCCATCGCGTCCTGCCCGACGCGCTTCGCCGCCGTGTCGAGGCGCTCGAGGCAACGCTGGCGTTCACGGGCAACGCGATCACCGGCGAGCCGCCGGCCGGGGAGACCGTGTTGCTGCTGGCGGAGGCGATCCGCCGCGGCCGCCGGGTGCGTTTGGCCTACCGCTCCTTCGAGGGGCAGCGGACGAGGCGCGAGCTCAGCCCGTACGGCCTCGTCGTCCACGCGGGCCGCTGGTACCTCGCTGCGCATGACCACGGACGTTCGGCCTTACGCACGTTCCGTGTCGATCGCATCGGCAAGGCTGCGATCGCCGAAGCCCGCGCCGTCACCTCGCCGGACGGCTTCGACGTCCTCGAGCACGTGAACCGCTCGCTTGCGCAGGTGCCGTGGCCATGGGAGGTCGAGGTGCGCCTCGAACTGCCCGTCGAAGACGCGCGGCGCCGCATTCCGGGCACGCTCGCGGAGCTGAGGGAGGAGAACAGCGGCACGGCATTGCGCATGCGCGTCAGCTCGCTCGACTGGGCGGCGTCGCTCCTCGCCGGCCTGGGCTGCCCTTTCACGGTGCGAGCCCCGGACGAGCTGCGCGCCAGCGTCGCGGCTCTCTCAGAGCGTCTCGCGGAGTGGTCCAGCGCCTAGGTCTGCCCCGCGAGCCACGCCTTCGCGACCCGCTTCGGCGCGCGCGTGAGCCACGCCTCGGCGACGAGGTCGTGGAGCTCGGCCAGTTCGAACTCGGCAAGGCTCGGAATCCGCAGCAGCACGGCCGGATACCCGTCGAAGTGCGGCGTCGTGAAGAACAGGCCGCGATCGTCGGCGAGCATCAGCTCCTTCACGCCGAGGTCCGCGACGCGGAACATCAGCACGTCGTCGAGCCGCTCACCCGTCTCGGCATCGACGGCGTCCTTGCGTCGGCCGCGCCGGCAGGCGTAGAGCTTCCCGTGCACGCGGTACTCGGGCCGCCCGTCCTCGGAGAGCTGCCTCGTCGTCTGCGGCAGCGACAGCGCGAGCTCGTCGAGGTCGGCCATCGTCGCCATGCGGCTCAGCTCGGCTTGTAAGGGGCGCAGCTCGGTTCGTGCTTCTCCGCGAGCTTGAGCAGCAGAGCGTGGAGCTGCTCGCGCTCGGCATCGCCGAGCGGCTCCAGGAAGTCGTCCTCCAGCTCGCGTGCAAGCGTGCGCAGGCGGCGTAGCTTGCGCTTGCCGTCGGCGGTCATCTGGACGAGGTGCCGGCGCCGGTCGCTCGGGTCGCGCCGCCTCTCGATCAGCCTACGTTCCTCGAGCTCGTCGAGCAGCCCGACCAGCTGGCCGCGGTCGTAGCCCAGCGCATCGGCGATGGCGCCCTGCGTCTCGTGCCCACCCTCCTCGAGGGCGAGCAGGATGGCGTAGTGGTACGGGTGGACGTCTTCCCGCTCGTAGGCCTCCATGCCGCGCTCCTTCGCGGCAAACCCGAGCCGCTTGAGCAGAAAGCTGGTCGAAGCGACCAGCTCCTCGGGAAGCCGTTGCCGGATCGTCACACCCATCGGGAATAGATTAGCGCGGACAACCGTTGATCTGCTACAACGTTGAGAGGTACAACGATTTGGGAGGTCAATACGTGAGTTCCGGAACGAATCGCCGCTGGAGCGCTCTGGCGCTGATCGTCACCGCCCAGTTCATGGTCATCCTCGACGTGGCGATCGTGAACGTTGCGCTGCCGTCGATCAAGTCCGACCTGCACTTCTCGGAGACGAACCTGCAGTGGGTGATCTCCGCGTACGCCATCCTCTTCGGCGGCGCGCTGCTGCTCGGCGGCCGGCTCGGCGACCTTCTGGGACGCCGGCGGCTGTTCATGACCGGCTTGGGGCTTTTCGCGGCGAGCTCGCTGCTCTGCGGCCTTGCCTGGTCGGAGAGCTCTCTGATCGCCTTTCGCGCCCTGCAAGGGCTCGGTGGCGCGCTGCTCGCGCCGGCCGCTCTCTCGCTCCTGATGACGACTTTCGAGGAGGGCCGCGAGCGCAACCTCGCGCTCGGCATCTACGGCGCTGCGTCCGGCAGCGGCGCCGCGGTCGGCGTTCTGCTCGGCGGCGTGCTCACCTCCTACCTGAGCTGGTCGTGGATCTTCTTCATCAACGTCCCCGTCGGGATCGCCGCGATCGCGCTCGCTCCGGTCCTGTTGCAGGAGAGCCGGGCCGATGTCGCGCATCGCCACTTCGACCTGCCGGGCGCTGCCTCGATCACCGGTGGATTGATGCTGCTCGTCTACGCGACGACGCGCGCAACCACCGACGGCTGGGGCGCGACCTCGACGCTCACGCTGTTCGCCGGCTCGGCCGCGCTCGTGGTCGCGTTCGCGGCGATCGAGCTGCGCTCGCGCTCGCCGCTGCTGCCGCTGCGGATCTTCCGGTCGCGCACGCTCACAGCGGCGAACGTCGCCATGGCGATCGTCGGAGCGGTGGCGTTCTCCGAGTTCTTCCTCCTGACGCTGTACCTGCAGGACGTCCTGCACTATTCCGCGGTCCAGAGCGGGGCTGCGTTCAGCGCCTTCGCGATCTCGGTCGTCGTGATGTCGAACGTCGCGCAGGTCGTCGTCGGCCGTCTGGGCGTGCGCACCACGCTGACGCTCGGGCTGGTCGCTTCGGCCGTCTCGGTCGCGGCGCTGACCGGCCTTTCCGTCGACGGCCGGTACTTCTGGGATCTCTTCCCGTGGTTCGTGCTGGGCGGCGCCGGCATGGGCTTCTCGTTCGTCCCGGTGACGATCGCGAGCCTCACCGGCGTCGAGCGCTCCGACGCGGGCGTCGCGTCCGGCCTGATCAACACGAGCCGCCAGATCGGCGGGGCGATCGGGATCGCAGCCGTGAGCGCAATCGCCGCCACGTCGACGACGAGCTACGCCGACGCGAACGCGGTCGCCGCCTCGAGTGGAGCTGCCCTCTCGCACGGTTTCCAGACCGGTCTGTACGTGCTGACCGGACTGCTTCTCGTCGCCGCGCTGGTCGTCTTCGGCCTCGTCCGCTCCGCGACGCCGCAACCGGTCGTCGAGCCGGTGCAGGACCGGCCGGCGCCGGCAGGAACGGTCGACGACCTCGTCTTGCACCTCCGCGGCTTGCTCGCCGTCCGTGAGCTGCGCCAAAGCCGTGGCGCGAACGACGACGAGCTCCGGGTCTACGGAGATGCGATCGCCCGCGTCGAGGAGCGGCTAGCGGAGGTCGCCGGGGTCTGACCCCGCAGGGGTCTGACCCCAGCCTTTCGCCCACGGACATCCCTCCTATGCGAACATATGTTCGTGCAGGAGGCGACGATCCTCCACGCGGACATCGACTCGTTCTACGCGTCGGTCGAGCAGCGCGACAATCCGCAGCTGCGCGGCCGGCCGGTGATCGTCGGCGGCGGCGTCGTGCTCGCGGCGAGCTACGAGGCGAAGGCCTTCGGCGTCCGGACCGCGATGGGCGGGCGTACGGCGCGCCGCCTCTGCCCGCACGCCGTCGTCGTGCGGCCGCGGATGTCCGCCTACAGCGACGCGAGCAAGGCCGTGTACCGCGTCTTCGACGACCTGGCACCGCTGGTCGAGGGCCTGTCGATCGACGAAGCCTTCCTCGACGTGCGGGGCATGCGGCGGCTTGCCGGAAGTCCCACGGAGATCGCGGTACGGCTGCGACATGAGGTGCGCCGCCGCGCCGGCCTGCCGATCACGGTCGGCATCGCGCGCACGAAGTTCCTCGCGAAGGTGGCGAGCGGCGTCGCGAAGCCGGACGGGCTCCTGTTCGTCCCGCCGGAACGCGAGCTGCGCTTCCTGCACGCGCTGCCAGTCGAGCGGCTGTGGGGTGTCGGGGAGGTCACGGCCGCGCGGCTGCACGAGCTCGGCGTCACGACGGTCGGCCAGGTCGCGGCGATGTCGGAGGGGGCGCTCGTCTCGATCCTCGGCCGCGCGACCGGCCGGCAGCTCCACGCTCTCGCGCACAACCGCGATCCGCGGCGAGTCGTGCCCCGGCGGCGCCGTCGCTCGATCGGCGCGCAGTGCGCGCTCGGCCGCCGCCGCCGTTCGCAGGAGGAGGTCGACGCCGTGCTGCTCGGCCTCGTCGACCGCGTCACGCGTCGAATGCGCGCTGCACACCGCGTCGGGCGCACCGTCACGCTGCGCCTGCGTTTCGACGACTTCACCCGCGCGACACGCTCGTTCACCCTGGACGAGGCGACCGCCGAGACGCAGGAGATCCTCGACACCGCGCGCGGATTGCTGGCGGCCGAAGGGCGTCTGATCGAGCGCCGAGGGCTTACCCTCGTCGGCGTGGCCGTCTCGAACCTCGCCGACGACACGCCATTCCAACTCCCGCTGCCGTTCGCGCGCCGGTGCGAGCTCGAGCTCGACCTGGCGATCGACGAGATCCGAGAGCGCTTCGGGCTCGACGCGGTCAAGCGCGCCGTCCTGCTCGGTCGCGAGACGGGCTTCGCGATGCCACTGCTGCCGGACTGATGACGCTGCTGGCGGACGTCGTCGCCGCGTCGCAGGCCGTGGCCGTCACGAGCTCTCGCTCGAGCAAGGTCGCGACGCTCGCTGAGCTGCTCAACCGGCTCGAGCCCGACGAGGTCTCGGTCGCGACCGGGATCCTGTCGGGCGTCCCGAGACAGGGACGCGTCGGCGTCGGCTACTCCACGATCTACGGCGTCGAGCACGCAACGGCCTCGGAGCCTTCGCTCACGGTGCGTGATCTCGACGAGGCGATCAGCGACGTTCAGGCTGCGAGCGGCGGCGGCTCCGCCGGCCGTCGGCGCGGGGTCCTCGCGCAGCTCCTGACACGCGCAACCAGCGACGAAGCCGACTTCATCCGCCGGCTCTTCACCGGCGAGCTGCGGCAGGGCGCGCTGGCCGGAATCATGATCGACGCGGTGGCGAAGGCCGCGGGCGTGCCGGCCGAGTCCGCCCGCCGCGCCTACATGCTCTCCGGAGACCTGACGCGTACGGCGGAGATCGCGCTCGCCGCCGGCGATGACGGCTTGCGCGACGTCGGCTTCGAGCTGTTCAGGCCGGTGCTGCCGATGCTCGCGTCGGCCGGCGAGACGGTCGCCGATGCGTTCGCCGGCTTCGATCGCGCGGCCGTGGAATGGAAGCTCGACGGGATCCGCATTCAGATCCACCGGCGTGGCGGCGACGTCCGCGTGTACACGCGCAACCTCAACGACGTCACCGACGCGCTGGCGGGGACCGTCGACCCGGTGTCGCGCCTCCCACTGGAGCAGGCCGTCCTCGACGGCGAGGCGTTCCGGGGCAAGACGTTCCTGTTCGACCTGCTGCACGTGGACGGAGAGGACCTGCTCGACACGCCGCTCGAAGAACGGAGCGCGCGCCTCGCGGCGCTCGCACCGAAGCTGAAGGTTCCGGGCGCCTTCACGTCCGACGTCGAGGAAGCCGAGCGCGTGCTCGACGCCGCGCTCGCTGCCGGCCACGAGGGCGTCGTCGTCAAGGACGCGGAGTCGCCGTACGCCGCCGGGCGGCGCGGGAAGGCCTGGCGGAAGGTGAAGCCCGTGCGCACCTACGACCTGGTCGTGCTCGGCGCCGAGTGGGGCCACGGCCGGCGTCAGGGCCGTCTCTCGAACCTGCACCTCGGTGCGCGCGACGCGTCGACCGGCGAGCTCGTGATGGTCGGCAAGACGTTCAAGGGAATGACGGACGAGTTGCTGGCATGGCAGACGGAGGCGCTCCTCGCGCGGGAGGTCGAGCGGCGCGGGATCGCCGTGCTGGTGCGTCCGGAGCTCGTCGTCGAGATCGCGCTCGACGGTGTTCACGCCTCCACGCGCTATCCCGGGGGTGTCGCGCTGCGGTTCGCGCGCGTGAAGCGATACCGCCCCGACAAGCGGCCTGAAGAGGCGGACACGCTCGACGCGCTGCGTGCGCTGATGTAGACGCCCGCGAGGCAGAGCGCACCGCCGGCGGGCGCAACGGCTGGCGGAGCCTCGCCGAGGACGAGCCAGCCGAGGAGAATCGCGATCGGCGTGACCAGGTACAGGGTCGACCCCATGCGTCCCGCGTGTCCGTGTGAGGCCGTAACCCCAGGTCAGGAAGCCGAGCGTCAGCGGCACGAGAGCCAGGTACGGCTTCTGCACGACCACGCTCGCCGCATAGAAGAGCGCCGCTGCAAGGCACAGCAGCGCGCTCCAGCTCGGCGCGGCCGCATGCTTCGACGTCGCGGTGCTGATCAGGATCGTGCCGGCGAAGGCGATCGCGCAACCGGCCAGCAGCCGGCGCGGGAAGCCCTCGCCGAGCATGATGCCGGCCAGGAGAGCGATCAGCAGGGGCCCGAGGCTGACGAGCATGGCCGCAGTCCCGGCGTCCACGCGCCGCTCGCCTCGTTCAGCGTGATGTTGTAAAGCGCGAATCAGAACACGCCGCAGAAGGCGATCGCCGGCACGTCGCGCGCTGCGGGCAGCGGCTCGCGCCGCGGTACGACGAGCAGGCCGAGCGCGACGCTCCCGATTGCGAGCCGTCCGAGCGCAAGGGCTTCCGGCGACAGCTGGCGCGAAGCGGACCGGATGGCGACGAACGCCGACGCCCAGAGCGTGACGGTGACCAGAGCCGCCCCGAGCGAGCGCACGGACGATCAAACGCGGCCGTCGGCCGTCGTGTGAGAGGGGCAGGGGTAGGCTTGGCACATATGGAAGCGAGCCGCGGCCGCACCGACAGCAAGGCGCCGCCTACCCCTCGAGGCTCGACGCCGCGGAAGCCTCCGCCGCGCTTCCCGATCAGCCGCGGCTGGATCCTCTTCGCCCTCGTCCTCTTCGCCGTCAACTTTTACCTCGGCTCGCGCGCGACGCAGCCGGCCTCGCGCGTCCGCATTCCGTACAGCCCCTTCTTCGTGAACCAGGTCAACGCCGGGCACGTCAAGGAGATCACGTCGAAAGGCACGGCGATCCAGGGGACGTTCACGGTGAAGCTGCGCTACGGGAAGTCGAAGCCGACCACGCGCTTCAAGACCGAGGTCCCGGCATTCGCGAACACGGACACGCTGTCGGCGCTGTTGCAGAGGAAGCGCGTCGTCGTGAACGCGCAGCCCCTCGAAACCGCCGCACCGTGGTGGCAGAGCCTGCTGCTCGGCTTCGGCCCGACGATTCTCTTCGTGTTGCTGCTCTTCTGGCTGATGCGGCGGGCGGGCAGTGCGCAGAACCTGCTGGGCACGTTCGGGCGGTCACGGGCGCGCCGCTACGAGCCCTCGGGCGATCGCGTCAACTTCGCCGATGTCGCCGGCATCGACGAGGCGAAGCAGGAGCTCAGCGAAGTCGTCGACTTCCTGCGCAGCCCGGAGAAATACCGCCGGCTGGGAGGGCGCATCCCGCACGGCGTCCTGCTCTCGGGTGCGCCCGGAACCGGCAAGACGCTGCTCGCCCGCGCGGTCGCGGGCGAGGCCAACGCGCCGTTCTTTTCGCTGGCCGCGTCGGAGTTCGTCGAGGCGATCGTTGGTGTCGGCGCTTCCCGTGTGCGTGACCTCTTCAAGGAGGCGAAGGAGGCTGCGCCTTCGATCATCTTCATCGACGAGCTCGACGCGATCGGTCGCTCTCGCACGTCGGGCGTCGCCGGGTTCAGCGGCGGCAACGACGAGCGCGAGCAGACGCTGAACCAGATCCTCACCGAAATGGACGGCTTCGACTCCGCGACGAGCGTGATCGTGATCGCCGCGACCAACCGGCCCGACGTCCTCGATGCGGCGCTGCTCCGCCCGGGGCGCTTCGACCGCCGCGTCGCTGTCCAGCCGCCGGACCGCAAGGGCCGCGAGGCGATCTTGAAGGTGCACGCGCGTGGCGTCCCGCTCGGGCCCGACGTCGACCTCGGCCGGATCGCGGCGACAACGCCGGGAATGGTCGGCGCCGACCTGGCCAATCTCGTGAACGAGGCTGCGCTGCTGGCGGCGCGCCGTGACCATCGCGTCGTCACGGAGGCGGACTTCACGGACGCGCTGGAGCGGATCGTGCTCGGCGCCGAGCGGCAGGTGATGATGACCGACAAGGACCGCCGCCTGACCGCGTACCACGAGGGCGGGCACGCCATCGTCGGCATGCTCACCGAGGGGGCCGATCGCGTGCGAAAGGTCTCGATCATCCCGCGCGGGCTCGCGCTCGGCGTGACGTTCGCCGCGCCCGAGACGGACCGCTTCAACTACAGCGAGCCGGAGGTCGAGGCCAAGATCAAGGTCGCGCTCGGTGGGCGCGCCGCGGAGGAGGTCGTCTTCGGGGAGACAAGCACCGGCGCCGAGTCCGACATCCAGCAACTGACCGAGATCGCCCGGCAGATGGTCGGGAGGTGGGGGATGAGCGACGCGATCGGCCCGGTCGCAGTCATCCCGCGCGACGGGTCGGGGCCGCTGCTGCCCGGCGTCGCGGAGGTGTCGCCGGAAACGCAGAGGCTGGTCGACGACGAGGTGCGCAGAATCGTCGAGGCGGCCCACCAGGAGGTCGTCGTCCTGCTGAGAGAAAATCGCGACAAGCTCGACTCGCTCGCGCACGCGCTGCTCGAGCACGAGACGCTCGACGAGGACGACGCTTACGCCGCCGCAGGCGTCGAGCGCGGCGAGCGCGAGCTCGTCGACGTCGGTTAGACCGCCGTCTCGGCGAGTTCCTCGGAGATGCGGCGCATCCGCATCTCGCGTTGCGCGAACGCGGCGACTATGCGCGGGTCGAACTGCTTGCCGGCCTCGGCGAGGATCTCGTCGGTCGCCTCTTCCCACGGCCGTGCCGGGCGGTACGGCCGGTCGGTCGTCATGGCGTCCATAGCGTCGACGAGGGCGAAGATGCGGGCGGCGATCGGGATCTGCTCGCCTGCGAGCCCGTCGGGATAGCCGGCGCCGTCCCAGCGCTCGTGGTGCGAGCGCACGACGCTCAGGCCGGCGCCGTCGAGCACGGTGACGTCGGCGAGCATCGCTTCGCCGAGCAGCGTGTGCTGCTGCATGATCTGACGCTCCGCGCCCGAGAGCGGCGCCTCCTTCTTGAGCACAGCGTCGGGGATCCCGAGCTTGCCGAAGTCATGCAGGAGAAAGCCGTACTCCAGGCTCGGATCGTCGAGGAGGCGCGGGTCAACGCCTTGCACGAGCTCTGTGGCGTACCGCTGCACCCGGATCGCATGGAACCCCGTCACCGGGTCCTTGGCTTCGAGCGCTCCCGCGAGCGCGATCACGGTCTGGCGATACGACTGCTGCAACAGCCGCCGCTGCCGCCGTTCGATCGCGAGCAGCGCGCTGAGATCGCGCGCGTACACGAGCAGCTGCTCGGCGTCGTCGGCCGCCGGCTCGGCCTCGGGCACGGTGCCCGGCTCGCCGAGATGGTCGAGCAGGCCGACCAGCTCGATGGGGCTGAACGGCTTGCGCAGGACCGCGTCGGGCGCGGCGTACTCGATCTCCTCGCGCGTGGCCTCGTGGCCGGTGAGCAGCAGCACGAACGGCGCCTCGTAGCGCGCGCTCTGCTTCAGCTCGCGGCAGAACCGAAAGCCGTCCATCCCCGGCAGTGCGACGTCGAGGATCACGACCGCCGGGAGCCAGAAGCGGGCGATGTGCGCCGCCTCCTCGGCCGACGACGCCTCCTCGACGACGAACTCGTCGAGGCCGAGCGTCGTCCGCAGCAGCATGCGCAGCCCGGGGTCGTCGTCGACGATGAGGATGCGGCGGCGCCCCTTCGCCGGCACCGTCTGGCTCGTGGTCTGCTGCGGTTTCGTCATCGCCGAAAGTGGACGAAGGCCGCAGCAACGTCCGCTCACACTATGGACCAAGAGCCCGAGGGTGGCCAGATCCGGTAAACGGAGTGACCACTCCGTTTTCTGCTACCGTGGGGCGATGCCCACCGCCGCCGCCACTCGCAGCGATGCTCTGCGCAATCGAGCGAAGCTCGTGGCCGCAGCGCGTCAGCTCTTCGCCAAGAACGGTGTGGAGGTCTCCGTCGAGGAGATCACGCGCCATGCCGGCGTCGGGATGGGGACGCTCTACCGGCACTTCCCCACGAAGGACGAGCTGATCGACGCGGTCCTCGAGGACGCCTTCGATGAAATCATCGGTCTGGCTGAGGAAGCGGCCGAGAGCGCCGACGCGTGGGCCGGGCTCACCGGCTTCTTCGAGCGCCTGCTCGAGCTGCACGCGCAGAACCGGGGCGTCAAGGACATCGTCGCGCTGCGGGAGCACGGCGCTCGGCGCGCCGACGCGATGCGCGCGCGCCTGCGCCCCCTGCTTGCCCGGATCGTCGAGCGCGCGCACGAGCAGGGCACGCTGCGCGCCGACTTCACGCCCGACGATCTGCCGCTGATCTTCTGGACGGCGAACCGCGTGATCGAGCTGACGCACGACGTCGCGCCGAACTACTGGCGCCGCTACCTCGCGCTGCTCCTCGACGGCTTGCGCCCGGCGGCCGCGACACCGCTGCCCGCGGCGCCGCTCACACGCGCGCAACTGACCCGGGCGTTGGGGCGCCTGCATCGATGAGCGAGCGCCTCGAAGGACGCGCGCTGTGGACGGTGTTCGCCGCGCTCATGCTCGGCATGTTCCTCGCCGCGCTCGACCAGACGATCGTGTCGACCGCCCTGCCGACCATCGTCGGCGACCTCGGCGGCCTCAACCACCTCTCCTGGGTCGTGACGTCGTACCTGCTCGCGTCGACCGTCTCGACGCCGCTCTACGGAAAGCTCGGCGACATGCTGGGCCGCAAGCCGGTCTTTCTCGTCGCGATCCTGATCTTCCTTGCCGGCTCGATGCTCGCCGGGCTCTCACAGTCGATGACCGAGCTGATCGGGTTCCGCGCGCTACAGGGCATCGGCGCGGGCGGCCTGATGGTCAGCGCGCAGGCGATCATCGCCGACATCGTCCCGCCACGCGAGCGGGGCCGGTACATGGGCCTGATCGGCTCGGTGTTCGCGGTCGCCTCGGTTGCGGGGCCGCTGCTCGGTGGCTTCCTCGTCGACA
>VAXO01000086.1 GCA_005888435.1 Actinomycetota bacterium | reverse complement strand
GACGCGCCGCTCGAGCGACGGCCACAGGAACAACACGAGAAACACGAAGAGCGGGAACCCGGCGCCGCCCCAGAAGGCATTCGGCACCAACGTGTAGTTCCCGATCGTCACGTCGAAGCTCGGGATCAGCCGTAACGCGCCGATCAACCAACCGAGGTACCAGTCCGGCTGCGCGCCGTTCGTCGCCTGCGAGATGTGGTACGGCCCCCACTGCCAGATCGGGTTGATCTGGATCAGCCCGCCCATCAGGAACAGCACCGACGCCACCGCAAACGCAAGCCCCAACGACCGCGGCGCGTACGCGGGAAACGTCGGCATGCCGACGACCTTCTTCTCCGTCGCGCGCGGCCCGAGGAACTGCGTGTGGTGACGCGCCGCTACGAGCGTCAGGTGCAACACGATCAGCCCTCCGATCACCACAGGGAGGATCAATACGTGCACGATGTAGAGGCGCGATTCGAAATCCTGCCCGCCCGGGTACGGCCCGTCCCACACGAGCTGCGCGAGGTTCGCGCCGACGAACGGGATCGACATCAGCACCGAGTAACCGATCGCGAGGCCCATCCCCGACAGCAGATCGTCGACGATCGAGTAACCGGCATACCCCTCGAGCAGCGCCAACGTCAACATCAGCAGGCCGATGTAGTACGTCAGGTCGCGCGGCTTGCGGAACGCGCCGGTGAAGAAGATCCGCAGCAGGTGGACGACAATCGCAGCGACGAACACGTTCGCCGCCCAGTGGTGCGTCTGGCGGATCAGCAATCCCGCCTTGACCCTCAGCGAGATGTCGACCGTGGACTGATACGCCTCGCTCATCTCGCGCCCACGCAGCGGCAGGTAGGCGCCGTGGTAGTGCACCGGCGCAAGGCTCGGCTTGAAGAAGAGCGTCAGGTAGATGCCCGTCCCGACGAGGACGACGAAGGAGTACAGCGCCACCTCGCCGAGCAGGAACGACCAGTGGTCCGGGAACACGTAGCGCAGCGCCTTCCGGAAGAACGGCGCGCCGCCACTCCGCTCGTCCAGGTACCGCACGATGCCGCGGATCACGGCCGCGCTCCGTGGCGGCGAACGCCCCACCATGACGGGCCGACCGGGCCGGAGAAGTTCCCGGCCGCGCGCAGCTCGCCCCCACCGGCGATCTCCAGAGGCAGCTGCGGCAGCGGCCGCCCCGCAGGCCCGAAGATCACCTGGCCGCCGGTCGCGACGTTGAACGTCGAGTAGTGGCACGGGCACACGAGCGCCGGCTTCGGCTCGACCGCCGGGAACGTCGGCTTGCGGTAGAGCGCGATCGCGCAGCCGGCGTGTGTGCAGATCTTGGAGTAGGCGAGGATCCCCTCGGGAGCCCAGCCGCGCCGGTCGTCCGGCAGCTGCAGCTCGGCCGGCTCGAGCCGCACGACGACGAGCGGCGCGCCCATCTGCTCGCGGTCGGCGTGCTCCGGATACGCGGTGTAGAACGTGCCCTCCTCGATGTCGTCGACGAGGAAGGCGCGGCCCGCTTCGTCGACGAGCCGGGTCCCGCGCCGCCACGGCGTGCGGTAGAGCGAAGAGACGTCGAACACAGGGCCGAGCGACGCCGCCGGCGTCAGGAGCGCCGCTCCCAGAGCGGTTCCCGCTCCCGCCCCCGCCAGCGCGAGCAGCCGCTTGCGCGTGAAGCGGCTCCCGCTCTCCTCGACGAGCTGGTCGAGCGCCTCTTCGTCGTCTGGATGGGTACCGGAATACTCCTCCTCGAGCTCCTCGGTCACGACCAGCCGCTTCCCGATCACGATGCACGCCGCGGAGATGAACGCCAGCGCAAGCCCGAGCGCGAGCCCGAGAAACTGCGTCTGGTTCGGGATCGCGTCCCACGCGTAGATCACCGGGAACGCGACGCCACACACCGCCGCGGCGCCGAACAACAAGAGAACCAGACTCTCGGCACCGCGGTCCGGCGCCCCCGGCGGGACGACCCGCTCGCCCTCGTCGAGCAGCGGCCTGCGCCGGCGACGGCCGAGCAGCAGCACGAGGAGCGCTATCAACCAGCGCTTCACGAGCGGATCCGCTGTCCGATCACGGCGCAGGTCCCGATGAGCAGGACGATGGCGATGAACCACGTGACGAGCCCCTCCGGCACCGGCCCGACGTGGCCGAGCGACCAGCCGCCGCGGTCGTCGGGATGCTTCGCGTACTGGACGTAGCGGATGATCGAGTTCAACTGGCCATCGCTGATCTGCTTCTCGGAGAAGTGCGGCATCAGGTACGGGCCGGTCCGCACCGCCTCAGCGATCTCGACCGCCGACGCCTTGTCGAGCGGTGGCGCGACCGCGTTCGTGAGGTAGCCGCCTTCGGCGCCGATCTGGTGGCACCCCGCGCAGTGCTCGGTGAAGCGCTCCTGCCCATCGGCGAGGTTGCCGTTCGCCGCCTCGGGGCGGGGAATGCGCGGGCCGCCGCCGAACGACGCGACGTACGCCACCAGCTGGGCGAGCGCGCTCTTCGAGAACCGGACGCGGCTGCGATGCGGTACGTCGTGCGGATTGCCGAGCGGCATGTAGCCCGTGCGCAGGTAGAAGTCCGCGGCGCGCGCGCCCACACCGCGCAGCGAGGGGCCTCGCTCCGCAATCCCGCGACCCTGCGGCCCGTGGCACGAGATGCAGTTCGCGCCGTACAAATCGGAGCCGGCGCCGGCGGCGGACGGGACGAACGCAAGCGCTGCCACGAGGACGACAAACCACTTCACGCCGGCCTGCACCCCACGCTCGCGAGCGTGCCGACCGCGTTGAGCACGATCGCCATGATGAACAGCAGGTTTCCCAGTGCGGCGCCGTAGGCGAAGAAGTGCCGGCGCCCGTCCGGCGGCGCGCCGTCGTACTCGACCGCTCTCGTCTCGAGCAGGATCGAGATCGCGGCCACCTCCGCCAGGCCGGCGCACGCGAGCCCGAGCGCCGTGAAGACGATCATCCAGACGGTGACGTCGAGGCCCCAGTGCCGCGAGGCGTTCGCGCAGTCCGCAGTCGCCACGCCGAACCCGACCACGTGCTGGCCGGTCCAGGCAAGCGCCGCGCCGAAGAGCCCGTACCACTGGAGGAGCTCGCGTCTCATAGCGACGGCGAGAGCTGGACGATGGTGATCGCGACCGCCAGCAAGTTCACGGCATGCCAGTAGAAGGCCGTCGCCTGCACCCCGACCGCGCGGTAGCGCGTGACGCCGCC
This sequence comes from Actinomycetota bacterium, assembly GCA_005888435.1. Classification (GTDB taxonomy): domain Bacteria; phylum Actinomycetota; class Thermoleophilia; order Gaiellales; family Gaiellaceae; genus 3-1-20CM-4-69-9. The sequence goes on along the minus strand of VAXO01000086.1, from coordinate 1,811 downwards.
GAACAGTCGCAGCACGAGCCACGCCTCCAGCAGGATCCCGACGAGCACGTGCGCATGGTGTGCGCCGACCATCGTGAAGTAGATGGAACCGTACGCGTTGTCCTGCGGCGTGAACTTGTGCAGGTCGTCGACGTACAGGTGAATCTGCAGGACGAGATAGACCGTCTGCATCGTCAGCGCCACCAGCAGCGCGAGCTGCGCCGCGCGCGCCCGTCGTGCGCGCGCCCAGACGGATGCGAGCTGCACCGGGATGCTGGTCGCGACGAGCACGCCGAGGAGAATCAGCGGCACGAGCACCTTCGGATCGGGGACACCCGCGGGCGGCCACGGCCGCGTCCGGAAGCGGAGGTCGTAGTAGCTCCCGATCAGCGTGCCGAAGAGCGTCGCCTCGGTCGCGATGAAGATGGCCATTCCCCACCAGCCGTTCGGCTTGGCGACACGTGGGTTGTACGGGATCGACGTCACCGCTCCTCCGGCTCGTGGACGTGCCACGCGACGAGCACGAGCGCGGCGACGATCGCGAAGATGCCCGCGACGACGTAGTGGGACGTCAGCAGCATGACGAACAGCAAGGTGACGACGAACGCGAGCACGATCGGCCACCCGGACTCGGTGGGCATGTGCAAAACGTCGTCGAGCCGCCCGTCGCGGACGGTCGAGGCGCTCGTCTCGTGACCGTGGTCGAGCGCGAGCCCGCCGCCGACGCGATCCCAGTTGGGGTACGGGCTCGTCACGGTCGGGATGACGGCGAAGTTGTAGGGCGGCGGCGGTGAGGACGTCATCCACTCGAGCGTTCCGCCCTGGAACGGATCTGGCCCTGACGGCGGGCCGCGGAAGCGGCTCCACGCCAGGTTCGAGAAGATCATCAGCAGCCCGGCCGTGAGGATGAACGCGCCGATCGTCTCCGACAGGTTGTAGGCGTCCCAGCCGAAGCCCGCGTGGTACGTGTAGACGCGCCGGGTCATCCCCATCAGCCCGACGATGTGCATCGGGAAGAACGTCAGCATCGTCCCCAGGAACGTGACCCAGAACGAGGCCTGCGCCCAGCGCTCGTGATACATGCGGCCCGTGACCTTCGGAAACCAGTAGTACATCCCGCCGAGGATCGGGAAGACCGCCGCGCCGAAGATGATGAAGTGGAAATGCGCGACCACGAAGTACGTGTCGGTCGTCGCCTGGTCGAAGGGGATCGCGGCGAACATGATCCCCGAGAGGCCGCCGATCACGAAGAGGGCGATGAAGCCGCCGATGAACAGGAGCGGCGCGCGGAACTGCGGCTTGCCCAGGTTCACCGTGAAGAGCCAGGCGTAGATCTGGATCGTGCTCGGGATCACCACCATCATCGAGGCGGCCGCGAAGAACACGAGCGAGCCCGCCGACAGGCCCGTCGCGAACATGTGGTGCCCCCACACGCCGAAGCCGATGAACGCGACGAGCAGCTCGGCCAGCGCGACGAGCGGGAACGCGACCATCTTCCGCCGCGCGAAGGTCGGGATGATCGACGTCGCGATCCCCATCGCGGGCAGGATGATGATGTAGACCTCGGGATGTCCGAACAGCCAGAAGAGGTGCTGCCATAACAGCGCATCGCCTCCGCCGACCGCGTCGAAGAAGTGGAAGCCGAGCTTGCGCTGCAGCTCGAGAAAGACGAGATCGGTCGTGAGCGGCGGCAGCGCGAAGATCAGCGAGAACGACACCGCGAGCATCGCGAACACGAACAGCGGCATTCGGTTGAACGACATGCCGGGCGCACGCAGCTTGAAGCTCGTGACGATGATGTTCAGCGCGCCTGCTGTGGACGAGAGGCCGTT
>VAXO01000067.1 GCA_005888435.1 Actinomycetota bacterium | reverse complement strand
TCCGCAGGCGGAGGTGGCGGCGGAGCAGGTCCGGCGAAGCGCCCTGCGCTTCGAGATCGAACAGCTCGCCGCGCTCGTCACGCAGATCGGAGACGACGACGAGCAGGAGCCCGACGAGCGCGAGCCCGAGCGCGGCGAGCGCCGCCGCCGCGAGCGTGAGGAGCGTGCCGCGCGCGAGCGGTTCCGAGCGCAGGTCGGCCAGCAACGCATCGTGTGCGCTCACCTCCAGCGCGTCGAACGGCGCCTGCCGCAGCGCGGCGGCGACGGCCTGCTCGTGCCCGGCCGGCGCGTCGAGCCAGACTTCGCTCGCGTTGCCGCTCCCGGGTGCCGTCGCACTGAGCGCCGTCGCGACGGTCGGGCCGTCGGCGATCACCACATCCTCGTCGACGGTCGGGATTCGCTTCACCGTCCCGACGATCCGGCCGACGATCGTCCCGGCCGCTGCGGTGATCGGCAAGACACCGCCGGGTCCGGCCGCGGCGGCGAGCGTGGGCGAAGCCACGATCGGGATCGGATGGTCGTCGGTGGGCTGGTGCGCGCGGAAGCGCGCGACGTCGTTCCCGGTGACGAGATAGCGCAGCGTCCCGCCGCTCGCCGGAGTGATGCCGCCGCTGCCCTCCCAGCGCGCGAAGTCGAGCGGCAGCGTCTGTCCGTCGACGCGCGGGCGTCCGACGTGCAGCGTCCCTTGTGCGAGGGCGGCCGCGTTGATGCCGCCGTTCGGGACGCCGTGCAGTCCAGTGTTCGTCAGGTCGAAGAGGAAGGAGACGAGCAGGCCGCCGCGCAGGGCCCGAGGGATCGGCGCGGCGAGTTGCTTCGAGGCGGTCGTCCCCAACCTGATGCCTTGCGCGCCGCCGCCCGGCGTGATCACGACGGCACGCACCGCGAGCTCGTCTCCTCGCGCATGGAAGGGCAGCACGAGCCGCCGCGCGTCCCGGGGCAGCCGCACGCCCTGCAGTGCGACGCTGCCCGACGGTTGCAGCCGCTGCGCGATCTCCGTGCGTGAGAGCGGCGAGTAGTCGTTCCGCCAGCGGATCTGCTTGATGTCCTGCGCCGGGATTCCGAGGACCGTCAGGCCCGGGGAGCCTTCGAGCCGCGGCACGTTGCCGGACAGGCGGAGCACCGGCGTCGCGTGTCCGAGCCGCTCGAAGCGCTGCAGAGGCGCGGCCTGCAGGACCGGCACCAGCTTCGTCAGGTCCTCGCGCACGACGAAGTCGGCGGGAACCGCGAATGCGGCCTGGTCGGTCTCGCCGCGTGCGAGCGTGGAGCGGTACGTCTCCGCGAACAGGGCGAGCCCGAGGCTGACGACGAGGAACGCGACGGCGACGGCGGCGCGTCCCGGATTCCGTGCCAGCGAGAGCGCTGCGAGCCGGACGGGCACCGGGGCGTTGCGCCCGCGACGGTCGAGCGCACGCAGCGCGGGCGTGAGGATGCGCGCCCAGACGACCGCGGCGACGAAGGCGATCAGTGCCGGCAGCAGCAGAAGTACGGCACCCGTCCCGCGCTCGCTCGCCAGCGACGATGTGTTCGCAGCACCGCGGGCGAGCGCGAGCACGACGGCGACGAGCGCGCCGAGGGCGGCGACATCCACGACACGGCCTGCGCCTGCGCGGAGCGAGAGCAAGACGACGAGCGTGGCGGCGACTGCGATCGTCGCGGCGAGCCAGACGCCTCGCCACGACGCGACGGAGTGGGCGAGGACAGCGCCGGCGGGCACGCCTGCGAGATGCGCGACGAGCGCCCCGACCGCGGCGCCGACCGCCCAGCCGGCGAGCGCCCCGGCGAGCGCGACGACGCCCGTTTCCGCGACCGAGCCGACGACGAGCTGCCAGCGGCGCGCACCGAACCACGTCAGTCGCCGCCATTGTGCCTCCGTGTCGCGCCGCAGACCCGTTGCCGCGAGCACGGCGAATGCGAGCAGCAGCGCCGCGGCTTCGCCGCCGATGAGCAGCAGGCGGCGCCCTGCGACCTTGCCGGCTTCGTCCGCGGTGCGCAGCTGAGCAATCGGTGCGGTCAGGTCGAAGCGCAGCGATTTCGCCTGCAGGGCGGAGCGTGTCTGCGTCACTTTGCGCGCGAAGCTGTCGATCGTCCACGGATGGATCGAGCCGGGACGCAACGGCGCCGCCCACGTGTAGCTGCGGAAGGTCGGGACGAACGCGGGGATGTGCGCGAGGCCGTCGACGCCATCGGCGAGGAACAGCGGCGGAGTCGGTGCAGTGTGGTAGAGCAGCGCGGAGCTGAGCACCGACGCGTACGTCTCCCGCGTGATCAGGTTCCCGAAGGGCAGCGGCGAGTCCAAAGTGGCCGTGCCGACAAAGGCAAGGGTCAGACCCTTGACCTTCGGGACGGGTCCGGAGCCACCCAGCCGGAGAACCTCGCAGCGTGCGGGCGTGCAGGGGCGGGGAAGGCGACCCGACTGCAGGTGGACGTAGCGGGCGAGCCGGTCGATCGCGCCGAGGTCGAACAGGTGGCCGTTCGCCTGTGACGTCCGGAAGAGCATCGCGCGCGTCGGTGACCGGACGAGCGGCGCCAGCGCGCGGCGAGATCGTTCGTCGAGCCGGTGGACGTCGGTCCCGGGCCCGCTCGCGATCCCGCCCCAGACCAGACGGACGGTGCGGTCCTCCGCGGGCACGCGCGCGGTTGCGCGCTCGACGCTGCGGTCCTGTGCGACGAGGCTGCCGCCGAGCACTGCGGCGAGGAGGGCCGCGCCGGCGGCGATGCCGAACAGCACGAGCAGCACGCGCTCGCCCCGCCGGGCCAGGCGCGACCAGGCGAGCCGAAGTGGGTACGTGAACCGCCGAAGGGACGTCACGCGCCTGAAACTACAGTCGCCGACGCGCCAGACGGCCGGCTACAAGCGCACGAGGTTCGAGGTGCCTTCCTTCCCGCCTGTGTCCGGCGACAGCGGCGGCGTCTCGAGGCCTGCGCCCTCTCGGAGCCCGGCGAGCAGCTCGGCGACGGCTTCCTCGCCGCTGTGCGCCGGCGTCCACCCGAGCTCTTCGCGCGCGCGGGTCGTATCGAGGAGCGGTGCAGCGAGGCCCATGTCGAGCCAACCCGGCTGCAGGGGTGTCAGGCGCGCGCGATACGCGAGCGAGGCGACCGCGCGCCCGGCGCGCGCCGAGACTCGGAAGGTCTTCGCACGCAGTTGCCGTGCGATCGACGTCATGTCCAGCACTGGCGGCGCCGCGACGTTGAATGCTCCGCGCACGTCACTCACGACCGCGAGCCTGTACGCCTCGCCCGCGTCGCGGGAGTGCAAGGCCTGGAAGGACAATCCGGGAATCTCCGGCACGAACGGGATCAGGCCCGGCCGCAAGAGCGATGCCGGCACGAACGGCCCGGCGAACAGCCGGCGCTGCTCCGCCGCCGACTCGCGCTTGAAGATCAGCGCCGGCCGCAGCCGCACGACGCGAACCTCGGGATGCTCGCGCTCGAAGCGGTCGAGCCGCCGCTCGACTTCGACCTTGTGCTGCGAGTAGTCGCATGTGCGGACGCCGTTCGTCGGCCAGCTCTCGTCGACCGCCTGGTCCTTCGGCCCTACCGAGTAGGCGCCGATGGACGAGGCGTGCACGAGCGCCGGCACGCGCGCCTCGGCCACGGCGCGAAAGACGCGCGCCGAGCCCTCGACATTCACGCGCCAGAGGAGGTTGCGGTCCCGCGAAGGCTGGATCAGCCAGGCGAGGTGGACGACTGCGTCGGCCCCGCGGAACAGCCCGACGAGGTCCGACTCGGCGACGTCGGCGGTCGCCCACTCCGTCTTCGGGAAGTCGAGCTGCGGCCGTCGGCGAGAGATGCCGACGGCCGAGTCGATCGCGGAATCGCCGGCGAAAGCCCCGAGGAGGCTCGTGCCGACGTTCCCGCTGGCTCCCGTGACCACGACGCGCACATCGCCTAGATGCCTGTGGCCCTGGCCGGCGAAACTACGAGGGACGGCTGCCGAGCGTCAGCGTCACCGTGTGACGCTTCCCGTTCCGCACGTACGTGACGGAGACGCGGTCGCCCGGCTTGCGTGAGCTGATCGCCGACCGCAGGTCGTCCGCGGACGAGATCTTCGTGCCGCCGAGCGAGACGATCACGTCGCCGGTGCGCAGCCCCGCCTTCGCGGCCGGCGTCCCGGAGCGAACGGACGCGACGCGTGCGCTGGCGTTGTTCGAGCCGAGCTCGACGCCGAGGAACGCGTGCTGCGCCTTGCCGTTCGAGATCAGCTGCGAGGCGATCGACCTGATCGTGTTCGCCGGGATCGCGAAGCCGACGCCGTCGCTGCCGCCCGAGTCGCTCTCGATCTGCGCGTTGACGCCGATCACGTGCGCCTGCGCGTCGAGCAGCGGGCCCCCGGAGTTGCCGTGGTTGATCGCCGCATCGGTCTGGATGGAGTCGTCGATCGCGAACTGATTCGGCGAGGTCATCTCCCGGTGCAGCGCGCTCACGATGCCGGCGGTGACCGTCTCGGCGAGGCCGAACGGCGCACCGATCGCGACGACCATGTCGCCGACCTGCACCTTGCTCGAATCGCCGAGCGTGAGCGGATACAGGACGGAAGAAGGCGCGTCGACCTTGAGCACGGCGAGATCGGTGGACGGATCGCTGCCGACGACCGTCGCCCCGTACGTCTGGCCGTTCCAGAATGTGACGCGCACGGAGGTCGCGTTGTCGACGACGTGCTGGTTGGTGATCACGTGCCCGTTCGTGTCGTAGACGAAGCCGGATCCTTCGGCCGACTGCGACTGCGTTCCGCCGAGCGGATCGGACGCCTGCGAGTTGACCTTCACCTCGACGACGCCGCGATTCGTGCGCTTGTAGATGGAGTTGACGGACAGGCCGCTCGTGCTGGCGGCCGGCTGTGAGTCGCCGACGTTGACCTGCCGGACGACGGTCTTGCTGTTGCCGGAGAGTGCGGCGTACGTTCCAACGCCGCCGCCGGCGCCGATCAGGGCGCCGGCGGCGACCGCCGCTGTGAGGGTGAGGAGGGAAGAGCGACGTATTTGCATGGCCCCATGGAACCAACCGGGACTAAGACGCTTCTGAGACGCAGGTAAGAACTCGTTAAGACCGTGCCTCATAAACTTCTTACGAGTGTCTTACTGCCGTCTTAGGGCGGAGTGGCAGCCTCCGCGAGTGGCTTCGCGGCGTCTGGAACCCCAAGCGACCCTCCACCCGCGTTGCCCTGCTCGGGCGGGACGTTCCCCCTCCGCCCGTTGGCTGACGCTGTGCGCCGCTGCTGTCGTCACCGCCCTGATGGCAGCGGCGGCTGCACAGTCTTCCCCTGCGCGCCGGCTGGAGTCGCCGCAGCTGGACGAGATCGCCCGCGCGGATGGCCCCATCCCCGACAGCTTGATCGCGCCGAAGACGCAGGCGCTCGCGCTTGCCCCGACCGGCTACTGGGGCGGCGTTTACCGTGCGTCGACCGGCGAGAACGTAACGGTCTACGCCTCGAACGCCTATCCGGTGGATTCGGCGCTCGGGCAGCGCTGGGCCGACTTCCTCGCCTCGCTCGTGCACGGCTCGGAGCTCTCCAAGGTGACCGTGATGCTGTCGACGCCGAGCGAGATCTCGCGTGTCTGCGGGCAGGACGCGCTCGCGTGCTACAGCGCGCGCGGCGCTCTGCTGTACGCGCCGGGCGAAGACCCGAGCTCTTCGCTCTCCGCCGAAGCGGTGATCACGCACGAGTACGGGCATCACGTCGCTGCGAACCGGAACAACGCGCCGTGGGACGCCGTCGATTGGGGCCCGAAGCGCTGGGACTCCTCGATGCAGGTCTGCGCCGCGACGAAGCAGGGCCGTCTCTCTCCGGGGGCCGAGGATCCGGTGCGCTACGAGCAGAATCCCGGGGAGGGCTGGGCCGAGACCTACCGCCTCCTCAACCAGCGTCGGCTCGGGCTGCCGGACAGCCCGTGGGAGATCGTCTCGCAGGCGCTCTATCCAACGGACGCCGCGCTTGCGGCGGCGCAGCTCGACGTCACGTCGCCGTGGGAGAGCGACACCGCGACGACGCGGGTCGGCGCGGTGACGCGCGTGTCGAGGACGCGCTCGTACACGGTCGCGACTCCGCTGGACGGGACGCTGAAGCTGACTCTGAGAACTTCGGCAGGCTTGCGCGTGTCCGTGGACCTGTTCGCGTCCTCGACGCGCGTCGCGCACGTGACGGGTAGTGGCACGCTCTCGCGCTCGACGACCGTCTGCGGTGCGCGAACCTATCGCGTGCGCGTGACCGAGCTGAAGGGCCGCGGATCGTTCCAGCTCGCAGTCTCCAAGCCCTGAGGGCTTCTTAGCCGACGTTCAGTTTTTCCGGCCACAATGGTGCCGTGAAGATCCTGGTGGTCGACGACGAACGTGCCGTGCGCGAGTCGCTCCGGCGGGCCCTCGAGCTGGAGGGCTACGAGATCGAGCTCGCAGACGACGGCACGGAGGCGCTCATGACGCTCGGGCGCGACGAGCCGCAGCCCGATGCGGTCATCCTCGACGTGCTGATGCCAGGGCTCGACGGGCTCGAGGTGTGCCGGCGGCTCCGGGCGACGGGGAACCACGTTCCGGTTCTGATGCTGACCGCGCGCGACGAGGTCGAGAACCGCGTTGCCGGCCTCGACGCCGGCGCTGACGACTACGTGACGAAGCCGTTCGCGCTCGAGGAGCTGCTCGCCCGGGTCCGGGCGTTGCTCCGGCGCGCCGCCGACGGTGACGGCGGCGAGGTGCTCTCCTTTGCGGACATCACGCTCGATCTCGGGACACGCGAGGTTCGCCGCGGCGACCGGCCGATCGAGCTGACGCGCACGGAGTTCGCGCTGCTCGAGCTCTTCCTCCGCAACCCGCGCCAGGTGCTGACGCGCTCGATTATCTTCGAGCGCGTGTGGGGGTACGACTTCGGCTTCGCATCGAACTCGCTCGACGTCTACATCGGCTATCTGCGGCGCAAGACCGAAGCAGCGGGCGAACCGCGGCTCATCCACACGGTTCGCGGCGTCGGCTACGCGCTGCGCGAGCAATGAGCTTCCGCGCACGGCTGGCGCTCGTCGCCGCAGCCGCGGTGGCGCTCGCGATCGTCGCCGCGTCCTTCGCCGTCTACTTCATCGTCAAGGATCAGCTGCGCGCGCCGATCGACGACAGCCTGCGACACAGCGCCGTCGACATTCAGCACACGCCTCCCGACGACATTCTGCGGGGGCTCTTCCATCTCACCGCACAGCTGGGCGGCGCACCGGGCTATCCCCAGGTCGTCAAGCCGAACGGCCAGGTGATAGCGATCGGGAGTAGGACGACACCGCTTCCCGTCGACGATCGGGACATCGACGTTGCCCGCGGCCAGTCGAGCACGTTCCTTCGCGACGCGCACGTCTCGGGCATCCACGTGCGGATGATCACCTTCCCCGTCGGCGGCGTCGCCGTGCAAGTCGTGCGCCCGTTGAACGAGGTCGATCACTCGCTGAGTCGGATCGAGACCTGGCTCATCCTCATCGCCCTCGCCGGGATCGCGATCGCCGCCGCGCTGGGCCTGCTTGTCGCGCGCGCGGCACTCGCGCCGGTCCGGCGGCTGACTGCGACGGCGGAAACCGTCACCCATACCGGCGACCTCTCCCAGCGCATCGACGCGGGCGGCCACGACGAGCTCGCACGCCTCGCGGCGAGCTTCAACGCCATGCTCGAAGCGCTCGAGGAGTCCACCCGCGCGCAGCGCCAGCTCGTCGCGGACGCGTCGCACGAGCTGCGCACGCCGCTGACCAGCTTGCGCACGAACATTGAAGTCCTCGCCAGCGACCGGACGCTTCCACCGGGCGAGCGCGAGCGGCTCCTGAACGACGTGGTCGAGCAGCTGGGCGAAATGACGACGCTGATCGCCGAGCTGATCGACCTCGCGCGCGGCGAGCAGCACGTGGCGGAGCCCGAGGAGGTGCGACTCGATCTGCTCGCGGCCGATGCAGTCGAGCGCGCGCGCCGCAACCAGCCGAAGGTGACATTCATCACCGATCTGCACGAGTCGACGGTGCACGGAGTTCCGTCGACGATCGAGCGCGCCGTCGCAAACCTGCTCGACAACGCGGCGAAGTGGAGTCGGCCGGGCGAGAACGTCGAGGTGGGCGTGGACAACGGGGCCGTCACGGTTCGGGATCACGGGCCCGGAATCGACGACGAAGACCTGCCGTACGTCTTCGACCGCTTCTACCGGGCGCGCGCGGCGCGCGGGCTGCCTGGCTCCGGTCTCGGGCTCGCCATCGTGCGACAGGTGGCGCGCGCGCACGGTGGCAGCGTCGTCGCCGAGCACGCAGAGGGCGGCGGCACGCGCGTCGTCCTGCGCCTGAACGGCGCGTCGAACAACTCTTAGGTTCTTCTTAGCGGCTTCTTAGAGCGCGCTGCGACGCTCAGACGCATGAAACGAAACCACAAGCTCCTGATCGCAGCGGCGGCGGCGCTCGCCGCGGCCGGCGGCGGCGTTGCGATCGCCGCGTCCGGCTCTTCTCCCTCGGAGGAGAACCAGGCAATCATCAACGACGCGGCGCAGCAGCTCGGTGTTTCGCCCAGCAAGCTGAGCGACGCACTCGAGAAGGCGCTCGGCGATCGCATCGATGCTGCGGTCGCGGCGGGCCGGATCACGAAGGCCCAAGGCGACGCGCTCAAGCAGCGCATCAACTCCGGCGAGGCTCCGTTGTTCCTCGGGCCGCATCGCGGCTTCGGCCACTTCGGCCACTTCGGCCTTCGCGCCCTTAACGCCACCGCGAGCTACCTCGGCGTCACCAGGGCCGAGCTCCGCAGCGAGCTGGAAGGCGGCAAGACGCTCGCGCAGGTCGCACAGGCGCACGGCAAGTCCGCGCAGGGCCTCGTCGGCGCGCTCGTCGCGGAAGCCAAGCAGCACGTCGATGCTGCCGTCGCGGCCGGCCGGCTGACGCAGGCGCAGGCGAATGACCTGCTGAACGGACTGCGCGACCGGATCACGAGCCGTGTCAACTCCCGCGCGCCCGCCGGTCCGCCGCCCGACGGCTTCCGTCACTTCTGGCGCCCGGCGGCCTGAGCTCTCAGCCGCGCCGGTTGCGCCGCAGCGCGTCGAGCCGGCGCCGCGCCTGCTTGGTCGGGCGTGGGCCGAGGTCCGAGCCGAGCGCACGCGCGAAGCGGCGCTCGAGCGCTTGCTGCTCGCGGGCCGCGCGCGACTCGCCCGTCTCCGCGTAGAGCGTTTGTGCAACGGTCGCCGAGCCGCGGCGGTCGGCCAGCCGCCTGACAGCGACCGTCCGGCGTTCCGGGCCTTTCGTGATCTCGAGGACGTCGTCCGTGTGGACGACCTTCGACGGCTTCACCCGCTCGCCGTTCACGTGCACGCGGCCGCCGAGCACTGCCGTCGCCGCGAGGCTCCGCGTCTTGAAGAAGCGCGCGGCCCAGAGCCACTTGTCGATGCGCACGCCGTCCACCCACACGATGATCGCAGCGCGCAGGGTCGTCGCGCTCTAGGATCGACGCGTGGATCCGGAGCGAGCCCGTGAGCTGCTGACTGCGGAGCGCCGACGAATCGAGCGAGCGCTCAGCCGCCGAGGCCATGAGGACACGGGCGAGGAAACGGACGAAGACGACCCGGTGAATCTTGCGGCCGACCTCTACCAGGACGAGTTCGACGAGGGACTTTCAGACGACTTGCGCGAGGAGCTTGCGGCGGTGGAGCGCGCCGAGGCCCGCCTGGCGGCGGGGACCTACGGCCTCTCGGTCGAAAGCGGCACGCCGATCCCGGACGAGCGCCTGGAAGCGGTCCCGACCGCCGAACGCACGGCTGAAGAAGAAGCGCGTTAGTCACGCCTCGGCGAGCACGGCCCGCGCGCCCGCCGCGCGGACCGCTGCCGACAGCGTCTCGATGCTGTACTCGCCGTAGTGCCGCCGGCCGTTGACGAAGAACGTCGGCGTGCCGGAGACACCGCTGAGGTCGGCGCTGTCGACGTCGTCCGCAACGCGTTCCGCGCCGACGCGGGCACTGAGGTCGTTCGCAAAGCGCTCGCCGTCGAGCTGGAGCTCGGCCGCATAGCCGATCAGGTCGTCGAGGTCGAGGGCGTCCTGATGGGCGAGCAAGAGGTCGTACATCTCCCAGAACGCACCCTGCTGGGCTGCGGCCTCCGACGCTTCGGCGGCGAGCTGCGCGTGAGTGTGAACGTCGCTGAGCGGCAGGTGCCGCCAGACGTAGCGCACGTCGGCGAAATCGCGCAGCAGCTCGCGGACGACGGACTCCGCCCGCCCGCAGTACGGACACTCGAAGTCGCCGTACTCGACGAGTGTGACGGGCGCCTCGAGCGGGCCACGGATGTGATCACGCTCCGGATCGACGTCGATGTAGAGGTCGACCAGCGGCTCTGCGGTCCCGAGCAGCGCCCGAATCCGTGCGCGCCGAGGCAGCAGTGCAGTCGCGCGGAAGACGAGCCACGTGATCGCGGCCGCGACGAGCGCGGCGCTCAAGATGCCCACCTTCGCCTCCTCGAGCTGGGGCCCGTCGAACGCAAGGGTTGCGACCAGTAGCGAGACGGTGAAGCCGACCCCGGCGATGGTGCCGCCGCCCGCGACCGCCGCCCATCCGACCGGAGGGAGCAGGCGTCCCCCGCTCAGCCGCGCGGCAAGCCAGGTGGACGAGAAGATCCCCACGGGTTTGCCGATGACGTAGGCGGCGAGGATCCCGAGCGTGATCGGCGAGCGGAATGCCCGGGCGAGCATGCCCCCGTCGATGGCGATGCCGGCGTTTGCGAGCGCGAAGAGCGGCACGATCACGTAGCTCGTCCAAGGATGGAAGAGCCGCTGCAACCGTTCGTTCGGCGACGTCGCCATCCGCAGCTCCGCGCCGGCCACGCGCGCCAGATCCGCGGTCGGCTGCTCGCGGAACTCCCGGAATCGCTCGGTCGCAAGCTCGAGGCTCGACCGCTGGGCCGGACGCGCCCAGACGAGCGCACCCATCACGAGACCGACGACCAGGGGCTCGACTCCGGCTTTGAGCAGGCCGACCCAAGCGGCAGCACCGAGCAGGAAATAGACGAGGCCGACGCGGACCGGGATGCTACGCAGCACGAGCACTACGGCAAAGAAGCCGAGGACGACCAGGAGCGGCGCGACCCTCAACGTCCCGGAGTAGACGGTCGCGATCACGACGAGCGCAATCACGTCGTCGGCGAGGACGACGGTCAGCATGAAGGCGCGAAGGCGGTCGGAGAAGCGTGGGCCCACCAAGGCGAGCAGGCCCAGGGCGAAGGCGGTGTCCGTCGACATGGCCGCTCCCCAGCCGTGCGCCGACGGACGGCCGGCGTTGAAGGCGGAGTAGATGGCAATCGCCGCGGCCATCCCGCCGACCGCCGCCAGCAGCGGCAAGGTGAAGCGCCGCCGTTCTCGCAGCTCGCCGAGGTCGAACTCGCGGCGCGCCTCGAGGCCGGCGACGAAGAAGAACAGCGTCATCAGCCCGCTGTTCACCCAACCGCGAAGATCGAGCGAGACGCCGTGACCGCCTAGGTCTATCGACAGCTTCGTACTCCAGAACGAGTCGTAGGACGCGACATCGGCGTTCGCCCAGACGAGCGCCGTCACGGCCGCGGCCAACAAGACAGCCGCACCGCCGGTCTCGGTGCGAAGGAACGCGCGGAGCGGCGTCTCGAGGCTGCGCGCCCAAGCGGTGCGCCCCGCGAACGACCCGCGGCCGTCCTCGGCGACGCTAGTGCTCATCCCTACCGGGGCGCCAGCGTGAACGCGACTTCGTCGACGTAACACCAGCTCCAGTCTTCGCCCGGCTCAGCCGAGCGGATGATCGGATGACCGCTCTCGCCCCCGTGCGCGGTCGCGTGCCTGTTCGGCGACGAGTCGCAGCAGCCGATCTTCCCGCACGTCATGCACATGCGGAGGTGCACCCAGCGACTGCCGATCTTCAAGCACTCCTCGCACCCCGCGATCTCGGCCGGTAGGGCGGTCACCTCGACCTGGTCGACGTGGGTGCAGATAGGGCTGGCTGCGGACATTCGGCTCTCCTCTCGTCTAGTTGCGGAAGGCAAGCGCGACTGCGTAATCGCCGGCCGCATCGGTCCACCACGACTCGAGCCCGAGCCCGGCGCGGTCGAGCTCCCCCTCGAACACCTGGCGGCGAAACTTTGCGCTGATCTCGACCCGTAGCAGCTCATCAGCGTTGAAGGCGACCTCGAGGCCGAGCCCGCGGATGTAAACGACGTGTGCTTCGCGGGCGCGAAGGCCGATCTCCATCCATTCGTGTCGCGCATCCCACCGCGCCTCGTACGAGAAGCGCGCCTGGTCGAATGTCCCACCGAGGACCGCGTTGACCGCGGTGAGGGCGTTGCGAACGAACGCTTCGGTCGTCCCTCCTTCGTCGTTGTACGCCGCCCCCAGCCTGTGGACGTCCTTGACGAGATCGAGCCCGACCAGGAACGCGTCGCTGTTGCCGAGCGATGCAGACAACGCCGTCAAGAACCGTGAACGCTGTTCGGGCGTCAGGTTCCCGATCGTGCTGCTGAGGAACGCGATCAGCCGTCGCTCGCCTCGAGGCAAGACGCCTAGGTCCCGCTCGAAGTCGCCGACGAGCGCGCGGACCGAGAGCGCCGGATACGCGCGTGCGATCGTGGCCGCGCTCGCGGTCAAGATCGACGCGCTGACGTCGAAGAGAACGAGCTCCTCGAGGCTCGGAAGCGCATCGAGAAGCCGACGCGTGTTCGTGGCGGCGCCGCTCCCGAGCTCGATGAGCGTCCTCGGCGCGATCGCCGGCGAGCGCGCCTGCAAGATCTCGGCCTCGCGACGAGGGAGGTAGTACTCGGGCAGGCGAGTGACGGCCTCGTACAGTCTCGAGCCGTGCTCGTCGTAGAGCCAGGCCGTCGGCAGGTGTCTCGGCCGCGCGGTCAGGCCCTCCACGGTCGCTTCGAATTGCGCGCGTCCGTCGAGGAGAGCTTTAGACATCGCGGGCACACCGAATCCCCGAGAAGATCTGACGCCGCTCGGGTAGATCCCAGTTGCGGAACGTCGGTCGGGCGACGAGAGGATCCGTGCACCAGGAGCCGCCGCGCAGAACCTTGTAGTCGGCGCCGAAGAACGGCTCGGAGTACTCCGCGTACGGAAAGGCTCGAAAACCCGGATAGCCCTCGAAGGAGGACGCCGTCCACTGCCACACCGCTCCCTGTGCGTGCTCGAGCCGGTCGCCGACGGTTCTCACGGCTTTCTCCCACTCGGCTTCCGTCGGGAGCCGCTTGCCGATCCACCGCGCGTACGCGTCGGCTTCGTGGAACGACACGTGCTGAACGGGCTCGTCGGGTGCCGGCTGCTCGCGGTGCCAGTCGAGCGGCACGTTCGCCCTCTCGGCCTCGACGAACTCGGCGTACTCGCGATTCGTCACCAGCGAACGGTCGATGCAGAAGTCCGGCAGGTCGACGACGTGTGCCGGTCGCTCGTTGTCGTACGCCCAAGGATCCGCGGCTCCTAGCGTGAACGGGCCGCCGCCGACGACCACGTCGCCCGCCGCCTCCACGCGCGGAGGCCGCTGCCCGCGCCGGCCCCCGAGAGCGAGCGTCTGCGCCATCGTCTCGCCGTGTTGAAGCTCGTGCTGCACGACCATTCCCACCACGAAGCCGTGTTCGAGCAGCGGATCTCCGGTGTCGAGCTCGAGCTGGGGCAGGAGCTCGAGGACCGCCGTGCGAACGTCGCTGACGTAGCCGCGTGCCTCGTCAGGTGACAGGAGCGGCAGGCCGCCACGCTCGCTGCGCGCATGGGCGAACGAGTCGTACAGCTCGTCGCGCTCGGGCGACAGTGCGTGCCGTCCACCGATCCGCCGCAGCAGCCAGAGCTCTTCGAAGTACCCAATGTGCGCGAGATCCCAGACGAGCGGCGACTGCAGCGGCGAGACGGGTTGTGTCAGCGCCTCGTCGGTGAGCGGCTCGAGCAGCGCCTCCGTGCGTGAGCGCGCGTGGCCGAGCGCCGAGACCAGCTCAGTAAGTGACACCGAGCTCGGCCAGACGGCTGAAGATGAGCGAGGCGACCATCGAACCCTCTCCGACCGCGGCGGCCACGCGTTTTGTCGAACCGTGCCGAACGTCGCCGGCCGCGAACAGCCCGACCCGGCTCGTCTCGAGTGGAAACGGATCACGCTCGAGGGGCCAACACTCCGGCGCGTTTCCGTCGACCAGCAGATCTTGCCCCGTGAGGATGTAGCCGGCTCGATCCGTCGCGACGTGCTCGCGTGAGCACCAGTTGGTATGCGGCTGTCCCCCGATGCAGAGAAAGACGCCGTCGACAGGACGTGTCTCCGCCCTCCCGCTGGCGTCGGCGAACGTCACTCCCGAGATCGCATCGCCGTTCGGATGCAAGTCCGTCAGCTGCGTCGCCAGATGGACGTCGATCAACGGGTGCTGCCTGATCCGGTCGATCAGGTAGGCCGACATGGTCTTTTCGAGCCGGTCGCCGCGTACGAGCATCGTGACGCGGGCCGTTGCATTGCCGAAGTTGAGGACCGCCTGGCCGGCCGAGTTGCCTGCGCCGACGACGACGACGCTCTGCCCGGCACACTGGGCTGCCTCACTTCGGCCTGCGCCGTAGTACACGCCGTGGCCCACGAGCTCGTCGATCCCCGGCAGGTCGAGTCGCCTCCAATCCATTCCCGTTGCAGCCAGCACGACCGATGCGGTCACCACCGAGTCGTCGTCGAGGATCAGCTCCATCGGCCCGTCGTGGCGGTTCATCTTGCTGCCCTTCACGCCGTGCAGGAGCAACAGCTCCGCGCCGAAGCGCTCCGCCTGTCGCCCGGCGAGTCGTGCGAGCTCGGCCCCGCCGATCCCGTCCGGAAAGCCGAAGAAATTCTCGATCATGGCCGTGTAGGACGCCTGCCCGCCGGGCACGTCGCGATCGGACACCATCGTCGAGACGCCGTCCGACGCTGCGTACACGGCGGCGGCAAGACCTGCGGGCCCTGCACCGATGATGACGAAGTCGTAGTGCACTCGCTGCGGCGGCTGCAGGCCGCCCCATGCCCGTGCAACCGACTCAACCGTCGCGCCGGTGAGGTTCCGGTCACCGTCGACGAGCACGGGCAGCGCCGCGTCGACCAGCCCCAGGCCGTCGAGCAGCGTTTCTGCTTCGGCAGTGCCCGCCTCGTGCCACTCGTACGGCTGCGCGGTTCGCGTGAGGAAGTCGCGAAGCCGGTAGTGCTCGGCGTCCATGCGTCTGCCGACAACTTGCACCGTAGGACGCACCGGACTCACGCCGTCGATAGTAGTGCGGAGCCCGAGGTCTGCGAGATCACGGCTCGAGGCTGGTCTCGATCTCCTCGATCATTCGTGGTCAGCGAGAGTCGATCTCGCGCTGGACGGTCGCCGGCGTGCCGAACGCGACGACGCCGGCCGGTAGGTCGCGAGTGACGACGGCTCCGGCGCCGACGACGGTGTCGTCGCCGATCGTTACTCCTGGACACACGATGACGCCGCCGCCGAGCCAGACGTTGTCGCCGATCGTGATCGGGCTGCCGCATTCCCACCCGAGCCGCCGCGGTTCGGGATCGACCGGATGCGTTGCGGCCAGAAGCTGCACGCGAGTCGCGAGCTGGCAGGCCGCGCCGATCCGGATCGGAACCACGTCGAGCATGACGCAGTCGTAGTTCACGAAGGTGCCGGCGCCGATCGAGATGTTGTAGCCGTAGTCGCACCGAAATGTCGGCATGACCACCACGTCCTCGCCGACCTCACCGAAGAGATCGCGCAGGAGCCGCGCGCGCTCGTCGTCCGCGACCGCCCGTGTTCCGTTGTAGAGCTCCAGGAGCGCGCGGGCGCGCGAGCGATCGGCCGTGAGCTCAGGATCGCCCGCGAGGTAGCGCTCCCCGGCGAGCATCCGCTCCTTCATCTTCGACATCGGCGACTAAACAGCCGGCCGCTCGAGCAACTGCTTGGCTACCTCCAGGTCAGACTCCCGCACCAGGATCTCGCGGGGGCCCGCAGCGATGAAATCCTCGATCGGCGAATCGATCGCCTCGGTGTCACGGTAGGCGCACTCGAGGCCGGCCGACCGAAGCAATCCGCACGCCAACTCAGCCTCTGTCTCCCCGGCGACGACTGTCACCACGACGCCCTCGTCCGGATCCATGCGCGGAGGCTACCCGGCCGCGGCCGGGTAGGGGTCGCCTGTTGGCGATCTACGGACGGCTGGCTGAGTGGAACCGTCGAAGACAAGGCGAGCGGGACTCAGGCCTCGCGGCCTGTGCCGCCCCGTTTCCGTGAACTAGGAAGGGGCGGCCCAGGCGACCGCCCCCCGAAGACGCACATTCCCTTACCTGTCGGACCGCGCTACCCGCAGCTGAGGGTCATCCTGTCGAAGTTGACCGTGACGACACCGTTCGCGTTGAGCG
This sequence comes from Actinomycetota bacterium, assembly GCA_005888435.1. Lineage (GTDB taxonomy): Bacteria > Actinomycetota > Thermoleophilia > Gaiellales > Gaiellaceae > 3-1-20CM-4-69-9. The sequence continues at coordinate 1,105 of VAXO01000067.1, read as the reverse complement.
CGAAGTGCTGCACCTCGTGAACGGTAATGCTCGAGCCGTCTGAGCCCTTCAGCTGGACCGTGAGCGTGAAGGAGTTGTTCGAGTTCTGCTCGTTCATGTTGAAGTTGCCCCACGCGGTGAGATGGCCCGTGTATGTCACGTTGTTGCTGTCGAGAAGGGTGACCTTGCCGGTCTCGGTGAAGGTTGCCCACACCTCGTCACCCGCCGGAAAGAACGTGACGTGATTCACCACGGTGCCGGACGCGTCCTCGGACACGATCTCGGCTCCGCTGCATGGGTTCGGGCCGCTCAAGTCCGCATCGAAGACGCCGTGGGTGATCTCGGTCATCGTCACGGTGTGGCCCGTGCCACCTGGTGATCCCAGTGCTGCAATGGGGGCCAGCAGCGCACCCATACCGACGATCCCCGCTACCAGAAATGCTCGCTGCGACCTGCGACTCCATTTGATCATGTGATGGCTTCCTCTCTGATGGTTTGACGCCAGGCTGACGGCAGGCCGACGTTGGAAAACACGACCCGCCTGGAGACAACTGCCCATTCGACTCAGCCGAAGCCTCCAGCTTCCATTCATCGTCTCCTCCTTCTCGGTGATCGAGCAGAGGATCAGCCGGTTGACTTAAGCCTCGCTTAACGCGTGCCGGTTCGCGTCACCGCGCCAAGCCGCAGAAGCTACGAGCCGCGAATCAATCCGCATTGACAGAACACGAAGGGACGTCGAAGGCCCGCTGGCAACGCACTAATTTGCAGGGACTCCGGGGATGGGCCGGGCAGGTCTCGAACCTGCGACCTTGGGATTAAAAGTCCTCCATTTTCGACCCGTGATGAGCCGATACTCGCGCACGTGCCGACGCTGCAGCAGATGGCTTGATCAAGCCGAAGTCGGCAGTTCGCGCTCCCCATAACCGGACAAATCGTGTCGCGAGTATCGGTGCGTTCGTGGTGCGTTAAGGAGCGGCTAAAATTGCAGGTGAAGCGTCGCCGTCGCCTGCGCAAGCTTGTTCCCGACGAGGAGTTGCTTCGGCGTCGTGCAGCGCCAAGGGGCGGTTCGCGGCGTAGCCGACCGCCGGCTCGAAAGGCAAGTGCGACAGAGGGCCGAAGAGCAGAC
>VAXO01000066.1 GCA_005888435.1 Actinomycetota bacterium | reverse complement strand
CGCGAAAACGCGCCAGCGTTTTCGCGGACCAAAAAGGAAGACCCCCGGCTGCGGCTCCGGGGGTCTATTCCTGTCGGCGACCCCACCTTCGTGGCGAGATCTTCGGAACTTGGCTCTGCGGCCCAGCCACGCCCCGACTCGATCTAACCTGGTGAAGCGCCTCCTGCAGCCGACCCTGGCGTCTGGCTCGGTCGCAAGATGGCCTCACTGTACGAGCGTTTCCAAGCCCTGTCAAGTAGCTCGGTCAAGTGATTTGAAGTAGAGTTGCTTGACCCCTTTCCCGCCAGAACATGACCTTTTAGGGGGATGCCCCCTAAGAAGGGTTGAGATTTGGTGAAGCATGTCGTCTACTACGCCGTACGTGTCTGAATCGACCGCCACCCGTCAGCAGCGACTGATGGCCGCGCAGGCCGGGTTGCGCCTCGGCGAGCGGCTGCGGCAACTGCGCGTGGCCGCGGGCATGACTCAGACTGGGCTGGCGGGCGACCGCTTCTCGAAGGAGTACGTCAGCCAGATCGAGCGCGGCAAGACGCGGCCGACTGCGGAGACGATCCTGTGGCTCGCCGACCGGCTGGGCGTCGACGCCGGCTTCCTTGCGAACGGCGTCTCGGCTGACGAACGTGGACGGGTCGATGCAGCGCTGGCGCGTTGCGACGCCCTCGTCGAGGCTCGGCGGAACGACGAGGCGCTGGAGGAGTTCGATCGCATTCGCTCGGCCGTCCTCTCGACCGGCCTGCCCGAGCTGGAAGTGCGTGCGCTCTGCGGCGAGGCGATCATCCGGCTGCGCCGCAGCGAGGTGCGCGACGGAATCGCGCTGCTCGAGCGCGCCCGGGCGCTCACCGAGAGCAACGCCTTCTCGGACGTCGAGCGCGCAGACGTGCTCTTCCGCCTGGGCATCGGCCGGTTCATGCTGAACAGCGTCCAGACGGCGATCGCGCTCTTCGACGAGGCGCTCAAGGTCGCGGAGCGATCGCAGATCCCGTCTGACCAGCTCCGCTCGAACATCCTCTCGTGGCGCTCCCGCTGCTATCGGCGGCGCCGGGACTTCGAGGCTGCGCGCGAGGATGTCGAGCGCGCGCTCGAGCTCGCCGAAAGCCTGAACGACACACGCACGACGGCCGACGTCTACTTCCAGGCGTCGATCATCGCCGACCGGGAGGGTCGCTGGGTCCTCGCACGCTCGTACGCGGAGCGCGCGAAGTCCGCGTATGAAGAGCTCGCCGACCGCAGCAACCTCGGGCGGCTGCTCAACAACCTGGGCGGCATCAACTTCCTGCTCGGCCATCCGGAGGAGGCGCTCGCCCTGCTCAAGGACGCCGTTCGCATCGCCCTCGAGATCGGCAACGACGCGGAGGCAGCGCACGCGGTCAACGGCATCGCCCAGGTTCACCTTCGCACCGGCGAAGGGACGCTCGCCGAGGAGCAGGCGCGCTACGCGCTGCAGCTGCTCGGCGACCGCGTCGACGAGATGCACGAGATCGGCAACGCGCAGCTGGTGCTCGGCCGCGCGCTGCTCGAGCAGAATCGACTCGAGGAAGCCGAGGAGGCGTTCAAGGCCGGCGAGGCGGCCTACGACCAGATGTCCTCGGGGAGTCACCGCGCAGACGCGTGGCTTGCACAAGGGGACCTCGCAGCACGTCGCGGCGACGACCGCATGGCGGCCAAGCTGTACCGCCAGGCGGCCGACGCCTTGCAAGACGTTCGCTTCTAATCCTGATCGAAGGGAGGTGATCCCCCGTTGTCTAAAGCACGCCTGATCTATCTCGCAGTGTTCGTCGTCCTCATCGCCCTCGCACTACTGCCGGCCTTGCAGTTCTGGCCAGAGGGGCCCCATGAGGGCAACGGCGTCTAGAGTGACGCGATGTGCGCGCTTCGCTTGCGCTAGTTGCGCTGGTTGTCCTCGCAGCCGGCTGTAGCTCGAGCACGAGCCCGTCGCGGGGCGCGCCCGAGGCAGGATCACTCGCAGCGCTCTGGCGCAGCTCCGGCCAGAGCGTCTCGCTGATTCCGGGAACTTCCGACTACTCGCCGGGTGTCGTGCGCATCTCCTTTCTCGTGGTCGATCCACGTGGTCGCGTGGTCGCGACGCCGCGTGCGCGCGTGTGGGTCGCACGGTCGCTGAAGGCGAAGCCCTTCACGACGACGGCCGCCCGGCTCGAGCCGATCGGCGTGCCCGGCGTCTCGACCGGCGCCGACGCAAAGGCGATCTACGTCGCGCACGTCCGGGTGCCGGCCGCCGGTCACTACCAGGTCGTCGCGCGGCCCCTCGGCGGCAGGGAGCGGATTGCAGGCGTGGGCGATCTGATCGTGCGTCCGAGCTCGGCGTCGCCGATCGTCGGGTCGCGCGCATACCCGTCGAAGACGCCGACGCTGGCGAGCACCGGCGGCCGCACGGCAGCGCTGACGACACGAGTACCGCCCGACCGCGCGCTGCTGCGGACGTCGGTCGCCGCCGCGCTTGCCGCGCACCGGCCGTTCGTGGTCACCTTCGCGACACCGCGATACTGCGAGAGCCGCATCTGCGGACCGGTTGTCGACGTGGTCGACCGCGTTCGCAAGCAGTACGCGCGCACTCCCGTGCGCTTCATCCACGTCGAGATCTACAAGGACAACAATCCAAGCAAGGGGCCAAACCGCTGGGTTCAGCAGTGGCATCTGCCCGGCGAGCCGTGGACGTTCCTCGTCGGGGGCGACGGCAGGATCAAGGCGAAGTTCCAAGGCTCGGTCTCGACGCACGAATTGGGTGAGGCAATTCGGCGGCTGCTGTTGTAGGTTGGAACGCGGTGTCATCTGCGGAGCAGCAACCGGACAGCCTCGTCAGCGTTCGTGACGTCGCCGACCAGCTCGGCGTCCATCCCGAGACCATTCGTCGCTTGATCCACGACGGCCGGCTCGACGCCGTCCGCGTCGGACGGGTGTTGCGTGTACACCGAGAAGCGGTCGACGGCTTCCTCGCGCGTCAGCGCGTGAAGCCCTCGCGTTTCCAGGGCTGACACGGGGGAGATACGCGGGCTGATGGGCCCGCGGACGCAGCGGATCAAGCGCGCTGTCTACGTCGGACGCATCGCGCGGCGCGGCGGCCTGCTGCGAGTGTTGCGGGAGCTCGGCGTGTGGGGCAACCGGCCGGCGACGCGCGACGGCGCGCGCGAATTCCGCCGGTCGCTCGAACAGCTCGGGACGACGTACATCAAGCTGGGCCAGCTCCTCTCGTCGCGTCCGGACCTCCTGCCGGACGTCTACATCGAGGAGCTCGGCAAGCTCGTCGACGAGGTCCCGCCCGTCCCCTTCGAGCAGATCCGCCGGGTGATCGCGGAGGAGCTCCAGCCCGACGTCTTCGTGCGCATCGACCCCGAGCCGCTCGCGACAGCATCGATCGCGCAGATCCACACCGCGCTGCTCGCGAGCGGCCGCGAGGTGATCGTCAAGGTGCGACGCCCCGGAATCGAGGAGCAGATCGACGTCGACCTCGCGCTGATGCGCTCGACGGCCGAGCTGCTCGAGTCGCGTTCCGAGCGGGCGCAGCTGCTACAGGCGCGCGCGCTGGCGGACGAACTGGAAGTACATCTGCGCGCCGAGCTCGATTTCGTCGAGGAGGCGAACAACGCCGAGCTGATCGCCCGCATCGTCGGCGAGTACGAGGATCTCGTCGTACCCGAGGTGATCCGGCCATATGTGACTGAAAAGGTCCTCGTGCTCGAGCGGATCGCAGGGCGCAAGGTCGACGCCGACCACGGGCTCGGCGCAGAGCGTGCGCACGAGCTCGCGCGGCAGTTCTTCCGCGCTTACGTGCATCAGGTGACCGTGGAGGGCGTCTACCACGCAGATCCCCACCGCGGAAACGTCCTGCTGACGACCGACGGCCGCTTGGCGCTCGTCGACTTCGGGCTGCTCGGCCGCCTGGACGACGACACGCGCCGCAACCTGGCGCTGCTCCTGCTCGCCGTCGCGCAGAACCGCGCCGACGACGTCGCCGACCTGATCCTCGGGCTGTCGCGCGTATCGCTCGGCGCCGACGAGCCGGGCTTCGTGCAGGAGCTCCGTCGCAAGCTGCCGCGATACCACTGGCGGCCGCTTTCCGGCATCCGCGCCGGCGAGGCGCTCGCGGATCTGCAGCGCATCTCCTTCGACTACGGGATCGGCCTGCCGACGAGCTTCGCCCTCGTCGGGAAGACGCTCGCGCAGGCCGACTCGATCGCGCGCGTGCTGTATCCGGAGCTCGACCCCATCCAGCTGCTGGAGGAGGACGCGCTCGAGGTGATGCTCCGAGAAGGCGAGCGCCGGCTCGAGCCGAACCAGCTGTTCGCGTGGCTGTACACGCAGCTCGAGCCGCTCGGGCGCATGCCGCGCCATGTCGGCCACCTCGTCAACAAGCTCGAGACGGGGACATTCAAGGTCGGCGTCGCTCCGACCGACCTCGGAGATCTCGAGCACGCGATGCGCTCCGTGGCGAACCGCGTCGGTGGCGCGGTCATCGTCTCTGCGCTGTTGCTCGCGTCGGCCCTCCTCGCCCGAGTGCACGACCTGCGCTGGGCGGCATTCGGCCTCTTCTGCGCCGCGTTCATCTTCGGGATCTACATGCTCTGGAAGATCATCCGCACACCCGGAGAGCTCTGACCGACGCGTTCCAAAAGGCAGGGGTCAGACCCTTGCCCTTCGAGGCACGTATCTAAAGGCTGGGGTCTGACCCCAGCCGTCCAGACCTCGAATCAGCTACCCAGGCGTTCGACGACGACGTGGGGGATGCGGGCGTAGGGGCTGAGGCGCAGCAAAAGCCGCACGATCTCCGCGCAGTCCTCGGGCCGGATCATCTCCTCCTTCGGCACCGGGTTCCAGTCCGTCATCGGCGTGTCGACGAAGCCGGGGCTGATCGCGGTCGCGCGCACGCCGTGTTCCTGCTCGCCGCGGTTCAGCGTGTCGGTGAACTGGATCACCGCCGCCTTAGCCGCGCCGTACACAGGTAGGAAGGGCGTGCCCATCGTGCCGGCGATGGACGCGAGGTTGACGACGAGCCCGCGCGCCTCGCGCAGAAGCGGCAGCGCCGCGGCCGTCACGAGCATCAGCCCCCGCAGGTTGACGTCGAGCTGCAGATCGATTTGCTTCGCCGGCATGTCGGCGATGTCGCCGGCGATCCCGACTCCCGCCGAGTTGACGAGGACGTCGAGCCGACCGTGCCGCTGGCGGTGCTCCTCCACGATCCGCCGGCAGTCGCCGTCGTCCGCGACGTCGGCGCTGACGGCGAGCGCGTCGAGCTCCCGCGCCGCGGCCTCGACCTTCGCGCGCGTCCGTGCCGCGAGCGTGAGCCTGAAGCCGTCCTCCCGCAACGCGCGCGCGATCGCGAGCCCGATTCCCGACGAGCCACCCGTGATGAGGGCGCTTTGCTCCATGAGCAATCTTTGCAAGTCAGAAGGTGACCAGGCGCACATGCAGAACGTGGCGCGGGGGAACCGCAAGGCTCCTCCTCTCCCCTGACGGCGGCGGTGCTCTGCGCCGCCGCCGGCTATTTGTGGACGAGCGTGGCTCGGGTTCCTTACCCTTTGCCCGTGGGCACCGACACGGGACGCGTCAAGCTCACCGACCTGGCGTCGTGCGGGGGCTGCGCCGCGAAGTACTCGGCTGCCCGGCTCGAGGAGCTGCTCGCGGGATTCGTCCCGGTCGAGGCCGAGAACCTGCTCGTCGGGCTCGCGCCGGCCGATGATGCCGCGGTCTACCGCCTCGACGACGAGCGCGCGCTCATCTTCACCCTCGATTTCTTTCCGCCCGTCGTCGACGATCCGGGCGACTACGGCGCGATCGCTGCGACGAATGCGCTGAACGACGTCTTCGCGATGGGCGGCGCGCCGCTGCTCGCGCTCTCGATCGCTGCATTCCCCGAAGAGCTGCCGATGGAGATGCTCGGCGAGATCTTCGCCGCGGCCGACGCGCAGGTGCGCGCGGCTGGCGGATTGCTCGCCGGCGGGCACACGATCCGCGACGCGGAGCCGAAGTACGGGCTCGCGGTCGTCGGCACGGTGCGGCCGGACGGGATCTGGCCCAAGAACGGCGCGCGCGCGGGGGACGCCCTCTTCCTGACTAAGCCGCTCGGGACGGGCCTGATCATGACCGGGTACAAGAAGGGTCTCGCAGGCGACATGCAGCTGACGCGCGCGATCCGCTGGATGCGCACGCTGAACAAGGCGGCCGCCGACGTGCTGCGCGGCGTGGAGCCGCACGCCGTCACGGACGTCACCGGCTTCGGCCTTTTCGGACATGCGCACGAGGTCGCGGACCGCAGCGGCGTGCAGATCCGGCTCGAGTCCGAGCGTTTCCCCGCGATCGACGGAGCGCTCGATCTCGCGCGCAAGGGCGTCCGCACGAGCGGCGATCCGCGCAACCGCGACTTCGCCTCGCCGCACGTGAGCGCCGACGGGCTGCCGCCCACCCTCGACGCGCTCGGCTACGACCCGCAGACCGCGGGCGGCTTGCTCGTCTCGATCCCGGCCGAGCAGGGGCCGGCGCTCGAGGCCGAGTTCGGTGCGCGCAAGCTGTTCCTCCGCCGGATCGGCCGAGTGGAGGAGGGTGCGGGCGTCGTCGTCGAGTGAGCATGTGAATCAGGGGATGATTCACGGGCGCTTCCAGCCCTTCCACAACGGACATCTGCAGTATCTGCGCGGGGCGGCGGCACGCTCGGACGTCGTCTTCATCGGGATCACGAACCCCGATCCAGCGCGAATCAAGGAAGAGCCGACCGATCCGCTCCGCCACCTGCCCGAGTCGAACCCGTACTCGTACGTCGAGCGATTGCTGATGGTGACGGAGGTCGCACACGACGAGCGCATTCGCGCGCACGTGATTCCGTTTCCCGTCAACGAGCCGGAGCTCTGGCCGGCGTACGTGCCGCCCGGACTGACCCAGTACCTGCGGCTCTTTTCCGACTGGGGCGGGACGAAGCTCGAGCGCATGCGCGAGGCTGGGTACGACGTCGTGGTGCTGGACGAGGGAGTCGAGAAGGGCATCTCCGGAGCGGACGTGCGCGCCGCGCTGCGGGCAGGCGAAGACTGGGAGTCGCTCGTCCCGCCCGGTGTCGCGCGCGTGATCCGCTCGCTTGACAAAGTCACTGTCTAACGATGCACCCCATCGTTCTCTTTCTCCTCGACGGGCTCGCCGACCGTGCACACGAGGAGCTCGGCGGACGGAGCGGCGTCGAGGCCGCCGCGACGCCCAACCTCGACCGGCTCTGCGCGTCGGGATCGTGCGGAGCTCTCTACGCGGTCGGGCCGGGACGTGCGCCGTCGAGCGAGGTCGCGCACTGGTCGATGCTCGGCTATCGGCCCGACGAGTTTCCGGGCCGGGCGGTGTTCGAGGCGCTCGGCCGCGGACAGGACGTGAGCGAGGAGCACGTCTTCGCGTATGCGGCGCTGCGTCCGGCCGAACGCCGGGACGGCGGCTGGTGGCTGACCGGCCGTCCCGACCCGGACCGTGACGCCGAGGAGGCTGAGCGGCTCGTCGCGCGCTGCGACGACATCACGATCGACGGCCTGCACTTCTCGCTCACGCACGTCTGGCGCGGCGAGGGGGTCCTCCGCATCGCCGGCGCCGCCGACGAGCGCGTCACCGACAGCGACTCGTTCTTCCGCGCGTGGTATCCGGTGCTCCGTCCGCAGCCGGTCGTGCCGGAGGCGGAGCGCACGGCGCGTGCATGCGAGGCGTGGACGCGCGAGGTGATGCACCGCCTCGAGGGCGAGCGCTTCAACGTCATCACCTTGAAGTGGTTCGGTCGGCCGAAGCGGGTGCCGTCGTTCCTCGAGCGCCACGGGATCACCGGCACCTTCGCAGCGGAGTCCGCGTTCCTGCGCGGCCTCGGCCGCTGCGTCGACCTGGCTCCCGTCGAGAACCCGTACGTCGACGTCGACCTCGTGCACGAGCGGCTCGACGCGGGCGACACGTTCGTCTACGTCCACGACAAGCGGGTCGACGAGGCCGGTCACACGAAGGATCCGAACGAGAAGCGCAAGGCGGTCGAGCTGCTCGACGCAGCGCTCGCGAACCTCCCGACCGACCGCGCGATCGTGTGTGTGACGGGTGACCACGCGACGCCCACCTCTCCCGACGTGATCCACTCCGGCGACTCCGTGCCGTTCGTGGTCGCCGGGCCGGGGGTGCGCGCGGACTCCGTGACAGAGTTCGGTGAGTCGAGCTGTGCGGGTGGGATCCTCGGTCACCTGCGCGGTCCGGACATGATGCCGGTGTTGCTGAACGCCGCCGACCGTCCCCTCTTCCTCGGCTCGCGCCCGACCCCGTTCGACGGCGCTGACGGCTATCCCGCCATCCTCGACCCTCTGTGACGTGTCCCAGGGCGAGTCCCTAAGCCACGTCTCCTCCCGCTGGCGCGGCCTCACGCTGACGCCGGCGCAGCTGCTGCCGCTCGTCCTAGCCGAGCTGACGGCGCTGTGGTTGATCGTCGTGACCGGCGCTGCCGTGCGGCTGACGGACTCCGGCCTCGGGTGCCGCCACTGGCCGGGATGCCAGGCCGGTCATCCGCTGCCTGCGAAGAGCGGCCACGCATTCATCGAGTTCGGCAACCGCCTGTTCGGCGCGCTCACGATCGCCGCGACACTGCTCGCGTGGCTCGCCGCGCGCCGCACGCCCGCGCTGACACGGCGCCATGTGCAGCTCTCGCTCGCGATCTTTGTCGGGACGCTGCTGCAGGCGCCGATCGGCCTGGTCGCAATAGCCAGCGACCTGCGCTGGCCGATCGTGATGGTGCACCTGCTGCTCTCGATCGGCTTGCTCGGCTGCGCGACCATCCTCGCGCTGGAGGTCCGCGCGGTGCAGGTCGGCCGCGTCGAGCCGCTCGTCCCGCTCGAGCTGCGCCGCCTCGCGTTCGTCTTCGCGTCAGCGTGCTTCGTGCTGATCGTGAGCGGCTCGCTCGCGACCGCCGCCGGCCCGCACTCCGGCGGAGGCAAGGCGGACGAGGTCGACCGGCTCGGCCGGCTCGATCCGTTCGTGTACGCGCACGCCGCGATCGTCGGCGTCTTTCTGATCACGTTCCTGTTCAGCCTCGGCTACCTCGCTGCTCGGCGCGACCGCTCGCGGCGCCTCTTCCTGCTCGGCAAGGCCGTCTTCGTCGTGCTCCTGTTGCAGATGGGCCTGGGGGAGCTGCAGTGGCGCACGCACCTGCCCTGGGGGCTCGTGCTGGTGCACGTCTTTCTCGCCGCAACGGTCTGGGTCGGCACCATCGCGCTCGCGACGCTGTTCTGGCGGCCGAACGTACACTTGGCCGATCGCTGAGGAACTCCGTATCGCAGCTCGGCCCGCCCTGCGTGAGCCGGTGCTCATCTCGGCCTTTCGCGGCTGGAACGACGGCGGGCAGGGCGCCTCACTGGCCGGTGGCTATCTCGCGAAGACGTGGGAGGCCGAGCGGTTCGCCGAGATCGAGTCCGAGGGTTTCTTCGACTTCCAGGCGACCCGCCCGCACGTGTCGCTCGTGGAGGGCCGGACGCGGCGGATCGACTGGCCCGAGAACGCCTTCTACCATGCGCCGGTCCCCGGTCTCGACCGCGATGCGGTGCTCCTCCTCGGAGTGGAGCCGAACCTGCGCTGGCGGACGTTCTCGACCCTGATCGTCGACCTCGCCAGAGAGCTCGGCGTCGAGATGATGATCACCCTGGGCTCGCTACTCGCGGACGTCCCGCACACGCGCCCCTCACCTGTTACCGGCGGGGCGACCGATCCCGAGCTGATCGAGCGGCTCGGCCTGCAGCGCTCGCGGTACGAGGGGCCGACCGGGATCGTCGGCGTCCTGCACGACGCGTGCAACATCGCCCACATCCCGTCCGTCTCGCTGTGGGCGGCCGTGCCGCACTACGTGTCGCTGGCGCCCAGCCCGCGCGCCGCGCTCGCGCTCTGTCAGCGGCTCGGCGACATCCTCGGCGCGCCGGTCGAAACCGGCGAGCTCGACGAAGCCTCGGAGCGCTACAGCGAGCAGGTCAGCGAAGCGGTTGCATCCGACGACGAGACCGCCGCCTACGTCGCCGAGCTCGAGGAGCGCGCGGAGATCCTCGACGACGAGCAGGAGATCCCGTCCGGCGAGTCGCTCGCCGCGGAGCTGACGCGCTTCCTGCGCGACCGGGAGCGTGGGAACGGCGGCCCTGAGGCGTCCGGGCCGTCCGAGCAGCCCTAAGACGAACTGCTGGGGTCAGACCCCTTCGGGGTCAGACCCCTAGCCGAAGGTGAACGCGTAGGCCGAGAGGCCGGGGGTGAAGCTGAGCTCGAGCAGCCCTTCCTGCGGCCGCTTCTGCGATGCGAGCGTGTAGAGCTTGTCGGCCGTCACGTGCACGGTGCGCAGCGGGCGGCCGTTCAGCTTCACGTGCACGTCGCCTCGCCCGGTAAGCACCAGGTGCACAGAGCGCGCTAGGAAATTGAGACGCAGGCGCGCGCCGGGGCCGGCGAGGATGCGCTGGCTCGCGACCGTCCACGTGCCGGCGTAGGCGAACGAATCCTTGAGCAGCGCGGACGGGAAGCGGTACTGCGCGGGCCGGTCGGTCCGGAGCGGCGAGCCGTCGTAGTTCCCGATGCGCGCGTACCCGAGGTACGACTCCGGAGTGCGAAGCTCCGTCGGCGTGCGGTCCGGCTGGTCGAGCGCAGGCGGCAGCTTCGTCGCCAAGAGCCGGCGGATCTTCTGCTCGGTCTGGGCATAGGCGCCCTCGCCGAAGTGCACGTCACGGATACGGCCGCTTCGGTCGATCAGGTAGTCCGCGGGCCAGTACTGGTTCTGGTACGCGTTCCACGTCGCGAAGTCGTTGTCGAGCGCGACCGGGTAGTGGATGCCGAGCTGCTTGACCGCCTGACGCACGTTGCCGAGGCTGTGCTCGAAGGCGAACTCCGGCGAGTGCACGCCGAGGATGACGAGACCCTTGGAGCGATAGCGCTCGTCCCAGCTCTTCAGGTACGGCAGCGTGCGCAGGCAGTTGATGCAGGAGTACGTCCAGAAGTCGACGAGGACGACCTTGCCGCGAAGCCTTTCCGTGGTGAGCGGCGCCGAGTTGATCCACCCAGAGATGCCCTGGATGTCCGGCGCTCCCGGAGACTTCTGTGAGCTCTGCTTCGCCCCGCTCAGCTGCGCGAGCTGGTCCTTCGCCTGGCCGCTCCCCTCGATCCGGTCCTGGAGCCACTGCGCGTAGCTCGGCACCTTCGTCTGCAGGCTCTGGGCCCAGCCGTTGTAGATCACGACCGCGGCAGCGGCCATGAGCACGCCGCCGGCCACGCGTACCGCCTGAGCGTGCCGGCGGAAGCTCGTCGCGACGCGGCGGCTGCCGGCCGCGATCGCGAGCAGCGGCAGGGCGGCGCCGATCGCATACGCGAGCGCGATCACGACGAGCCAGCCGCCGACGCGGTCGCGCGCGACGTTGGAGGTGAGCGCTGCCAGGACCGGCCCGCCGCACGGGATGAACACGAGCCCGAGGGCCGCGCCCAGCAGAAAGCCGCCGCCGAGGTCGCCGACGCGGTACCGCGTCATGAACGCGAGCGGCCGCTCCACCCACTCGCCGAGCCGGGGGACGATCAGCGTCAGCGCGAGCAGTCCCAGCAGCACCGCCCCGATCTGGATCTGGTGCTGCGTCCCGATTCCCAGCAGCCCCCATAGCCACGCGCCCGCGAGCAGGAACGCCGTGAACGTGGTGACCAGCCCGGCCGCGATCGCATACGGGCGCCGCCGCGTCGTGCCGGGGCCGCCGGCGAGCACGATCGGCAGCACCGGGAGGATGCAGGGCGTGAACACGGTGATCACGCCCGCCGCGAACGCGATCGGGACGAGGACGAACACTGTCTCTTAGTCCAGGTTACGCAGCAGGCGTTTCAGCCGGTTTTGGCTCTTCTGCCGTCTCCGGGGCCGCTGCCGCGGGAGCTGCTGCCGTCTCGGCCGACTTCTTCCGGCGCTTCCGGCGCTTGCGCCGCCGCGAGCGTCCGGAGCTGAGCTTCGGCTGCGGGAGGTTCTCGGCCAGGGCGCCCGCGACCTCTTGCACCGTGCCGAGGCGCTCGCGCGCGGCTTCGATCAGCTGCGTCGCGCGCGGCGTGTAGCCCTCAGCCGATGCCAGCAGGGCGGCGCCGACGGGCACCGGCAGGTCCAGCGCCGCGTTCACGAGCTTTGCTGCGTTCTCCTCGTGCCTGTGGCCACGCGAGTTCGCCAGTGCCCCGAGCAGCCGCTTGGCCTCGGGAAACTCGGCGCTGGCCCGGCGGTCCTGCAGCTTGCGCGATGCCCGGGCGAGGCGCCATGTCCAGCGCGCGAGGATCTGCTCCGGCGCGTCGGCCTTGCCCTCCGAGATCGCCCGCAGCAGGACGCGCACGCCGGCCATGCGGTCCTTTTCCCAGGTCGGCGCCTGCGTCACGAGCGTGACCAGGTCGTCGAAGTCCGCGCGCTCGACCGTCATCGAGACGCGGTCGGACAGGGCCATGATCCGCAGCCGCCGGTTCGGGTTCTCCGCGGCGCACGTCGCGAGGAACTGCTCGAGCGTTCCCTTCGACGCGCCGCGCGCCGTCAGCTTCTCGACGAAGGCGGCGCGCTCGTCGAAGCGGATCTGGCGACCGGCGATCGTCGCCCAGTAGCGCTGCTCCTCCTCGTCCAGGTATTTCGGGTCGACGCGCTGCCACTCGCGCGTGATCACAGCGAGCCGCCGGCGCACGTCGGGCGTGACGGGAACGAGCCACGGCGCCGGCGTCAGCTTGCGGCGCGCGCGACGTTGCACGCGCCGGCGCGGTGCCGGCGTGACCCGCGCGCCTTCACGGTAGAAGTCCGCGTCGAGCAGCGAGTGCAGCGAGATGACGCGCTCGTTGTGCGTCGCCGCCTTGGGAACGAAGTCGACGACGACCCCGGCCTCCTTGCGCGGATGCGTGCGCATGATTCGCCCGATGCGCTGCTGGTAGACGCGTCGCGACGCCGTCGGCGCGAGGTGCATGCACACCGTCGCGCGCGGCGAGTTCCAGCCTTCCGCGAGCAGCATCGCGTTGATCAGGACGTTGATCTCACCGCGCTCGTAGGCCGCCAGCGTCTCGGCGAGCTTGACCGGCGGCGTTCGGCCTGAGACTGCCTCGGCCGCGAGGCCTACGGCGCGGAACTCCTGCGCGAGGTTGTACGCGTGGTCGACGCCGGCTGCGTAGACGATTCCGGGAGTGTTGTCGAAGCGGTCGCGGTAGAGGCTCGCCGCTGCCTGATTCAGCGCCTGGTGGTCGAGCGTCTTGGCGAGGATCTCCTGGTCGAAGTCGCCGCCGACGATCGGCACCTGGTTGATCGCCGCGACGGGAGGCACGCGCAGGTCGCGCAGCGGCGCAATCAGCCCGCGCCGTGCGGCGTCCTGCAGCGGGAGATCGTCGACCGACGCGGGAAAGACGTCGGACACCTGCTTGGCGATCAGCTGCTCCGTCGCCGTCATGCCGATGTAGATGGGCTCGGGGAAGGAGCGGATCGCGCTCGACGTCTTCTCGCCGAGGGCGGTGTGTGCCTCGTCGCAGATCACCAGCTGGTACGCCTCGCGCGAGAGCGAATCCTGGTGGCGCGCGAACCACGCGTACGTCTGGATCGTCAGCGGATTGCCGCCGCGCAGCGGCTCCTTGCCGCGCTCGATCGCCGGCGTGAACCGGTCGTCGTAGCCCTCAGTCGTCAGGTCGCGCTGGAACTGGGAGACGAGCAGGCGGCGGTGCGTCAGGATCAGGACGCCGAGCGTGCGCGCGGCTTCGACGAAGCCGGCGGCGGCGATCGTCTTGCCGGACGCGGTCGGATGGCGGAAGCGGTAGCGCCGCACGGCCCCCGGATCGGGGCCCCTGAAGCCGTCCTGCTCCTCGTCGTCCTCCTCGTCGAGGACCTCCTCGGATGACTCCTCCTCGGACTCGGGCTCCTCCTCGACCGCCTCGACGACGGCGCCGTTGCCGTTCGCCGCCTTCTCGTGCGAGGCGATCAGCTCCGTGAGCATCCCCGCGAGCGCGTCGACCTGGTGCCGGCGGAGCTCGGTTCCGGAGGCGAGGTGCGGCCGCGGCTCGGCCAGCACCCGTTCGAGCCCGAGCATCAGCCCGTATTCGACCTTCCAGCCGGGCGACGGCTCGCGCCTGCCCGCCTCGATCTCGGCGAGGGCGTCGTCGAGCGCGCGCCTTCGGGACGTTCCCGGCGCGAGCGAGACGGCCGGGTCTTCGCCCTCCCGGAGGAAGGGCTCCCCAGCCCAGGCTTCGACTCGGAGGGCGGCGGCCTCAAGACCGTCCGTTGCCTCCGACCCTTTGGTCGGCTGCTCTTTGATCTCCTGCATGAACGCAGCGCTTAGGCGGGCGCTGCACCTGTCAAGAAAGGTCGACCCCGCAAATCCCCAAGGCGGGGGCCGTTACACAAGTATATCGGGTTAGCCCCCCAGGCCCCCAAATACCGCAAACGGGTTGGAGGGCTGGACCTCGTAGACCAGCTCGCCGCCGGGCTGCACGTGGCCGTGGACGCGGCGGGCCAGCTCGGCCGCCTGGTCGCGGTCGGCCGTGCCGGCGATCACGAATGTGAACGTCCGGGAGACGTCGAAGCCCTCGGAGCGCAGCTGGTCGGCGAGCTCGTCGGCCTCGCCGAGGCTCTCGCACTCGACCCGGACCTCCCACGGCGCGTAGCCGCGGCGGAGGAGGTCCTCCTCGACGTCGCCGGTGTCGGGCTCGTCGTCCCAGCGCTCGTCGTCCCGCAGCCAGCGCTCGGTCAGGAAGCGCGTCGGTGTCAGGCCTTCCTCCTGCAGCTCCTGCTCGACGATGCGGCTCGCCTGCTCGGCCTGCATGCCGGTCGCGGCGTAGACGAAGACGGTGTCGCCGTCGCGCGACACCGCGAGCCGGTGCTCGCGGAGCTCGTCGGCGAGCTCCTCCGCGTCGCCCTTCGTCACGCCGAGCCGGTCGAGGAAGCCGCGCGCGCCTTCCTCGTCGGGCAGCTCGATGCGAATCCGCCAGTCGTCTTGTGCCATCAGGCCGGTGCTCCCGCTCTCATCTCCGCGAAAGTGTTACCGAAGAGGCGCTCCGACAGTCCGGTCTGGTCGAGGTGCCTGGTGATGCCTCCCAGGAAGAAGGGCCAGCCGGCGCCGAGCAGCAGCCCCGTGTCGACGTCCGCAGCCTCCTGGACGACGCCCTCCTCGAGCAGGCGGTGGATCTCGTCGGCGACCGCCTCGAGCACCTCGTCGACGATCTGCTCGCGTGTGCGCGGCGCCTCTTCCACCACGACCGGCTCCCCGCCGTCCGCGAGCGCCGCCAGCGCGGGCGAGAGCGGGAAGCGGTCGGGGAACGCGTCGTGCATGCGCTCCAGCACGTGGTTCGCAAGGCGCGGCCCGACCATCTGCAGGAGCACGGACGGCGCCATGGGCATGCCGAGCGACATCACCGCCTCGTCCACCTCTTCGACAGGCGTGCCGTGCTCGACGGCGTCCATGATCACGCGCGTCATCCGCGTCAGCACGCGGTTGACGACGAAGCCCGGCGCATCCTCGACGAGAATCGGCCGCTTCCGCAGCTTCTCGCCGACGTCCCACACCGTCGCGAGCGCCTCGTCCGAGGACTCGTCCGCGCGCACGACTTCGAGCAGCGGCATCACGGCGACCGGGTTGAAGAAGTGCATGCCTGCGACGCGGTCGGGCAGCCGTAGGTCGGCTGCCATGTCGGTGATCGACAGTGCCGACGTGTTCGTGGCGAGGATGCAGTCGTCGCCCACCACCTCTTCGAGCTCGGCGAACACCTCCTTCTTGATCCCGGGCTCCTCGAACACCGCTTCGAGCACGAGGTCGCAGTCCTCGAAGCCGGCGTAGGTCGTGCCGCCGCTGACGTTGCCTTCGATCTCCGCGATCGCCTCGTCGACGATCTCCTGCTTCACGTCGCGGATGACGATCGGAACCTGCAGGCGCTTCGCGAAGAGGGCTGCGATCTGACGCGCCATCAGTCCCGCGCCGACGATGCCGACCTTCTCGACCGTGCGCGGCTCGGCATCCGGTTTGTGCGGATGCTTCTTCGCGCGCTGCTCGACGAGCTGGAACGCGTAGATCGACGCCTGCGCCTGCGGTCCAGGGAGGAGCTCGCCGATCGTCTCCTCCTCGCGTGCATACCCCTCTTCGACCGACCAGTGCTGCGCGCCTTCGATCAGGTCGAGCGCGGCGTACGGCGCGGGTGCGGCGCCGTGGACGGCGTCGTCGACGTCGGTCCGCGCGCGGCGAAAGAGCCTCTCGGCGTCCGACCAGTCGGGCTCCGGGCGCTCGAGCGGACGGTCGACGAGCTCGCGCGCGAACGCGAGCGACTCGTCAACGAACTCGACCGCTTCGAAGAGCCGGTCGGCGATCCCGAGCTCGGCGACGCCGTCAGCTCTGAGCATCCGGTTCTGGCGTAGCGGGTTCGAGACGATCACCTTGATCGCCGCCTCGGGGCCGACCAGGCGCGGCAGTAGCTGTGTCCCGCCCCACGCGGGGAAGAGGCCGAGGAACACCTCGGGGAACGCGAAGTGACGCACGGAGCTCGCGATCGTCCGCGCCGTGCAGTGCAGCGCCAGCTCCACACCGCCGCCGAGGCAGGCGCCGTTGATCGCGGCGACCGTCGGGAACGGCAGAGCGCGCAGGCGGCCGAACAGCTCGTGGCCGGCGCGTGCGCCTTCGACGGCGCGCTCGCGCGTGATGTTCGGGAACTCGGTGATGTCCGCGCCCGCCGCGAAGAAGAACGGCTTGCCTGTGATGACGGCGGCGCGATACTCGTCGTGCTCGAGCTCGTCGAGGGCGTGCTGGAGTGATTCCAGCGCAGCCTGGCCGAAGAACGTCGGCTTCGTCCAGTCCTCTCCGTTGTCGATCGTCACGAGCGCGACGTCGCCGGCGCGCGTGACCTTGAACTCAGTGATCGGCACTGTTGGCCTCCGTCGGGGGGACCTCCCGGTTCCCCCGAACCCCCTCCACCGGTCCGCTATCGCGGACGGGCGGCTGCACCGCCTCCCAGAGCAGCGCCGCGCCCATGCCCATCCCGACGCACAGTGCGGTCAGGCCGTAGCGCACGTCCGGGCGCTGCGCGAAGCCGTACGCGAGCTGAGCCAGCAGGCGCACGCCGGTGGCCGCGAGCGGGTGGCCGCACGCGATCGCGCCGCCGTAGGGATTGAGGCGCGCGTCCTCGGGATCGACGCCCATCCCGTCGCACCACGTGAGCACCTGTACGGCGAACGGCTCGTTCAGCTCGAATAGGCCGATGTCGTCGAGCGTCAGGCCCGTCTGCTCGAGCACGCGCTTCGTCGCCGGGATCGGGCCGATGCCCATCAGCTCCGGCTCGACGCCCGCGAACGCGAACGCTACGAGGCGCATCTTCGGCGCGAGGCCGAGCTCCCGCGCCGTCTCCTCCGCGGCGAGGAACGCGGCCGTCGCGCCGTCGGTCAGGCCGGCCGAGTTGCCGGCCGTCACCCGCCCGCCCGCGCGGAACGGCGCGCGCAGGTTTGCCAGGCCCTCCATGGACGTGTCCGGCCGCAGGAACTCGTCGCGGTCCGCCGCCTTCCAGCCGTCATCGGTGAAGACGCTCATCGGGACGACCGTCCCGCGCATGACGCCGTTCTGCCACGCCGCGGCTGCGCGCTGCTGGGAGCGCACGGCGTACGCGTCGGCGTCGCGCTTCGTGATGTGCGGGAAGCGGTCGTGCAGGTTCTCGGCGGTCGCGCCCATGGTCACCGCCGACGCGTCGACGAGACGCTCGGCGACGAAGCGTGGGTTGAAGTCGACCTCCTCAGCCATCGGGTGGTGGCCCATGTGCTCGACGCCGCCGGCGAGGACGACGTCGCAGGCGCCGTAGGCGATCTCGCCGGCTCCGGCCGTCACAGCGGTGAGCGCGCCGGCGCACATCCGGTCGACGGCGAAGCCGGGCACGGACTGCGGGATGCCTGCGAGCAGCGCGACGTCGCGGCCGAGCGTCAGCCCCTGGTCGCCGACCTGCGCCGTGGCGGCGAAGATGACGTCGCCGATCTGCTCGACCGGAATGTTCGGGTTCCGGCGGATCAGCTCGCGCACGACCTTGACGGCCATGTCGTCCGCGCGCGTCTTCCAGAAGATGCCCTGCGGGCCCGCGCGGCCGAACGCCGTGCGGACGCCGTCGACGAACACGACCTCCCGGCGTTCCACTCGACGAACTCTACGCCGCGGTCGTGGCTTCGAGCTCGGAGCGCAGGTCTTCGAGCTGCCAGCAGTCGGCTTCGTACGGTCTGCCGTCGTACTGCAACAGCACCTTGCCGCCGGTCTTCAGCTTTCCGTCTCGGCAGGCGTCGAGCAGCCGCCGATAGATGTCGAGGCCGTCGCCCGGCGCGTAGACGGCGTCATCCGGCTCGTCGTCGTACCGCGAGTCGTGCCGCGACTCGGGCAGATAGGGGAGGTTCGCGACGATCAGATCGACCGGTGCGGGCAGGGGATCGAGCAGGTCGCCGCGCAGGACGTGCACCCGGTCGGCGACGCCCAGTCTCTCCGCGTTCGCTCGGGCGAGCTCGACCGCATCCTCGCTCGTGTCGGTCGCCCAGATCTCGACCTCGGGCTTGTTGACCGCCAGGGCGAGGGCGATCGCGCCGCTGCCGGTGCCGACGTCCGCGATCCGGATCGGCGCCCCGTCGATGCGCTCGAGCGCGGCGTCCACGAGCGCTTCCGTCGTCGTGCGCGGCGTGAAGACTCGCCCAGGCGCAGTCTCCAGCTCGAGGTCGTGGAAGGTCGTTTTCATAGAGTGCCGCCGTGAGCGATTGGGCTGCGCATTCGCAGCGCGAACGGGAACGTTACCGAGATGGTCAGGATCGACTTCCCCATGTCGACGATCACGACGCGCGGCAGCGGCAGCTGACGCGGATGGGCAACGCGGCCGCGGGCGCAGGGATCGCGGAGCTCATGGGCGGCAATACGCAGGCGGCTCGCGAATGGTTCGCGACGGCGGTGGGGCGCTATCGCGAGAGCTACGAGCACGCGCCGCCGGGGAGCTGGGGCCGGCCGATCGGGATGTTGAAGGCGCACGTCCTCGCCGGCGACTGGGACGGTGCGGCGGGCGACGCGGAGTGGACGTTGGAGCAGGGCGCTGCCGGGGCCGAGTCGCCGATCGGGCTTTATGCGGCGTGCCTCGCGTTGCTCGTGCTCGGGCGCGACGAGGAGGCGCGGGTGCTCGCCGACGGGCTCCGAACGCAGCCGGACTTCGCGTCGGCGGTCGGCGACGCGCTCGCGATGCTCGCGGCGCAGGACGTCATCGGCTATATCGAGGCGATCGAGGCGGTGCTCGAGTCCTTCGAGACGCGCGACGAGTACCTCGAGGACCTGCCGGTTGCCGACACGGTGATGGTGCTGCAGGAGCTCGCCGCCCGCCGCGGGATGAGGGCGGAGCTCACCTCACCGCTCCTGCCCTGAAAGGCTGGGGTCTGACCCCAGCTTTTTCAGTCAGTCCTGGTCGGCGGGCGGGTGGGCGAACAGCGTGAGCACGATCTTGTCGGCCGACTCGTCTTCCTCGTCGCGCGCTCGCCCCAGGAACTCCGTCATCAGCCGCAGCGCGTGCTCCATCGACAGGCGGACCTCCAGCTGCGCGCCACGGAACACACCAGCCTCCGCGAAACCGGTGTGCGCGCGCTGTACCTGCTCGATCATCGCCGCCTGCAGGTCGCTCGCCCCGCCGGCGGCCAGCAATTCGGGGGCAACGCGGAAGACTCGCGCGACCGCGCGATACGGCTTCTCGCGCCCTCGTCCCTCCGCAGCGGCGAGCTCGATCAGGCCCGCCCTCAACAGCATGCGTACGTGGAAGTGAAGATGGCCCGGGTCGACGCCGAGCCGCTGGGCGAGCTCCCTGTTCGTGAGTTGCCAGTCGCCCTCCTGGCCGAGCATTTCCAGGACGCGTACGCGGAGCGGATGGCCGAGCGCCTTCAGTTGCTCCGGCTTGTCGAGTATCAGCGTCTCCTGCACTGCCGGGCAGGACTTCTACATATAGATACGCCTCTGTCAAGCAGGAAGCTTGGCTGCAGCAGCGCGATCCAGGATTACAACTGTTCTTCCGTCCTTCGCCCGGACAAGGCTCGCCGGCGTGTTCTCGCTCGGCTCGCCGGCGAAAGCGCGCGCGGCGGCGTCGGCTTTTCCCTCCCCGGCGAGCAAGAAGAGGATCTCGCGCGCGCTGCGCAGCACGGGCAGGCTGAGCGTCACGCGGTCGACGAACGGTTCCAGGCCCGGTTCGGCCGGCAGGACCTTCGTGCGCTGCCGCAGCGTCGGGGCGTTCGGGAAGAGCGAGGCAATGTGCCCGTCCGGCCCGACGCCGAGCAGGAGGAGGTCGAGCTCGGCGTCGTCGAGCTCCTGCTCGTACCCCGCAGCGGCTGCTTCCTTCCCGAGCTCGCCCTTGATGCGGTGCACGCCTCGGGGCGGGCGCTCGATCCGGTCGAGCAGCGTCCGCTTCGCCATGCCGTAGTTCGAGTCCTCGTGCTCGGGTGCCACACAGCGCTCGTCGCCCCACCAGAGCTCGACCTTGCTCCAGTCCGGCTCGAGCTTCGCGGCCTGCTCGTGTGCGCGTTCGGGTGTCTTCCCGCCGGTGAGCACGACGTTCCCCCCCTCGCGCGCAGCCCGTGCGAGGCGCGCGGCGACGACGCTCGCGACCTCGCGCTCGTCCTCGACGACGACGAGCTCGACGTCGTTCACTGCTCGCCCGCGGCGAGCTCTCGACTTCGCTCCATCGCGGCCTGAATCGCGTTGAGGAACGCTGCGCGCACGCCTGCTTGTTCCAGCTCGCGGATCGCGCGAATCGTCGTGCCGCCCGGCGAGGTCACCGCCTCGCGGAGCTCGACCGGGTGCATCTTCTCGTCCCGCAGCAGCTTCGCGGTCCCGAGCATCGTCTGCACGACGAGCTGCGTCGACGTCTCACGGCCGAGGCCGAGGAGGATGCCCGCCTCGATCATCGCCTCGGCCAGCAGCGCGAAGTAGGCCGGGCCCGACCCCGACACGGCGGTGACGGCGTCCATGTACGTCTCCGGCACGCGCGCAACGGCGCCCAGATGCGTCAGTACCTCTTCCGCGAGGTCGAGGTGCTCGTCGCCCGCGTGCGCGCCGGCGCACAGTCCGGCGATTCCCTCGTGCACGAGTGCCGGGGCGTTCGGCATCGCGCGTACGACCGGCACGCCGTTCGCAAGCCGCGCTTCGATCTGCGACGTCGGGATCGCGGCAGCGACCGAGAGAATTGTCTGCTCCGGTGTGATCCCGCCGCCGACCTCGCCGAGCAGGACCTCGAAGTCCTGCGGCTTCACCGCGATCACGATCAGGCCGGCGCCGGCGACAGCGCTCGCATTGTCGAGCGTGCCGTCGACGCTGTAGCGCTCCTTCAGCTCTGCGAGCCGCTCCTCCCGGCGCCCCGTGACGACGATGTCGCCGGGTTTGCGCCAGCCGGAGCTGAGCAGGCCGGCGAGCAGCGACTCACCGATCTTCCCAGCGCCGAGGATCGCGATTCTGCGGTTGGCCATCGCCGAAGTCTAGGGGTCTGACCCTGCAGGTCAGACCCCTGATGTACGCCGCTTCGCGGGGAACGCGCGCGGGCTCGGCCCGCGCGCTTCTTGGTGCTGGGCGGCTGTTCGCTTCCGTGCGCAGGCTCGGTCGCCTCTAGATTCCGGCGTCGACTGCCTCGTAGAACGCGAGCGTTTCATCGTCGCGGAAGACGAAGCGCGCGACCTCGACTGACGGATGCGCGGCAAGCGCTTCCTTCGTCGCTGCGATCGCCACCGGTGCGGCGAGCTCGACCGGATAGCCGTACGCGCCCGTCGAGATCGCCGGGAACGCGACCGATGTGCAGCCGTGTTCCTCTGCGAGCTCGATCGCGCGCCGGTGGCACGACGCGAGCAGCTCCTCCTCGCCGGCGTCGCCGCCATGCCAGATCGGGCCGACCGCGTGAAAGACGTATCGCGCCGGCAGGTCGCCTCCGCGCGTCGGCTTCGCGTCCCCCGGCTCGCAGCCGCCGAGCCCGCGGCACTCTTCGAGGATCGAGGGGCCGCCGGCGCGGTGGATCGCACCGTCGACGCCGCCGCCGCCGAGCAACGTCGGGTTCGCGGCATTCACGATCGCGTCGACCTCCTGCCGTGTGATGTCGCCGATGACGAGCTCGATCACGCGTACGCGGGGCGCGGAAAGCGGACCGGCCGCTCGGCCGGCAACGCGATGAGCCCGTGCTTGAACGCGGTCGCCAGGTAGAGGCTCGCGAGACCCGCCCACTCGCCGTACGGCGCGAGCAGCTCCGCGGTCTCGTGGCCCTCCACCCAGCGGCCCCGCAGACGCGACATGAGCTTGATCAGCGACAGGTCGCCGACGAGGCCACGCTCGTGCCGGCCGAGGCCCTCGAGGCAGACGACGCCTGCCGACCAGGGGCCCAGCCCGCGCTCGCGCTCGATGAACGCGGCGGCGCGCTCCGTCGGGAGCGTTCGCAGCCGCTCGAGGTCGATCGAACGGCAGATCCGGACGAGCGCCGCGGCCCGGCGGGCATGCAGCCCGAGTTGCCGCAGCCGCACCGGTGCGACACGTGCGAACGTCGCCGAGGTCGGCGGCTCGCGCAGCGTCGTCCCGTCGACCCGTGGGCAGAGCGCGCGCACGATTCCGACCTCCAGCTCGCGCGCCCGGCGCGAGTCGATCAACTGCCCGCAGAACGCTCGCAGGAGCGACTGCGCGACGGTCGGCAGGCGCAGCTGGCGCATTCCCTGGAACGCCCTTGTCGTCTCGCCGATCAGCGGGTCACGGGCGAAACGGCGCAGGAACTCGCTGTGATCGGCGTCGACGGGGACGACGAACCGCAGCTGCTCGAGCCCCTCCTCGCTCTCTGCTCGCAGCACGACGCCGCCGTCGACTAGCTGCCGCACGGAGCCAACCTCGGCGCCGTAGCCGACGCGCAGCGTCGTCGTCAGCGTGCCGTCGCGCAGGTAGCGCGTCGCGTCGCTCGCATGCTTCAACGACTGGGCGAGCGAGAACGGGCCTGCGGGGCGAACGACCCGCTCGAGGGTCAACGCTTGCGGTCTGAGGCGGTCTCGGCGTCCACGCCGAGATCGTATGCGCGCCGAAGGATGGGCTCGGCCTCCTCGTCGCGGTCCCTCTCGCGGAGGAAATTCGCCCACTCGAGCGCCGCTTCGCCGGCATCGGCCTTGCGGCCGTGCACGGTGAGCAGATCCACCGCACGCCGGTACGCGTCGTGCGCGCCGACGTCGTCCCCGGACAGCGCGAGCGCGCTCGCGAGCGCGTGTACCGCCGCGCCCTGCTCCCCGCCGTGGAAGTCGCCCAGCAGCGAGAGCGCCTGCCGGGCGCGCTCGACCGCAGTGTCGGCGTCGCCGTCGAGGGCTGCCAGCCGCGACTGGCCGATGCGGAGCATGCCCATGTCGGCGTGCTCGGGATGGGGACCGAGGAGCCGCTCCGCGAGCTCGAGGTTGTGCCGCGCGCTGCCGGTGGCTTTCTGGCGGAGCTCGACGCCCGCGGCGAGCAGGTACGCCCGTGCGAGCGTCAAGTCGTCGTCGGTCGCCTTGAGGAGGGCGATCGCCGACCGGATGTACTCGAGCGCCTCAGCCTGGCGCCCCTCGACTGCGCTGAGGCGTGCGAGCGACCAGTACAGGCGGACGCGCGTGTACGGGTCGGGTTGCTCGTCGGCGCCGGCGAGCGCCTCGCGGACGACCTCGGCCGCACGCTCGTACTCGCGTGCATCGGTCAGGGCGTAGCTGAGAAAGGTTGCGTAGCGAATTTGGACGGCCGCGTCGGGGGGGACGTCCGACCGCACGCGCCGGAGGCACTCCTCGAAGACGCGCACAGCACGATCGGGCGCACCCAGCGCGGCATACGACTGGCCGAGCGTGGTGTAGAGGTCGGGACGGAGATGCGGCGGCGGAGCCGCGTCGTCACCGAGCACGCGCTCGAGACGCTCGACCGCCTCGAGGTGGCTTCCGCGCTGCGCGAACAGGAGGCCGAGGTTCATCTCGGCGCGGAGCGCAGAGCCGACGTCGCCCGCCGCAGCCGCCTCTTGCCGGATCTGCTCGAGCTTCTGCTCGACGTCGGCGCTCTCGCCGTCCAGCCGTAGCTCGAGCTCGAGGTCGGCGAGGCGGAGCTCCCGGTCGTCGACCTCGCGGATGTCGCGTCCGGTCTCGAGGAATTCGACGGACACCTGGAGCTTCTGCGCGAGCTTGCGGAGCGCTTTGACCGACGGGGTGCGCGCGCCAGCCTCGATCCGCGAGATGTACGCATACGAAACGCCAGGCGACGAGAGGTCGCGCTGAGACAGGCCCCTTTGCAGACGAAGGCGTTTCAAGCGAGCGCCGATCGTCTCTGCCGAACTGGCTTGAGACACGCTTGACCGGATCATGAAGAGGACCTCCGACATATGTCAAATAGTCAATCGGCGCTTCCTCGTGGCAACATGAGTCCCTCGTTCTGCGGGCGCTTGGGAAAGAAGGAGGGGACGCCATGTTGCCGTGGGGTAGCTAGATCAAGTCGTTTTGCGAATAGGCGGGGGCGTGCACGCGCCCCCGCCCGCTTTACTGTCGCCTGATGGCTTCGGGGCTCGCGCTCGCGTCGTACGGGCTCCTGCTCGTCCCCGCAGCGCTTCTCGTCTGGCGACGCCCCGTCGCGGCGCTGTACGTGTGGCTTGTCGGGCTCGCCGCCCACAACGCGGTCATGGCAGCTCTCTACGGCGCCGGCGTGCGCGGGAGCGCGCTGACCGCCATCCAGGCCTGGAAGGAGATCCTGCTCGGAGTCGCGCTCGCTCGGGTGCTCGTCGATGCGGTCCGCGCGCGCCGGCTCGCCTTCACGATCCGCGCCGTCGATGTGCTCGCGCTTGCGTTCGCGGTGCTCGTCTGCGTGTACGCGGTGCTGCCGCAGTCGTGGCTCGACGGGTCCGCCGACCATTCTGCGATCGGGCTCGCGCTGAAGCACGACCTGGTCCCCGTCGGTGCGTACTTCCTCGGCCGCTCGCTGCTGCTGCGGCGCGAACAGCTCGTGCCGATCGCATGGACTCTCCTGGGTGTTGCCGGTGTCGTCGCGCTCGCCGGCCTACTCGACGACTTCTTCCTGCCGATCTCGTGGTGGCGGGAGTCCGCCGTCGTCGACTACTTCCACAAGCAGCTCGGCTACGACTACCACGGGACGGGTGGCCTGCCCGAGAACTTCATCTACAACACCGGCTCCGACGTGCACTTTCTGCGTCGCCTGGTGTCGCTCTTCCTCGGGCCGCTCGCGAGCGCGTACTGCTTCGTCGCCGCCCTGCTCGTCGCCGCCGCGCTGCGACGGCGCCCTCGCGTGCTCGCTCCGCTGAGTGCGCTCATCTTTGTCGCGCTCCTGTTTACGTTCTCGCGTTCGTCACTACTCGCGCTCGCCGCGGGCCTCGTGGTGCTCGCGTACATGCTGCGCGAGTGGTGGCCCGTCGCGGCCGCGGTCGCGACGCTCGCTGTGAGCGTCGCCTGGGTGCACGTGTTCCCGGACGTCGCGCCCGAGGGAAAGTGGACGAAGCAGGATCTCGTGCTGCAGCACAACATCGCGAAGCAGCACCCGGGCGCGACCGGCAACGCGGGCAGCATCAACGAGCCGTCGATCCACAGTCACTGGGTCAGCCTGCGGGAAGGCGTGCGCACGGTGGTGCACCACCCACAGGGGTACGGCCTCGGTAACGCCGGCCAGACCGCGTCGCGCACGGGTACGCCGATCAGGGCAGGGGAGTCGAACTACACGGAGATCGGTGCGGAGGCCGGTCTGCTCGGCGCGCTGCTCTGGATTGCGTGGAACCTGTCGCTCTTCGTCGGCCTCGTCGCGCGCCGCGCCGCAGCGATCGCCGCGGTGTTCGGTGCGATCCTCGTCCTCGCGGTGCAAACCGACGTCATCGGCGATCCGTGGGTGGGCTACTGCGTCTGGATGCTCGCCGGGCTCGGGTTCGCGGAGGTAGCGTTGCCAACTGATGGCGATCGACCCCAGAGTGGACATCGGGCACGTTCACCTCAAGGTGAGCGACCTCGACCGCGCGATCGCGTTCTACCGTGATGTCCTCGGCTTCGAGCTGCAGCACCGCTACGGCGACCAGGCCGCGTTCCTGTCCGCCGGCGGGTACCACCATCACATCGGGCTGAACACCTGGGAGTCGCTCGGCGGCTCACCGCCGCCGCGCGGCACGACCGGGCTCTACCACGTAGCGATCCGCTATCCGGACCGCCAGACGCTCGCGCAGGCGGTGAAGGCCGTCGTCGACGCCGGCGTCCCGCTCAGCGGCGCGAGCGACCATGGCGTCAGCGAGGCGATCTACCTGCACGATCCGGACGAGAATGGGATCGAGCTCTACCGCGACCGTCCGCGCGACCAATGGCCCGACGACATGTACACCGCTCCGCTGGACGTGCAGGCGTTGCTCGCCGAGGCATGAACGCCAGCCGGCGGCGCCTGGGCACCGTTCTCGGCCTCGTCGCCGTGTCGCTTTTCTGCGTCGCGCTCGTCCTGGTGCGGTTCACGAGGAGCGGCAGCACCGAGTACACGGGCCTGATCTGGAACCTGTTCCTGGCCTGGATCCCATTTGTGCTCGCCGTCGGGGTGTATGACCGCTGGCGCCGGCACGGCGCGGGCGTGGCAGTGCTCGCGCTCGGCGCGCTCTGGCTGCTGTTCTTCCCGAACGCGCCCTACATCGTCACGGACTTCGTGCATCTCCAGCATCGCGACGACGCGCCGTACTGGTACGACGCCGTGACGGTTTCCGCGTTCGCCTGGACGGGCCTCCTGCTTGGGTTCGGATCGCTCTTCCTGATGCAGACGGTCGTGCGGCAATGGCGCGGCGTGGTCAGCGGCTGGATCTTCGCCGGCGTCGCGCTCGCGCTCGGGTCGGTTGGGATCTATCTCGGACGCTTCCTGCGCCTGAACAGCTGGGACGCCGTCGAGCATCCGAGCCTGCTCCCGCGGATCGTGCATGCGGTCGCGCGGGACCCCTTCACGTATGGCGAAGCAATCGGCGTCACCGTGCTGTTCACGCTCGCGCTTGGCTTCGCGTACTTCCTCCTCTACAACTTCGCCGTCGTCGGGCGCGAGCTCGACGCCGAGCGCTAGTGCGGCTCCGCAAGCAGCACGGCGGCCTGAGCGTCAACGCCGTCGCCGGCACGCACGTGGTCTTCTTCGGCCTCGACCTCGCCGCGAGCAAGCGGGCCGGCTGCCGCGGCTTCGGCTTCAAGCGCTTCGATCACGCCGAAGGCGACACGATCTGGCTGCACGGCCTGAAGACGTTCGAGAAGACGGAGCCGCACCCGGCGGCGGGGGAGAGCTTCTCGACGCTCCGCCAGCCGATTCAGGGCTTCCAGTGGGCCGACTACAGCGCGAAGCCCGGCACGACCTACACCTACACGGTCGTGGCGCTCTACGGAGATCCGGCGGACCTGAAGCAGCGGATCACGGTCGAGATCGAGATCACGACCGAGTCCGAGGTCGGCGCCGTGCACTCGGCCTTCTTCAACCGTGGCTCGGTTGCCACCCAGGAGTACGCGCGGCGCTTCCAGAACAGGCCGCCGAACATCGCGGGCCCGGGTGCGTACGAATGGCTCTCGCGCGGTCTGCTCGAAGCGTTCGTTGCCTTTCTCGGTCGCGCAGGCCCGGGCTGGGAGGTGCACGGCGCCTGCTACGAGTTCCAGTGGCCGGACGCCCTCGCCGCCGTCAGGCAGGCGCATCAGCGCGGCGCGAAGGTGCACGTCCTCTTCGACGACATGGGCCCGTCGAAGGCGAACCGCGCCGCGATCAAGGCGGCGAAGATCCGCGCGCTCTGCCGCGGGCGCGTTCACGGCAAGCTGATGCACAACAAGTTCTTCGTCCTCAGCCGGAACGGGGCGCCGCAGGCGGTCTGGACCGGTTCGACGAACTTGACCGAGAACGGGATCTTCGGGCATGCGAATGTGGGTCACGTCGTCGAAGACGTGACGATCGCGCAGGCTTTCCGCGACTACTGGGACAGGCTCGCGGCCGACTCGCCCGTCGCGGCGCCGTATCGCAGCGCGAACGAGCAGGCGAGCCCGGCGCCGCCGCATCCCTGGAAGTCCGTGACGACGGCCGTGTTCTCGCCGCGTGGAGCGGAGCTCGACGCGCTGCAGTGGTACGCGGACATCGCGGGGAGCGCGAAGCAAGGCCTCTTCATGACGTTCGCCTTCGGCATGAACCAGAAGTTCATGGACGTCTACCGGCGCGACGACGCCGTCCTCCGTATGGCGCTGATGGAGAAGGAGTGGGGCAACCCGCGCACGCGGGCACAGGAGACGCAGGCGATCCAGCAGATCCGCAATCGCCGCAACGTCGTCGTCGCGGTAGGCAACCGCATCGTCACGAACAGCTTCGACCGCTGGCTCGCCGAGATGTCGCGCATCGATCCGGACGTCCACGTCTACTGGGTGCACACGAAGTTCATGCTCGTCGACCCGCTCGGCGCGCGGCCGACGGTCGTCACCGGCAGCGCGAACTTCAGCAAGGCGAGCACGGACACGAACGACGAGAACATGCTCGTCATCCGCGGCGACAGGCGCGTCGCCGACATCTACTTCGGGGAATACCTGCGGCTGTACACGCACTACGCGTTCCGCGAGTCGGTGAAGATCTACACGGAGAAGAAGCAGCAGGGGACGCCAGAGGACTGGAAGCCGCAGTTCCTCGTGGACGACGACTCCTGGATGGCTCCGTACTTCGACACCCACGACCGCGGTGGGCGGGAGACCAGGCGGAAGTACTTCGGCGGGCCGATGTCGGTCGCCGATAGCCCTCACTGAGCCGCCGCGCGTGCGCTACAACTTCGGCGTGGCCTCGAAGCGGGTCGAGCAGCTCGAATCGGTCGTGATCCGGTTCGCCGGGGACTCTGGGGACGGCATGCAGCTCACCGGCGGCCGTTTCACCTCCGAGACGGCGCTCCTCGGCAATGACCTGGCCACGTACCCCGATTTTCCGGCGGAGATCCGGGCGCCGGCCGGCTCGCTGCCAGGGGTCTCGGGCTTCCAGCTCCACTTCGCCGACCACGACATCCTCACGCCCGGCGACGCCCCGAGCGTCCTCGTGGCGATGAATCCGGCGGCGCTGAAGACGAACCTCAAGGATCTGCCGCCAAGCGGGATCCTGGTGGCCGACAAAGACGCGTTCACCGATCGCAACCTCCAGAAGGCGGGCTACCAGGGCAATCCGCTGGAGGACGGCTCGCTGGACTCCTACGAGGTGCACGCGATCCCGCTGAGCTCGATGACGATCGAGGCCCTCAAGGACATCGAGGGAATCACGAAGCGCGAGGCCGAGCGCTCGAAGAACATGTTCGCGCTCGGACTGATGTCGTGGCTGTACGGCCGGCCGACCGAGGGCACGATCGACTTCCTGCGCCGCAAGTTCGCCAAGCGGCCGGAGATCGCCGAGGCGAACGTCAAGGCCTTCCAGACCGGCTACGCGTTCGGCGAGACGACCGAGTCGTTTGCCGTGCAGTACGAGGTGCGCCCGGCGGCGCTGAAGCCGGGCCTCTACCGCAACATCACCGGGAACCAGGCGCTCGCGTTCGGGCTGGTCGCGGCGTCGGTCAAATCCGGCCTACCCCTCTTCCTCGGCGCGTATCCGATCACGCCGGCGTCCTCCGTTCTGGAGGAGCTCGCGCGGCACAAGAACTTCGGCGTGCGCACGTTCCAGGCGGAGGACGAGATTGCCGCGGTCGGCGCGGCGCTCGGCGCGAGCTTCGGCGGCGCGCTCGGCGTCTCGACCTCGAGCGGTCCCGGCATCGTGCTGAAGCAGGAGACGATCGGGCTCGGCATCACGCTCGAGCTGCCCCTGATCATCGTCGACATCCAGCGCGCCGGCCCGTCGACCGGCATGCCGACGAAACCGGAGCAGGCCGACCTGCTCGGGGTCATGTTCGGACGCAACTCGGAGTCGCCGGTGCCGGTGATCGCGGCCGCAACGCCGTCCGACTGCTTCGACGCAGCGATCGAGGCGGCACGCATCGCCGTCAAATACCGAACGCCGGTCTTCCTGCTCTCCGACGCGTATCTCGCGAACGGGTCGGAGCCGTGGCTGCTACCCGAGGTCGACGCGATCTCGCCGATCAAGCCCGGCTTCGCCGAGTCGAACGGCGCCGAGTTCGAGCCGTACCGGCGCGACGAGGAGACCCTCGCAAGGCCGTGGGCGATTCCGGGGACGGCCGGGCTCGAGCACCGGATCGGCGGCCTCGAGAAAGAGGACGTCACCGGCAACGTCAGCTACGACCCTGACAACCACGACCTCATGGTCCGGCTGCGCGCACAGAAGGTCGCGGGGATCGCGCAGGACATCCCGGAGCTCGAGGTCGACGATCCCGACGGCGCGGCGACGCTCGTGCTCAGCTGGGGCGGCACGTACGGCTCCGTCGCCGCGGCCGTGCGCCGCGTGCGGGCCACCGGGAAGAAGGTCGCGCACGCGCACCTGCGCTACCTCAACCCGTTCCCGCGCAACACCGGCGAGGTCGTGCGCGGCTACGAGAAGGTGCTCGTGCCGGAGATCAACCTCGGGCAGCTGCAGAAGCTGATCCGTGCGGAGTTCCTCGTGGACGCGACCGGCTTCAACCTGGTGCGCGGCATCCCGTTCCGCGCCGGCGAGGTCGCCGACGCGATCGACGCGATGGTGGACGCCTGAGGCAGCTGCGCGCGATCGTGCTGCTGCCGGGCACGGTTGCGATCGTCATCCCGGCGCTCGTCGTCTGGCTCGGAGGCGCGGACATCGAGCCGGTCACAGCGGTGATCGGCGTATTGCTGATCGCGATCGGGCTCGCGCTCGTCGCGTGGACGATGCGGCTCTTCCTCAGTGTCGGGCGAGGCACGCTCGCGCCCTGGGATCCGACCTCCCGGCTGGTCGTCCGCGGCCCGTACCGCCACGTCCGCAACCCGATGATCACGGGCGTGGCGACGATCCTCGCCGGCGAGGCGCTCTTCTTTCGCTCGTGGGGGATCGCGATCGAGCTGGCGGTGTTCGTCGTCGTCAACGCGATCTACTTTCCGCTCGTCGAAGAGCCGGGCCTGCGGCGGCGCTTCGGCGCCGACTACGAGGAATATCGCGAGCGCGTTCCCCGTTGGCTTCCACGGGTGCGTCACTGATGCTTCTGTACGACAGCCCGGTCTCGGGCAACTGCTACAAGGTGCGGCTGCTGCTCGCGCACCTCGGCCTCCCGTACGAGCGGCAGACGGTCGACGTGATCGACCGCTCCAACCGGCGTGAGCTGCTCGGCAAGTTGAATCCGGGCCTGCGTGTGCCGACACTCGTCCTCGACGACGGCTGCTCGCTCGGCGAGTCCGGCGCGATCCTCTGGTACCTCGGCGAGGGGTCGCGCTTCGTCCCCGAGGACCGCTACCTGCGCGCGCAGGTGCTGCAGTGGATGTTCTTCGAGCAGTACGACCTCGAGCCTGCGATCGCGGTCGTGCGCTTCTGGGTTGCGTACTCCGGCCGGCCCGAGCTGTTCGAGCCCGAGCGCCCGGCGAAGCTGAAGGCGGGCGAGCGCGTGCTGCGCACGCTCGACGAGCATCTCGGCGGCCGCAACTACGTCGTCGGCGACGCGTTGACGCTCGCCGACATCGCGCTCTACGGCTACACGCACGTCGCCGAAGAGGGCGGCTTCGCGCTCGACCCGTATCCGGCGGTGCGCGCCTGGCTCCGACGTGTGGCGTCGGAGCCAGGCCACGTTCCGATCGATGCCTAGTTCATCCCGGCTGCGAGCCGCGCGAACGCGAGCGGGCTCGTCGCGGTCAGGTCTACCGCAGGCTCGACGGTCGAGAACGACTCCATCTCGTCCCTGAACTTCGCCTGCGAGCTGTTGAACTGAGCGAACGGGTCGCCGCCGTCCGCGGGGCAGGTCCGCATTCCGCTTACCAGCCCGGTGAAGAGCTGGCCGTTCGTTCCCTCGACGGCCGCGCCCTTGAGGATCGGCGCCGTGCCGTCGAGCGCGCCGGAGATGTTCGCGACCTGGTGGTGTTCGCCGCCCAGCGGCTCGTCCACGGCTTGTATGTCGTCGTCCCGGTGAGTTGGTCGTACTCGCTCGCCATCACGACGAGCCCGCCGCCGTGCGACGTCGTGTCCCAGACATCCCAGGGGAAGCCAAACTGGAACGGGTCGGTCGCCGCCTGTGCGAGCGCGTTGTCGAGCGCTTTTTTCATGTCCGCGAGCAGCGCCGACTGAGTGGTCTCCAGTCCCGCGGGATTGCCGGCCTGCGCGATCGCCTTGTAGAGCTCGTAGTGCGCGAGGCCGCTGACGTCGTAGAGGTTCAGCGTGTCGGCGGCGTCGTCGGTGCTGGACATGTACGAGTTCGCCCAGTGTGCGGCCTGTTGCAGGTAGTAGGCGGCATCCGTGTGCGGCAGGCCTGACGGGAGTCCCCCGCTCGCGACCGCGAAGTAGAGCTCGGCCGCGCCGAGCTCGAGGTCGCTCCGCCACTCGGTCTCGGGATAGAAATCGAATGGCGCATAGGTCGTGAGTTGTCCGGGACTCGTGTTCGCGAGGTCGAAGACGTGCTCGGCTGCCGTGAGGCACTGTGCCGCGAATGTCGGATCGGATTTCTTGTACAGCACGAAGCACGTCGCGAACGCGGCGGCGTCGCGCCCGGCGAGGTTCGGGCTGATCGGCGATCCAGCGGCTCCCGCGGCGAGGACGGGACGGTTGCGGATGTACTTGTAGAGGGGGTCGGTTCCGGCGTAAGCATCGTCCGCCTGCGGC
This sequence comes from Actinomycetota bacterium, assembly GCA_005888435.1. Lineage (GTDB taxonomy): Bacteria > Actinomycetota > Thermoleophilia > Gaiellales > Gaiellaceae > 3-1-20CM-4-69-9. Next base: position 24,006 of record VAXO01000066.1, on the reverse strand, counting down.
AGCCGCCAGAGATCGTGGTCGCCGGCGATGTTCGTGTTCCCGTCGCCCAGACCCACCTGGTAGTAGAACGTCTTCGTCGAGTCGTTCCACATCCGCAGCAGCCAGTCGGTGCCGAACTTCGCCTCATTGGAGTAGCTGCCGAGCTGGCTCGGGAACTCGCGCACGCCGTGCAGGAGCATCGCGGTCGTGTAGCTGATCGTCTCGACGCCCTTGATGTAGTCGCCCGCGTCCCACCAGCCGCCGGCCGCGTTGATCCGTGCGCCCAGCGGAGTCAAGTCGCCGAGAAGGACGTCGTTCTTCTTATAGGTCGGCGCCGCATACGTCATTGCATTGCCGTCGTTCAAGTGTGCCGGCGCGGTGCGCAGCGCATTCGGGATGTAGTTCGGGCCGTCGCGCTCGGTCTGGTAGAAGAAGAGGCCGTTTGCAATCGCCGTCGCGTACACATTCTGTCCCGTGTCGATCTTGAACGGCGGCGAGGTCGCCGAGGCGACCGAAATCGTGTAAGTGCCGGCCGTCGACAGCGTGTCGAAGTCGAGGGGTTGCACGAACTTGTACGTGCTGCTCCAGGTTCCCAGGCTCACGCCGACAGTTCCGGAGTAGACGACCGTCCCAGATCCGTTCTTGACGCTGAATGCTGCGCCGGCCTGGTTCGCGGTCGACATGAGGTACGCGCGCTTCGTCGCTGCGGCCGGGTACCCCAGCTGATTGACACGGACGAAGGCGGAGGCCGGTGGTGGCGGCGCCTTCGGCGCGATGCAGCACGAGAGACCTACGAGGACTGCGGCGACAGCGTGCATGAACCCCTCCTCTGTCTAGTTAAGATTCTTAACTAACCCGCAAGAAGGGACCCTACCACTGGATCGGCTGCGACCACTCTGGGATTTCGACGACCTCGACGCCACTGACGCACGGCTCCGCAAGCAGCTCGCGCGCGAGCAGATGAACGCGGGGAAGGCGGAAGTGCTGACGCAGCTGGCTCGCGTCTGCTCGCTGCGCGACGACTTCGACGGCTGCGAGGAGTTGCTGCAGCAGGCGGAGGCGCTGGCGGCCGAGGACGGGCTCGTGCGTGTGCGCGTCGAGCTCGAGCGCGGTCGGAAGTTGCGCTCGAGCGGCGACGGCGCGGCGGCGGCGCCGTTGTTCGAATCGGCGTTCGCGCGGGCGTCGGAGATCGGCGAGTTCTACTTCGCCGGCGACGCGGCGCACATGGTCGCGATCTCCGTCCCGGAGAAGATGGTCGAGTGGACCGAGCGCGGGCTCGAGCTGGCGGACGCGCATCCGGACGCGGCGTATTGGGCAGGCCCGCTGCTGAACAACCTCGGCTGGCACTACTTCGAGGCCGGCGACTACGAACAGGCGCTCGAGGTGTTCGAGCGCGCCCTCGAGGCGCGGAAGCGCGATCCCGAGAATCCGCAGGCGATTGTCTGGGCCCAGGAGGCGATCGACGGGACCCGCAAGGCGATGGCGGGCTAGCCCGAAGTCGTCTCGAACCGCTCGGCGCCGTCGTCGGGCAGCGTCTCCCACGGGGCTACGGACCTCGCGTAGATGTGCGCGCCGACCTTCGCGTCGGTCGGATCCTCGATGGTGGGGACGCGGACGCTGGCCCGTTCGGTGTCCGGCCAGCCACCGCCGAAGAGGTTCGTGCCGCAGGTTCGGCAGAACGTCTTGGCGCTGCCGCCCTCGGGCGTGAAGCTCTGCAGGAGCTCCTGGCCCTGGACGATGGTGATCGCCGACGGCGGGACGCCGAAGTTCACCGTTCCGCCTCCGCCGGAGAGCTTCTTGCAGCTCGTGCAGTGGCAGAAGCGGAGCGAGTCGGGGGCCGCTTCGACCTCGAACTTGACGCCTCCGCAGAGGCAGGTTCCATGGAGTGTGGCCATGGGGTCGAGGCTACTATCGGAGGCGTGGCCACGAACGGCAAGCTGACCGCCAAGGACTACAAGACCGACCAGGAAGTGCGGTGGTGTCCCGGCTGCGGCGACTACGCGATTCTGGCGGCCCTCCAGTCGTTCATGCCCGAGCTGGACGTCCCGAAGGAGAAGATCGTCTTCGTCTCCGGCATCGGCTGCGCGGCGCGGTTCCCGTACTACATGGAGACGTACGGGATGCACTCGATCCACGGGCGCGCCCCGGCGATCGCGACCGGGCTCTCCACATCGCGGCCGGATCTGAGCGTCTGGGTCGTCACCGGCGACGGCGACGCGCTGTCCATCGGCGGGAACCACCTGATCCACGCGCTGCGCCGGAACGTGAACATCAAGCTGCTGCTCTTCAACAACCAGATCTACGGGCTGACGAAGGGCCAGTACTCGCCGACGAGCGAGCTCGGCAAGGTGACGAAGTCGACGCCGATGGGCTCGCTGGACTGGCCGTTCAATCCGCTGAGCATCGCGATCGGCGCGGAGGCGACGTTCGTTGCGCGGGCGATCGACACCGATCGTGCACATCTGACCGATGTGCTGCGCGCGGCCGCCGCGCATCGCGGCAGCGCCTTCGTCGAGATCTTCCAGAACTGCAACATCTACAACGACGGCGCGTTCGACTTCGTGCGCGACGACAAGACGAACAGGATCTACCTGGAGCACGGCAAGCCGATCCGCTTCGGCGAGGAGGGCGAGAAGGGCGTCCGCCAGCGGCCCGACGGATCGGTCGAGGTCGTGGACGTGGCGGACGAGTCGGAGCTGCTCGTGCACGACGCGCGGCACGCCGAGCCGAGCGCGGCCTTCGCGCTGACGCGGCTGACGCGGTCGACGTGCGGCGCGACACCCGTGGGTGTGTTCAGGGACGTCGAGCGGCCGGTCTACGACGAGCTCATGGCCGAGCAACTCGAGACGGCGAGCGCCAAGCAGGAAGGCGATCTCGCCGCCCTGCTTGGCGCGGGCGACACCTGGACGATTTAGCTCGGCCCGGGCGCCGACGAGTCGTTCTGCCAGAGACCGATCGAGTTGCCTTCGGTGTCCTTGCCGGTGACGAACCAGCCCATGCTCGGTACGGGCTGCGGATCGTCCGCCTCGCCGCCGGCGTCGCGCAGCTTCGCGGCTCCCGCGTTGATGTCGTCGACGTCGAAGACGACCCGGATTGCGCCGGGCTCGCTCGGGAAGACGGCGGCGCCTGCCGACTCCGAGATGCGCGCCATGTTGTACTCCGTGGGTCCTTCGAACGGCTGGAACTCCCAGCCGAACATGTCCTTGTAGAACTTCTGCGCCCGGGTCGTGTCCTGCGCCGGGATCTCGAAATGCACCGGATTTCCGGCCATCTACGTGCTCCTTTCGGGTGAGCGGCGTGGTCGGGTGGCGAGGTATGAGATCTTCGCCTTCTCGAAGAATCGCGGATCCCGCTGGCGCTCCGCAACGAGCCATTCGACAAACGCATCGCTGTACTGAGGCGACCCGAACTTCGGGACGTGGACGAACTCGGGCCGCGTCTCCTCCGAGATCGCATGCACGCGCCGCACGCTCAAGACGTCAAACGCGTTGACGGCGCCTTCGCCCAGGCGCGCATTCACCTCGCGGATCACTTCCTTCTGGCGATAGGGATGTGACTGATCCGGATCGACTTGCCCGTACAGCGGTGCGTGCGGGTCGGTGGTGAGGCGGATCAAGGTCGGCCGGCCTTCCTCGTCCCGCTTCGCGGTCTGGATCACCGCAACCTCGGCGCCGTCCGGCGCGTGCATCACCTGGCGGATGTTCGCCAGCCACTGCGTCCGGGTTGAGTCGAGCTGCCGGCGGATGAAGTCGCGCACGTCCTCGCCCGTCGCGGCCTCGCTCTTCGCGCCGTGGCGGAAGTACAAGCCGCCGCGCACGAACGCCAGGTGTTCGCCTTCGATACGTCCGGTCCGCGTGAACACCAAAGGCGCATTGCGCACTCCCTCGACCACGACTGCGGTCGAGGGGCGCCCGCTCCGGGTCAGCGGCTCGACCTCGAATCCCTCGAACTCGGGCTCCGCGTACTGCCCGAGCTGTTCGTGTAGAAGCTCCTCGTCGACGCCCGCCACGCCCTCCAAAACGATCACGCCCCCACCGGAGTTGGCCATCGCGGCAACATCACGGACAAGCTCCACGTAGTCGACCGATTCGCGCAACGCGACGCGTTTCGAGCTCCGCGTTGCATTCGCGGCCCGACTCAAGAAGCGATTCACCGCCATATGCTCAACCTACTCGTGGCCACGCGGCAGCGCACTGAAGCGGAAAGAGAAGCTCGCCTGGAGGCGGCGCCCGCCGTCGCGGTCGCGATGCTGCTGCAGATCGTCGTCGCCGTCACGAGCAGCGTCGAGGGCTGGACGACCTGGAGGTTCGGGTGGTGGATCTGGCTGATCCCGCTGGCCGCAGAGGGCGCCTTCTTTGTGCTGAGCACGTGGCATCGTCCGCATCAAGCGCTCGTGGAGATGGGCATTCGCCGGGAGGTCGGGATCGGTCTCCTTGCGCTTGCGAGCGCATCCAACGGCCTCCTGGTCTTCACCGTGATCGCGTCGCTCGTCAGCGGCCAGGAGACGAGCGGCGCCCATCTGCTGCTCAAAGGCAGCGCGGTCTGGCTGACCAACGTCATCCTGTTCGGGCTCTGGTTTTGGCTGTTCGACCGCGGCGGCCCGGTCAGCCGCCTCGGCGCGGACCCGCCGCCGCCCGACTTTCAGTTCCCGCAGATGGAGAACCCCGACCTCGCCGCGCCCGGTTGGCGACCGCACTTCCTCGACTACATGTACGTCTCGTTCACGAACTCGATCGCGTTCAGCCCTACGGATGCGATGCCGCTCAACCGCTGGGCGAAGATGCTGATGCTCGTCGAGGCGAGCCTCTCGGCGATGGTGATCCTGCTCGTCGCCGCCCGCGCCGTGAACATCTTCAAGTAGTCCTAACGAGCCGCCGCTACCCTGACCCGCCGTGAGGAAGGGGGTTCTGTTCGCCGCACTCCTGGCCGCCCTCGTTCCGGCGACAGCCGGCGCAGCCGCGCCCACCGGGCTCGTCGTCGCCTCGGTCAAGGCGAACCGCGCCGTCCTGCCCGGTCATCCGTTCTACGTGGAGGTAAGGGTGATCGACCGCGCCGCGCGACCGCGGAAGGCGGCCGTCGTCGTGTCGGCAGCCGACCGTCAGGTTCTCGCCACGCGGACGGCGACGTTCCGCCCCGGCCGGCGGACGGCGGTCAAGCTTCCGGTCAATCTCACGACACTCGGGCCCAATCCGCTGACCGTCTTCGTCACCGGCACGCGACCGCGGCGCATCACGGTCGGCGTCGCCGAGTTCAAGGCGCGCACCGGCACGGTCGTCGTACCCGACTTCGCCGGCTACGGCGGCCAGTTCAACCACCACGTCTACGCGGCGCTCAGCCGGGCCGCCGGCGTCACCGACGCCAACGTCGTCGACATGGAGAACAAGATGCGGGCGCTGCACCCGGAGTTCTCGCGCGTCTTCTTCACGCCGCAGGCATTCACCGACCCCGACAAGATGCAGTCGTTCGTCCGCACTGTGCAGTTCGCACAGAGCACCGGCACCGACATCAACATCACCTGGCAGGGCGGGACGCTCCTGCCGCAGCAGTTCGCCAATGTCCTCCTCGACCTCGTCCGCAACAAGGGGATCACCCATCTCCGCTGGGTGACGCTTCAGAACGAGCCGAACCGGACGCGGATGACCATGGACGCCTACGCGAAGCAGTACCGTGACCTCGACCCGCTGATCCAATCGATCCGCGGGCAGGTCAAGTACATGGGCGGCGACCTCGTGCGTGCGCCCGACACCGGCCCGCCGAACCAGCAGGCGTGGTTCCAGTACATGGCCGCGCACATGTCCGACATCCTCGACGCCTATTCGATCCACGTCTTCTGGGACTACTTCGACACCCAGAAGCTCGTCGACCGGCTCACCGAGGTGCGGGCGATCGTCGACGCCCTCCCGCAGAACGCGCGCAAGCCCATCTACGTCACCGAGTACGGCGTTCGCGGCCTGCGCACGTTCGACGGTGCGCCTCAGGTCGACCCTGGTGTCTGGGAGGACGGCACGCCGATCACACAGACGAACATCAGTGCCTTCCAGCACGCCTGGTTCGACATCCTCGCCGCCGACCTCGGCTACCTCGGCACCAGCAAGTGGGATTCGTACTACGGCAAGTACGACAACGGCTCGCAGGCGTACTACGTCATCGGCGGGCCGCAGAGCGGCTGGCCGCTCTACCCGATGTACAACCTTTTGCAGCTCTTCACGACCACGGTCAAGCGCGGCTGGCAGGTGGTGGCGACGGACTCCGTGCCCAACACGTCGCGACTCGTCGCCGCCTACCTCGGCGGGAAGAAGCAGCTGACGATGATCGGGCTCGACACGGCCGGCGCGCAGCTCAACGTCGGCACGACGACGGCGACGCCGTACTCGATCGCCGGCTTTCCGCCGTCGAAGCCGGTCAATCTGCTGATCTGGAACGCGAACGCCGACGGCCTCGTCGCGCCGCGGCAGGTGGTGACCGCCGACGCGAACGGCGTGGTGAGCCTCAGCATCTCGCAGCAGGCGGTCTTCGTGCTGACGACGGTCAAGCTGGGCGGAACGTCTTAGGCCGGTCGTCGTTCAGTCGGCGACGACGACACCACGAAGCTTTTCCGGCCGCGCGACGACGTCGATCTCGACGATCCGGCCGTCGACGACCGTGAAGCCGACGACCGAGATCGTCTTGCCCCGCGACGCGACCACGGCACCGGCCGCGCCGTTGACGATCGCGGGACGCGCGAACGGTGCAAACTGTGCGCCGCGCGTGAGGATGCCGCGCGCGACGTCAGCCGCGCCCTGAACAGGCTCCCGCACACGGCCGAGCGCGTCGACGCGCATCACGACGTCCGGATCGAGCACCCGTAGCAGCGCCTCGAAGTCGCCCGCTCGCGAGGCGGCCAGGAACGCGTCGACGACCTCGCGCTGGCGGTCGAGGTCCGCGTCGGGAGTGGGTGACGCGCCGCGAACTCGGCGACGCGCGCGGCTTGCAAGCTGACGCGTCGCGGCCTCGCTTCGGTCGACGATCGGTGCGATCTCCTCGAACGCCAGTCCGAACATGTCGTGGAGGACGAACGCGAGACGTTCCGCCGGCGTCAGGGTCTCGAGCACGACGAGCAGTGCCAGGCCCACGGAGTCCGCCAGCTCGGCCTCGTTCGCCGGATCGCCGCCGCTATCGGCTGCAACCAACGGCTCGGGCAGCCACGTCCCGACGTACTCCTCGCGGCGTGCCCGCCGTGTGCGCAGCATGTCGAGGGAAACGCGCGCCACGACGGTCGTCAGCCAGCCGCCGAGATTCTCGACCCCGTCGCCGGACCGGTTCAGTCGCAGCCACGCCTCCTGGACGGCGTCGTCGGCCTCGCTCAGAGAGCCGAGCATCCGATACGCGACCGCACGGAGGTGCGCCCGGTGCTGCTCGAACTGCTCCGTCTGCAAGTCGCGATCGCTCACGTCACATCCTCTCGTCGTCGGCCGTCATAGAGGTGACGAATACGAAAACGCAGATGTGACAGGAGGTAGTTCCCATGATCGAGGTGAGATCCCTACGCAAGACCTATCCCGGCGGCGTCGAGGCGGTCCGCGGAATCGACTTCGACGTCGGGCCCGGCGAAGTCTTCGGCCTGCTCGGGCCAAACGGCGCGGGCAAGTCCACGACGATCGGGATGCTGACGACGACGATCCGGCCGACCGCCGGCACCGCGACGCTCGACGGTCTGGACGTGAGCCGCGACCCGCTGGCCGCGCGGCGCGCCAGCAGCGTCGTCTTCCAGGAGGCCGTGGTCGACCGGGGCCTCACGGGCCGCCGGCATCTCGACCTCCACGCGCGGCTCTGGGGTGTCGAGCAGCGGCAGGCGACGCAGCGGATCGACGACGTCACGGCTGCGCTCGGGCTCGGGACGCTGATCGACCGGATGGTCGGCAGCTACAGCGGTGGCGAGCGCCGACGGCTCGAGCTGGCGCGAGCACTCGTTTCGCGTCCCCGCGTGTTGTTCCTCGACGAGCCGACGGTCGGCCTCGATCCGCTCATTCGGCACGAGCTGCTGGATCTGATCGCCGGGCTCAAGAGCCGGGAGGAGCTGACCACTCTCGTGACCACGCACTACCTCGACGAGGCGGAGCGGCTCTGCGACCGCCTGGCGATCATGCACGACGGGCTGATCGTTGCGCTGGGCACTCCCGCCGAGCTCAAGGAGCAGCTCGGACGCGAGCTCCTGGAGCTGAGGATCGACGGCGACGCCCCGGCGGCTCTCGCCGTGCTGCGCGACCGTGGGATCGCCCGCGACGACGCATTCCTCGTCGGCTCCACCGTCACCGTCCCGCTGAACGGTCACGCGAGCAGCGAGGTCATGGCCGCCGTCGGCGAGCTTCGCCTCGCGACTTCCGTCATCTCCCGACCACCCACGCTCGACGACGTCTACCTCCGGCTGACCGGCGGCAGGCTCGCCGAGGCTGCCTGAAAGGAGCGCAATGCTCACAGCAACACTGAATCCGCTGATGGTGCTTTCGAGGCGCCGGTTCCAATTGACAGTCCGGACGCCGAGAGAGCTGCTGGTACCGCTCGTCACACCCCTGCTGTTCGCTTTGGTGATCGCACCCGCGCTGAAGACGGCGCTGCACACCGATACGTCGTACGAGGCGTTCGTCGCGATCGGCACGGTTGGCTTGCTCGTCCCGCTGAACACGATGTTCTCCGGACTGAGCGTGATCGTCGACCGCGAGCAAGGCGCTCAGCGCGAGCTGCTGGCGGCGCCCGTGCCGCGGTCGCTGCTCGTGCTCGCGAACCTGCTGGTCGCGCTCGCGATCACGGGGCTGCAGGTCGCCGTCCTGATCGCCGCCGCGGCGGCCCGTGGCATTCACTTCGATGCGTCGACCGGCGGCGTGCTCTGGTTCCTCGGAGCGACATCGCTGCTCGGTGTCGGGATGTACGGCCTGGCGGAGATCCTCGCCGCAAAGGTTCCGAAGCAGGAGGAGTACATCGCCCGTGTCCCGGCGGTCGCGATCGTGCCGTGGTTCCTCGCAGGATCGCTGTTCCCGATCAGCGCAATGCCCACCGCGCTGACGTGGGTGGCGAAATTCCTGCCGCTCACACACGCGCTCGCGGTGATGCGCTACGGCTTGCTCGGCGACGCCGCGGGCCTCCACAACATCTGGGGCTCGGTCGACCCCGCCGGCGCGGCTGCTTTGAGCCTCACGGTCACGGCCTTCTTCGCGGTCGCGCTGACGATCGCGTCGGTGCGGATCTTCACCCGCTCGGCTGTGCGATGACGTAACAGACATGTCCCGGGTCAGGCCCGGGACATGTCTTGACTCGTCTAGGTGCTCGAGTTGTCGTGATCGCAGTGGTGCGAGCTCGACTGCGTGGTCGTCGTCGCTGTCGTGCCCGCGCTCGACGAGCCGGAGCTCGAGCCGCCGCCGCTGGCGGCGAGCGCGACTCCCGCGCCGCCCAGGGCCATCGCCGTGACGGCGGTGGCGAGCCAGACGGCGTGCTTCGGTCGGAACACGTGTGACCTCCTTTCGGTCGTGGTGCTCCTCATCGAACCGCCGCGCCCTAAGAGCAGCTCAAGGGCCGCCTAAGACTTCGGTTAATTCGAGCCGCTCTCGCCGACGGAGCCGCGGCGGCGTCACGAAGACCGCGAGCGTTGCGCCGGCGAAGGCCGCGACGGCGCCGATCGCAAACGCGATCTCGAAGCCGACGACGGACGGCACGCCTCCCGTGCGCGGAATCGTGTGCGCGACGAGCAGCGCCGCGCCGACCTGTCCGCCGATCACGCCGCCGACGGTACGCATGACGGTGTTCATGCCGGTGGCCACGCCGGTCTCGGACGGGCGGACTGCTTCGGTGATCAGCGTCGCCATGGCCGCGAACGCGAACCCGACGCCGATCCCGAGCACGGCCATCGCGAGCAGGATCTGCCACGACTGGTCGTGCCAGGTCGCGAGCGACGCGGCCGCGAGGGCGACGAGCAAGAGCCCGGCCGACAGCGGCCACTTCAAGCCGGTGCGGCGCCCGATCAGTCCCGCGACTGGGCCGGCGAACAGCAGGGTGATCGAGCTCGGCAAGAGGTAGAGGCCTGCCTTGGTGGCGCTGGCGTCGAAGCCGTAGTCGACGAGCCGCTGCACGCGGAGCGGCAGGTCGTGCGGCGTCTCGACGAAGTTCGGGACGAGGACGAAGGTGCCAAACATCGCGAAGCCGGCGACGAGGGCCGTCAAGTTGGTGAAGAGCACCGGACGCATCGCCATCATCCGCATGTCGACCATCGGCTCCGGCACGTGCAGCTCGGCGAGCGCCCAGGCGACGAAGAAGGCGAGCGCGAGGGCGGCGAGCGCCAACGTCAGCCCGGAGGTCCAGCCCCAGCTCTCGCCCTCCGTCAGGGCGACGAGCAGGCAGATCAGGCCGCCGGAAAGCAGTGTCGCCCCGACGAAGTCGACTCGCGACGGCGTCTTGATCGGGGATTCGGGAACGAACTTGTGCACCAGCACCGCAGCAGCCGCGATGTTCACGGCGCCGACGATGAAGAGCCAGCGCCACGAGAGATGGTCGACGATCAGGCCCGAGAGGACGATCCCGAAGCCGCCGCCGATGCCGAACACGGCCGAGATCAGGCCGATTGCGACGCCGACCTTCTCGCGCGGGAACTCGTCGCGGATGATCCCGTAGCTGAGCGGGAAGACCGCCGCGCCGGCGCCCTGGAGCGCACGCCAGGCGATCAGCGACCAGATGTTCCAGGCGAGGGCCGCCCCGATGGAGCCGGCGAGGAAGATCAGCAGCGCAATCACGAGGATGCGCTCCTTCCCGTACTGGTCGCCGAGCTTCCCGAGGATCGGCGTCGCGACCGATGCGACGAGCAGGAACACCGTCAGCACCCACGTGACCCAGGTCGTGGTCGTGTGGAGGTCGCGCTGCAGCGTCGGCAGCGCCGGGATCACCATCGTCTGCTGCAGCGCGTAGGCGATGCCGGCCAGCGTGAGGATCGCCAGCGTGACGTTGTAGTGCTGCCGACCCCCTGCCACCTCGGCAGCCTAGCCGCCTCTCGATCGCTCCTCAGCGACGGGCGAAGCCGAGCTCTGCGAGCGTCCGCAGGAGCCAGAGCCCTGCGACGAAGGTGTAGACGAAGACCGGCAGGAGAATCGCGAAGACGGCGATCAGCGCCCGATCGACGCCTGCACCTTCGGGCATGAGCTGGCCCGCGCCGATGGCTGCGACCTGAAGAATGATGCAGGACGCCGCCACGTGAACGACGCGCCAGCCGGTCTTCGCGGGGCGCACGCTCTCCAACCGTGCGTCGCACCAGATCGCGAGCAGGAATGCTCCGAGCACCAGCGTGGTCGTGAAGTTCATCGCACGAACCCCAGCGCGACCAGGACGATGAACGCGACGAGCGCGACCGAGACTGCGGTCCGCAAGCTGGGGCGATGCGACGGCCGGCCTGAAGACGGCTCGCGCGGTGCTTCGCTAAACGACGCCATGACGCGTCCTGCTGTTCCGACTTCCCCTCATCCCGCTCCGACTCTGTTCCGTCGGCGGCAGCTTTGACCTAGACGTTAGGCCCGAAGCGTCCAGCCTTTCGTCTGTTCAGCGCGTGGCCGGGCGCGTCAGCGGGGAAAGCCGGGTAGCGACCTCTGGATCATCCTGAGCACCCAGAGACCGCTGAGAAACGTGTACGTGAGGAGCGGTAGCGCGATCGCGAAGGGAACGACGAGCGGCGCCGCTGCCGGCGCGACCTGCATCGTCGTATTGGTCAGACCCGGGATCGCACGCACGGCTGCGGCCCCGGAAAGGATCACGAGGACAGCCGCGGACACTGTCGTCGGCCCCGCCCCGGGAAAGCGCACGGCCGCCCAGAGCGCCAGGGCAACGCTTGCGAGCACGACTGCCAGGGCGAACGTGTGCGGGCTCATGACCCTGCTCGTCGGCAGTTCGCCGACCGCCCTTGAGCCCGAGGCGCACCCGAACGTCTAGCGGGGTCCGGACCTTCGTGCGTTCATCCGGCGCACGGGGCGGGTTACACCTGTTCGACGAGGGGGGCGGGATGCCCCGAAACCATCAGTGGGAGGACAGTATGTCCGCGTTTCATGCACTGCTCGCACGTCTGCGCGCTTCCGAGGGTCAGACGTTCGTCGAGTACGCGCTCATCCTGGCCGTTGTCGTCGTCGGCGTGTTGCTGGCGGTCACGTGGACCGGCCTCGGCACGGCGATTCAGGCGGCAATCTCGGCCGTTGCGGGCGCCATTTAGGCCCGTCTAGCGGGGCCTCCGCGCAAGCGGGGGCCCCGACGCATTTCCATGGAGACTTGAAATGAAGAACACGAAAACAACACACGCACGGGCCCTGTTCGCGGACGAACGCGGTCAGTCGTTTGTCGAGTTCGCGTTCATCATGCCGTTCCTCATCTTCCTGGTCCTCGCGATCGTTCAGTTCGGCCGCGGCTTTCGCGACTACATCACGATCACGGACGCAGCGCGTGTCGGCGCGCGCGAAGGTGCCGTGCACCGCACGACAGCGTGCAGCTCGGCGACGACCAAGATCAACAGCATGGGCGTGATTCCGCCCTCCGGCACGATCGCCTGCACGACCTCGGGCCCGAACACCGGCGACCAGGTCACCGTCACGGTCACGTCGACGTTCTCGGTCGGGCTGCCCGGCTACTTCGGCGTTCCCCCACTGAATCAGACTTTCACGATCCAGGGCGTCGCGAAGGAGCGCATGGAGTGACGCGGCTCGCGCGTCATCTGCGTTCTCACGACGGGCAGGCGATCGTCCTGGTCGTCGCCATCCTCTCGGTCCTGATCGGGATGGCTGCCCTCGTGATCGACGGCGGCCGCTGGTTCCAGACCCAGCGGCATCTCCAGACGGCCGCGGACGCGGCTGCCCTCGCCGGCGTCCAGAGCCTGCCGTCCAGCACGTCGAGCGCCACCTCCTTCGCCACCACGTACGCAGGCAACAACTTTTCCGGCGCGTCCGCCGCGATCACGTTCCCGAGCACCCCGTCGCCGACGTGCGTTGGCACCAACTGCATCCGGGTCGTCGCGAGCAAGTCCGCACCTGGAACGCTCGCGAAGATCTACGGCTCGATCTTCAACACGGTGAACATCAGCGCCAAGGCAACGGCGGCGGTCACCGTGCCGTCTCAGATGAAGAACGTCGCGCCGATTGCGGTGAAGAACACCATCGCGTGTCAGATCGCGAGCTGCTACGGGCAGACGAAGACGGTCTCCTTCAACGAGAGCGCCGTCGCCTCGAGCACGATCGGCCTGATCGACCTCACGTGCCACTCGACGGTCTCGACCGCGTGCCCGTCGAACTCCGGAATCGGAGCGAACGAGCTCAGGAACTGGATCCTCAACGGGTACCCGGATGCGCTTCCTGCGGGGCAGTGGTACGGCGTCAAGACGGGCCAGACCGTCGGCCCGATCAGGCAGGCGTTCACCGACCGCATCGGCGTGCCGTTGTTCTTCCCCGTCTTCGACACGGTGGCGAACGCAGGCCCTGTCTACTACTTCCACATCATCGGCTGGGCGCTGTTCGTGATCGACAACGTCGACTCCTGGGCGCCCTCGCAGAAGCAGCTCACCGGGCACTTCATCACGTTCACGACGTCGGACCTGCCGGCCGGCCTGCCGCCGGACAGCACGAACGACTTCGGCGTCCACATTCTCAGCCTCGTCGAATAGCACAAAGGAGAATCAGGTGACCAGATCGCGACTTCGAAACCTCGCACTGCCGCTCGCACTGGCCGCGCTCGCGGCCGTGCTCGTCGGCCTCTACGTCGTCAGCTACCGGAACAGCGTGACGCGCGGCGCCGGCCTCGTGAAGGTCCTCGTCGCTTCGCGTGACATTCCCGCCGGCACGGATGGATCGACGATCGCCGCGGGCGGCTATCTGACGTCTCAGACGGTTCCGCGTCGCGCCGTCGCACCGGGCTCGGTGACCAGCGCCCAGCCGCTGACGTCGCTGATCGCAGGCAGCGAGATCTACAAGGGCCAGCAGATCACGCTGCGCCAGTTCGCGCCTGCGGCTCAGGGCGGCGTCTTCGCGAAGTTCTCGGGCACCGAGCGCGTGCTGGTCGTGCCGGGCGAGCCCAGCCAGCTTTTGGCAGGAACGGTCTCGGACGGCGACCACGTGGACGTCGTCGCGACGACGAAGTACCACGTCGACGATCTCGCGCGCGCAGCGTCGCGGGTGGTTCTGCGCAACCTGCTGGTGCTGAAAGCGCCGGACGGCCCGAGCACGGCCTCGGTCGCCCCGGTCAGGCGACCGCTTCGGCGGACATCGTCATGACCGACGCGCAGGCACAGACGATGGCGTGGGTGATGAAGCAGGGCGACTGGTTCCTCGTTCTTCGCCCGACGAACCAGCCGCGTAACAGCGCGCCCACCATCGAGACGATCTTCTCCTTCCTCTACCGCGGTCTGCCGCCGGCGCAGCAGAAGCCGGTCGCAGCCCGGAACTACAAGGAGAGCATCGATGCACCGTAACGGTCACAGCCCCAGTCTCAGGGTGCTCCTGAGTGGAGCCGCAGCGGATCAGCTGGCGTCGGCGATCGGCGGGGAGCCGACGCTGTCCCTGCTCGGACCGGCGGCCCGCAACGGGAATGCACAGGCGGGCTCGCCTGCGGATGTCGTCCTGCACGTCGTCCCGTCGTCGTCTTCCCCCGGCCTCGCCGAGGAGATCGCGGAGGTGCGGAAGGCATCGGCCGCGCCGTTGATCCTGGCGGCGTACGGTGAGCCGAACGGCATCGTCGAGACCGGTCTCGCGGTTGGCGCGGCGGATGTGCTCACGCTGCCGCAGTCGAACGAGACGCTGCTCTTCGCGCTCCGCAAAGCGGCGCTGGCGAACCGCACCGGCGACGCGGGCAAGATCCTCACCGTCTTCTCGCCGAAAGGCGGCAGCGGGAAGACCGTGCTCTCGACCAACATCGCCGTTGCGGCTGCACGTTCCGGACTGAAGACGCTGCTCGTCGACCTCGACCTGCAGTTCGGGGACGCCGCGCTCGCGCTGGGCGTCACGCCGCGCGCGACGATCTCCGATCTCGCCTCGTCGAGCGGACACACCGACGTCGAGAAGCTGAAGGCGTTCGTCTGCCCGGGCCCGACCGCCGACCTGGCCCTGCTCCCGGCGCCGACACGGCCCGAGGATGCGCAGGTCATCCGCCAGGGAGACCTGAAGGCCATCCTCGACGCCGCTCGCGCGTCCTACAGCGCGGTGATCGTCGACACCGGTCCTCTGTTCGATGCGGCGATCCTCGCCGCTGTCGACTGCAGTGACCACCTGCTGATCGTTTGCAACCCGGAGATCACGTCGCTCAAGAACGTCCGGATCGGGCTCGAGACCCTCGACCGGCTCGGGTTTCCGCGTGACCGGACCTCGATCGTGGTCAACCGGGTCGGCGCCCCCGGCGGCGTCGTCCGCCGTGAGATCGAGCAGGCTCTCGAGGCCGAGATCGCGTACGAGCTGCCGGACGACCCCGAGGTTCCGAAGGCGCTCAACCGCGCCGTGCCCGCCGTGATCGCCGACGAAGGCGGACGCTTCGCCCGGGCCGTCTCGGAGCTAGCAAGGTCGCTGATCGGTGAGGGCGCACCGGCGGCATCCCCGCAGCGTCGCTCCCTGCTGCGAGGCCGACGATGAGCACGTTCGACGCCAACGGATTCTCGGACCGCAGCGACGCGGCGGTGCTCGCGGAGCGGCTGCAGGTCGACCACGGCTCTGCGAAGGCTCGGTCGCGCGATCCGCAGGCCGAGCTGAAGACGAAGATCCACCGTGCGTGCATCGCGCGGCTCGGTGCCGCCTTCCTCAACCTCGAGGGATCGAACGAGCTCGGGCCGCGGGTCCGGCAGCTCGTGAGCGAACAGCTGAACGCGGAGCAGACGCCGTTGAGCCCGAGCGAGCGCGCCCGGCTCGAGCGGCAGATCGCCGACGACATCCTCGGCTACGGGCCGCTGGAGCCGTTCCTCCGCGACCCGTCCGTCACGGAGATCATGGTCAACGCCTACGACCAGCTCTTCGTCGAGCGTGCCGGGATGATCGAGGAGACAGAGGCTTCGTTCCTCGACGACGCACACCTGCTGCGCATCATCGACCGGATCGTCTCGCAGGTGGGACGCAGGATCGACGAGTCGTCACCGATGGTCGACGCGCGGCTTCCGGACGGAAGTCGCGTCAATGCGATCATTCCGCCGCTCGCGCTCCGCGGACCGTCGCTGACGATCCGGAAGTTCGCGCGCGACGCACTCGCTCTTACCGACCTGATCCGGCTCGACACGCTCAGCGAGCAGGCGGCCGAGTTCATCGGTCAATGCGTCGAGGGGAAGCTGAACGTCCTGATCTCGGGAGGCACCGGCACGGGCAAGACGACCTTGCTCAATGCCGTGTCGGCCAGCATCCCCGGCTCGGAGCGCATCGTGACGATCGAGGATGCGGCCGAGCTCCGGCTGCAGCAGCGGCACGTCGTCTCGCTCGAGTCTCGGCCGCCGAACGTCGAGGGCGAGGGCGAAGTTCGCATCCGCGACCTCGTGCGAAACGCTCTCCGCATGAGGCCCGACCGCATCATCGTCGGCGAGGTCCGCGGCGCGGAGACCCTGGACATGCTGCAGGCGATGAACACCGGCCACGACGGTTCGCTGACGACGGTCCACGCAAACTCGGCCCGCGACGCTCTGCACAGGCTCGAGATGCTCGTGCTGATGGCGGGGGTCGAGCTGCCGGTGAAGGCGATTCGGGAGCAGATCGCCGGCGGCTTCGACCTGCTCGTGCACATTTCGCGTCTGGTCGACGGGTCACGGAAGATCATTCAGATCACGGAGATCGCCGGCATGGAGGGCGACGTGATCACCCTGCAGGACATCTTCTGCGCCCACGTGCCGGAAGGCGGGGCGAGCGCAGGACGGCTCATCACTCCTCTCGAGCCGACGAGCCTGCGCCCGGGTTTCCTGTCGAAGCTCAAGACGAACGGCGTCGACCTGTCGTCGGCGTCATGGCTGGGGGCGGCATGAAACCTCGCCTCGTACTGCTCGCGGCGGTGGTGCTCCTCGCTCTTCCGGCCACGGCGGTAGCCGCCTCGCCGCTCCAAGTCAGGCACGTCGAGCTGAAGACGTTCCCGCAGGTGCGAGTCACCGTCTTCGCGCCCGCCGGGGCGCGCCCGATTCTCTTCGAGAACGGTCGCGGTGCGGCGTTCGCGAGCGCGCGGCAGCTCGGCTCGTCGGAGGCGCTCGTCCTCGCGGTGGACAACTCCGAGTCGATGCTGGGACGGCCGCTCCGCGAGGCGAAGCGGGCTGCGAACGAGTTCCTGGCGTCCCAGGCGCGTCGCGCATCGGCGTTCGGGCTGGTTGCGTTCGGGCACGAGGCGCTGCCTCTGTCCGGTCGCAACGCGTCGAGCGCCGACGTGGCGCAGACACTGTCGGCGCTCGCCCCGGACACGGTCCCCGGCACTGCGCTCTACGACGCAGTCGTGTCCTCGGTCGGTCGCCTCCGTCACCTCTCGGCAGGCACTCGGATCCTGGTCCTGCTCACCGACGGTCGCGACGTCGGCTCCAGGGCGTCGCTTCGGAACGCGGTCGCCGCGGCGCAGGCCGCGGGCGTGACCGTGTATGCGATTGCGGCGAGCCCACGGGCCGACAGGCGTACGCTGGCGGCGCTCGCGGATGCCACCGGCGGCCGTCTGTTCGACACCACCGACGTTTCGCAGCTCGCGGCGACCTACGCAGCGCTCGGCCGAGAGCTCGAGCAGACGTGGCTTCTGACCTACCTGACCCGGGGACGGCCGGGCGACTCGCTGAGCCTGCGCGTGCGCGCCGGAGCGGCATCGACTCAGCTGCTTCTCCGCGTGCCCGGATCGGCCCCGGCGAGCACCGGCCCGATTCCGGCGAACGTCGTGCGGAAGCGCGACGTGCTGTACGCAGTCGTCGCGCTTGCCGCGCTGCTCCTCGCAGTGGCGGGAGCGGGCCTTGTCCGCAGCCGCCGGAAGCCCGAGATTCGTCGCCTGCTCGATCCGCACGTCAAGCCCCGCAGCGAGCAACGAGCGGCGAACGAGCGTAAGCCGGTTCTCGACCCCCTGTTCGAGTGGACCGAGGACGCGCTGGCGGATGTCCCCGGCCACGAGGGGCTCAGACTGTTGCTCGAACGCAGCGGCATCAAGCTCCGCCTGGGCCACCTTCCCTATCTCGGGCTCGCGGGAGCGCTCGTGTTCGGTGTCTTCGGGCTGGCCATCTCGTTCGGCCCTCTCCTGTCGCTGGGACTGCTGCTCGTCGGCTTCCTGAGCCCGCTGGTCGTGCTCCGGATCGCCGCGGCGCGGAGATCGAAGGCGTTCGACCGTCAGCTGCCCGACATGCTCTCGACGATCGCGTCGACGCTTCGAGCCGGGCACGGTCTGCGCACTGCCTTGCGTGCGGTCGCCGACGACGGGAGCCCGCCGGCTTCGGAAGAGTTGAGGCGGGTCCTCGGGGAGGAGCGTCTCGGGAGGCCGCTGGACGACGCCATCAACGCGATGTGCAAGCGCATCGGCTCCGAGGACATGGAGTACGTCGCGACCGCGATCAACGTCCAGGCACAGGCAGGAGGCTCGCTCGCCACGCTGTTCGACACGCTTTCGGAGACGGTGCGCGAGCGTCAGCGACACGCACGGAAGGTGCGCGCGCTGACGTCCATGGGCCGGATGTCCGCCACGATCCTGACCTGCCTCCCGTTCGGTCTCGCCGCGTTGATGACATTGATCAGCCCTTCGTACATGTCGCCGTTCTTGAAGACGTCCACCGGGCACGTGTTGATCGCGTTCTGCCTCGTCTCGATGACGATCGGCGCGCTCGTGCTCAAGCGAATCGTGAACGTGAGGTACTAGCCCATGCTCCTGCTGCTGATCACCGGAATCGCGTGCCTTGCCATCTCGGCGTTTCAGCTGACGCGTCCCCGCGTCATCGCCGAGCGGGATCGGCGGCTCGCGATCGAGCGGGTCCGCTCATCGTCGGACGCCGCCCCGCCTTCCACAGACGAACGAAGGTCGCTGCTGCGGATGGTCGCCGTGCCGCTTGCACGCGTGCACCGCAAGCTCTGGCGCCGCCAGACGGACCACGACATCACGACTGCACTGGCACGGGCCGGCGTCACGCGGCGGCTGACGGCGGAGCTGTTCATGGCCGGGCGCGTCGGCCTGACCGGGCTCGGCATCCTCGCAGGGTTCACGCTGGCGCACGGCGCCGGACGGTTTCTCGTCGCGCTCTTCTTCGCGGCTGCAGGAATCCTCATTCCGGGCTTTGTGCTCAGCAAGGCGGCGACCCGACGCTCCGAGCGGATCGATTCGGAGCTCCCGCACTTCGTCGACCAGCTCGGGCTCGTGATCGAAGCCGGGATGAGCTTCGACGCCGCGGTCACATACCTCGCCGATGTCAACGAGGGACCGCTCGCTGACGAGATGAAGCGCGTGCTGACCGAGCTGCGGGTCGGCGAGTCGAGGAAGACCGCGATCCGCAACTTCGCGGTGCGCGTCGGCAGCGACGAAGCGATGGCGTTCGCGAACGCCGTTCTCGCGTCGGATCAGCTCGGCTCACCCTTGAGCGGAATCCTGCGGGCTCAGGCGAGCGACCTTCGGCACCGGCGGCAGATGTACGCGGAAGAGCGTGCTCAGAAAGCCCCGGTGAAAATGCTGCTGCCGATGGCGATCTTCATCCTGCCGGTCATGTTCGTGCTGATCCTCGCGCCGGCATTCCTGGGGTCGCATGGGCTCCTCTGAGCGGGCGTCGTTGCCGAGGCGCCTCGCCTCACTGCTCTCGCGCGGTGGGCTCGTCGCGCTCTTCGTGCTCTTCGCGTGGGCCAACTTCTCGCACTGGCGCACCACGGGGAAGCCGTCCGGGCTCGGCACGACGGCACTCGAAGGGTGGGCCGCCGTGCTGTTCCTCGTCCGCCGCCCCGCGGACCGGCTCAGCCGGCGGCCTCTCGCGTGGGTGGCGGCACCCGTCGGGAGCTTCGCCATGCTGCTCGCGCGTCCGGCCGACGGCGGCCTGTCACAGCTGCCGTGCGAGCTGCTGCAGCTCGGCGGCGTCCTGTTCGCGCTTGCGGGGCTCGCGACCCTCGGGCGCTCGTTCGGGCTCGTCGCCGCCGACCGCGGGCTGAAGACGGGCGGGCCGTACCGCTTCGTGCGGCATCCGGCGTATGCCGGCTACCTCGTTGCGTACATCGGCTACGTGCTCGAGAACCCGGCGCCGTTCAATGTCCTTCTGCTCTGCATCAGCACCGCATTCCAGCTTCTCCGCATCCGCGAGGAAGAAGCGGTGCTCGCCGAGCACGCCGGCTACCGGTTGTACCGAGAGGCAGTCCCGTACCGGCTCGTGCCGCGGCTGTTCTAGCTACGGGCGCAGCATTCCGACCGCGATGCGGGTGACCCACCCGCCGCTCAGGAACGCATAGACCAGGGCGGGGAGGGCGAGCGCGAAGACCTCTATATAGGCGATCGCGGAGACCTTGGTCGGGTCGGGCTCGGGGAACGCGAGCGGCAGCAGGCGGAGCAGGATGCAGGCGATGATGACGTGGGCGAGAGACCAGAAGATCGTCCTCGGCCCGAAACGGGCGTACCGCCACAGGATCCAGAGGGCCAGCAGGGCAGCGCCGACCATCAATGCGACGCCGAACCCCTGGGCCGTCACGAGTGGAGGGCCTTCGGTCGCCTGGTTGACGCTCGCTCGTACTCACGGAGCTCGCGCTCGAACGCCGGCCACCACGGCGGCGTCTCGTCGTCGTCCTCCCGGCGCCCGTCGGGCTCGTCGTCGCTGAGCACGAGTGCGGCTCCGAGCGCGAAGGCTGCGACGCAGGCAAGGAAGGCCGCCTGATCCACGCTCGCCGGCAGCCGGCCCGCGAGATGGAGTGCTACGGCGAGCGGCAGCGGTACCGCCACGAGGACCCAGCCGAGTGCACGCACCCGACCCGACCGGGGACGGCGTGCGCGCGTACCGAAGACGATGATCGCGGCCGGCAGGAGGGCGCCGACGGCCGCATCGACGACGACGAGGTGCATCTCCGGTGGACCCTATCGCGGCGAGTCCCAGGACGTTCGGCTAGTTCTGTCTCCGACCCCTCGTTTTAGGGATCGACTGAAGGTTGATCCGCAACCACCATTCGTGCAGTTATCGGGGGGACGACCGAGGGGGAGGATCAGCCATGCGGCGGCTGAAGGTTCTGATTGCGGACGACCACGAGTTGATGGTTCAGGCGGTGCGCCTTGCACTTGCCGAGGCGGAGGACGACTTCGAGATCGTGGCGACCACGACTCGCGGGCAGCAGGTTCTGCCATTGACGGCCCGGCACGAGCCGGACGTCGTGTTGCTCGACCTGTGCATGCCCGGGATGGACGGGCTCGCGTGCCTCGAGCACCTCCGGGCACGTCACCCGCAGGTGAAGGCGATCGTCTTGTCGGGCGTGGACGAGGAGGACGTCATCCAGGCGGCGTTCATGCGCGGCGCCATCGCATTCATCCGCAAGCACGTGGAGGCGCGGGATCTACCGGCGGCGCTTCGCACCGCGGTACGGGGAGCGGTGGCACAGCCGATCTTTGGCGACGCGCAGCCGCAGGCTGCGGCTACTGCGGCAGACGAGGCCGGCCTGAGCGAGCGCGAGCTCACGATCCTGACCGCCCTCGGCGACGGAATGTCCAACAAGGCGATTGCGAAGCGGCTCTGGCTCGCCGAGCAGACCGTCAAGTTCCACCTGACGAACATCTACCGCAAGCTCGGTGTGGCGACGCGCACCGAAGCGGTGAACGCGGCGTACCGTCGAGGACTGCTCGAGACGCCGCTGCTCGCGGCCGCGAGCCGCGCCGTCAGCCTCTGACGACGGCCGAGACGCCGGGATGGGCGAGCACCCAGGCTCGCATGAAGAGGCCGAGCTCGATCTCGGCCTCTTCGGCGTGAGTCGCGTGGACATGGACGACGCGGCACGAGAATCGACCGCTGCGATGGGCGATGCAGCCGTGACGCAACAGCGTCCCGATGAGCTCGTCCAGAAGCGGCGGCTCGCTGATGCGGACCTCGAGCGGCATCGCTTCGATTATGCGGCGTTGCGCGCCGCGGTCGATCAGCCGAGGGTCTAGTCCTATCCGTCCGGTTGGTCGGTCCTTCAAGGCCGGCGACGCGCGACTCTACGACGTATGCGGGATCTCGTTGACCTGGCGACGCGGCACGGAGGCGGGATCGAGGTCGCGCTCATCTGGGACCGGAGCAAGCACACGCTGGTCGTGTTCGCACATGACGACCGGACCGGCGAAGAAGTGTCGATTCCGGTCAGCGGCACGGAGGCGAGTGAGGTGTATCGGCACCCCTTCGCCTATGCGTATCGCTCCTGCGCGAACGCCTAGCGGCAGCCGCGAACCGTCCTATCGACCGTCACGAGCTGGTCGAACGCCGTCGCGACGCGCGCCCGCACGGTCGCGCGCCGCGCGAACCTGAGGCCGGCGCGGAACGGCTTGCGCGTGTCGACGGCCACCCGGCGGCCGTCGACCAGGAAGGTCACGGAGGTGATGCCGGAGCCGGCGACCGACGTGCTCACCGGGCCGCAGCGTCCCCTGCGAGCCGCCGTGAAGACGAGCGGCGGCCGCGCGCGGCAGCTCGGGCCCGCGCACTTCACGAGCTTGTGCAGTCGTGCTGCCAGCGCGTTCTTGAGCTGCTCGTCCGCCGGATTCGCGTGCTGGCTCTGCAGCTCGTAGGGATCCTTCCGCAAGTCGTAGAGCTCGCGGTCGCCGTTCTGGTGCTCCGCGTAGAGGAAGTTTCGCGAGCGGATCGCGTCGAAGTGCGTGACTCCGGGCATGTTGTCGACCAGCAGGTCGCGCCCCAACTCGAGCCCGCCGTCGCGCCAGAGCCGGAGAAGCGAGACGCCGTCCTCGACGCGGCCGGGCCGCGCCGTGTCGCCGGCGGCGGCGAGGATCGTCTCCGCGTCGTCGACGTTCATCACGAGCTGCTTGCGGTGTACGCCGCGCGGCAGCGTCTTATTCGCCGTCCAGCGCATGAGCAGCGGCACGCGAATCGATTCCTCGTAGAGACGGACCTTGCCGGTGCGAATCCGGTGCTCGCCGTGGAAGAAGCCGTTGTCGCTCGTGAAGGCGATCAGCGTGTTATCGAGCTCGCCGGTCTGCCGCAGCGTCTCGACGATCGAGGCGACGGCTTCGTCGACCGCGAGCAGCGTCTCGCGGCGCTGCTGCCAGTTTTCCTGGATGTTCGCCCGCTGCCGAGCGGTGATCGGCGTCAGCCGGCGGATCAGCGTCGGCTTGTCGGAGACGTCGGCTTCGTTGAAATTGGGTGGCTGGGGAAGCGGTGTCCCGGCAAACCGGTTCGCGTGACGCGGCGCGGGATCGGGGGTGGCGAAGCCCTGAGGATCGCCCGGCTCGGGTGGGCCGCCCGAGTGGTTCGCCAGAAATGCCACCCAGAGGAAGAACGGCCCTTCGGGCGCGCGGCGCCGGATGATCTCGTCGGCCTTGTCGCGATAGACGTCGGTCTGGTAGCACGACGGATCCCGCGTCGCGCAATACGTCGTGAGGACGCCGTTCTCGTTGAGGGTGTAGTTGTAATAGCGATACGTCGTCGGATCGACCGCGCCGTGCCATTCGCTCCAGCCGGGCGGGACCTCGAGCGGGTTCCGCAGGCCGTAGCCGTTGAGGTACTTGCCTAGGTGGACGGTGTAGTAGCCCGCCGGCTGCAGCCAGACCGGCAGGGTGTTCGTGTGGTCGAGCTTCTCGTAGCCGCCGTCGGGCGGCGCGTTCCCGCGCACGCCGTTGTTGTGCGAGTACTGCCCTGTCAGGAACGACGCCCGCGACGGACAGCAGAGGGAGAAGGAATCGAAGTTGTTGTCGAAGGTGACGCCCTCGTCGCCGATCAGGTGGCGGACGTTCGGGAGGACCGCCATCTCCGCCAGCGTCTGGTCGTCGGTCTCGAGCACGACGATGTTGGGACGCGTGGGCGAGACGGCGGCCTCGGGACCAGTCGAGCCTGCCGCCGCCAACACGGACGCGACGAGAATCGCCAGCGCCAGCCCGCCCCTCACGCGCGTGTTATTGCCGCCGGGGATGAGTCAGCGGTTC
>VAXO01000065.1 GCA_005888435.1 Actinomycetota bacterium | reverse complement strand
CCGGCCGACCTCCCGGACGAGGAGCTGGTCGCGCGCGCCAAGGAGTCGCCGAAGGTGCAGGCGCACCTCAACGGGGGCGAGATCCGGCAAACGATCGTTGTGCCGCGCAAACTCGTCAATCTCGTCACGGCCTAGTCACAGACACATGACACTTCTGCCGCCACCCTTGGTGGCATGGCAGAGCTCCTTCAGAATCGTCGCCGGCTGCTCGTCGCCGAGGTCGTCGCCGTCCTCGCGCTTGCGCTCGCTGGACGGGTGCTGCTTCGTCCGAGCCGGGCGAGCGTGCCGCCGCCGATCCACGTCGCGAAGAGCGCGGCGCAGCCGAAGACGACGCAGCTGTACGTCGACGTCGTCGGCGCCGTGCATCGGCCCGGGCTCTACCGCGTGGGCGCCGGCGCGCGTGTGGCAGACGCGGTCGCACGCGCCGGTGGGCCGACGCGCAAGGCGGAGCTCGAGCTGCTCAACCTCGCCGCGCTCGTCGCCGACGGCGAGCAGATCGTCGTGCCGCGCCGCGGCGGAGCCGGGGCGGCTGCGGTCGCCGGCGCATCGTCGGCGTCGAGCGGTCCGGTGCACCTGAACAGCGCGACGCTCGACCAGCTCGATGCACTGCCCGGCGTCGGCCCGGTAACCGCACAGAAGATCGTCGACTATCGGACACAACACGGCGGCTTCGGCTCGGTCGACGAGCTCGACGCGGTGCCCGGCATCGGCCCGGCGCGGCTCGCCGACCTGCGCCCGCTGGTGGCGCCGTGATGCGGCCGCAGCTGCTGGCGGCAGGCCTGTGCGGCGGGCTCGTGCTGGCCGACCTCGCGCGGATTGGTGTCGCCGCATGTGCCCTGTTGCTCGGCGTTGCGGTCGCCGGGCTGCCGCGTGTCGTGGCCGGCGTCGCGTGCGTGGCGCTCCTGGGGTGGTGGTGGGGCAGTGTGCGTCTCGACCACCTCGACCGCACGGTGCTCGCCGCGCACGTGGGAGAGGCCGCCCGCGTGCGCGTGACGGTCACCGGGCCGGCGCGTCGCGGCCGGTTCGAGCTCCGCGCGCCGGCGGTCGTTACGCGGTATGCGCGGCGCCGCTTACGTGAGCCGGTGCTGCTCGAGCTCGCGAAGGGCCGAGCCCCGCCGCAGGGCGGCGTCCTCAGCGCGCTCGCCGTTGTGAAGCAGCCGCGCGGCGCGAAAGACGGCTTCGACGAGCGCACGTGGCTCCGGCGCCGCGGCGTGCACGTCGTGCTGCGCCTCGACGAGTGGCACATCGTCGGGGCTCGCGGCGGCCTCGGCGGCGCCGCGGATGCGCTGCGCCGGCACCTGCGCGCCTCGATCGCGCGTGGACTGCGGGGCGAGCGCGCCGCTGTCGTCGAGGGCGTCGTGCTCGGCGACGAGAACGGTCTGTCCGACCAGCTGCGGCAGCGCTTCCGTGCCGCGGGCCTCTATCACCTGCTCGCCGTGTCTGGACAGAACGTCGTGCTCGTTGCCGGCAGCTTCCTCGCCGTCGCGTGGGTGCTCGGCATCTCGCGGCTGCTCGGGCACCTCGGCGCGCTCGCGGCGATCGCCGCGTATGTGCTCGCAGTCGGCGCACAGCCGTCGGTGGTGCGAGCTGGAGTCGCGGGAGCACTGTGCTCGTTGGCGTGGCTGACTGCCCGGGCGACGGATCGCTGGCACCTCCTGTTCGTCGGCGCGATCGCGCTGCTGGCGTGGAACCCCTACACGCTGTTCGACGCCGGCTTTCAGCTGTCGTTCGCGGCAGTGGTCGCGATCTTCCTGCTCGTCCCGCGCTTCCATCGCGCGCTCGAGGGCTACCCGCTGGGCGTCCTGCGCCCCGGTATCGCGCTGTCCGCCGCGTGCGGCCTCGCTACGGCGCCGATCCTGTGGGCTCAGTTCCATTCGGTTCAGCTGCTCGCGGTCCCCGCGAACGCGCTCGCCGCGCCCGCGGTCGTTCCGCTGCTTGTGCTCGCGCTGGCTACGACGGCGATCGCGCCGCTCTCGCCCAGCGCCGCCGCTGCCCTCGCATGGCTCAACGGCTGGTGCGCGGCGTACCTTGCGACGGTCGCACGGCTCGTCGGCGGGCTTCCTTTTGCGCAGATTCGCTCGGCGCGGGCGCTGCTCGTACTGCTCGCAGGCGCGCTCCTCCTCTGCGCCTATGCTTCGGCACGACTGTGGTCCGCGAACGTTCCCGAGCCCTAGAACGTGTGCGAGACGGCAAGCCGGGCCAAGGCCGGCTTGCCTCTCTGCGGCGCCGACACGTCGGCGCCTAGTTCTAAGCCGCGATGGCAGCGACCGAGCTCAAGCCCGTCTACCTGATCACCGGCGCCGACCGGCCGAAGATCCAGCGCGCGCTGCGCCGGCTACGGGACCGCATCGGCGAGGACGCGACGGAGCTCCTCACTGCCCACGAGGCGAGCGGCGACGACGCGGTCGCGACGTGCAACGCGCTCGGCCTGCTCGGCGGCGGCGGCCGGCTCGTGGTCGTCGAGGACGTCGACAAGTGGAAGGCCGCCGATGCGAAGGCGGTCGGCGCCTACCTCGCGAGCCCGACGCCAGACACGGTGCTCGCGCTCGTCGCGTCGGAGCTGAAGAAGGACTCGGCGCTCGCCAAGGCGTGCGCGAAGGCGGGCGACGTGCTCGTCTACGACGTCCCGAAGCGGCGCATGGCCGACTGGGTCGCGAAGCAGTTCGGCGACCGGGGCGTGGCCGTCGACGCCGAGGCGGCTCGACTGCTGATCGAGGTTGTCGGCGAGGACCCGGAAGAGCTGGCGAGCGAGGTGGACAAGATCGCGACGTGGTCAGGCGGCGATCCGGTGGGCACACGGGAGATCGAGGCGCTGGCAGCGGGATGCGCCGAGGTCCCTGGATACGAGCTCACGGACGCATGGGGCCGGCGCGACCTGCCCGGCGCGCTCGCCGCATGCCAGACCTTGCTCGAGCGCTCAGGGGACCCCGTCTCGCGAACCGTGCCGATGCTGATCGGCATGCTCGTCGCGCACGTCGGCCGCGTTCGTGACTGCCAGGTGTTCGCGGATGAAGGGCTGACCGCGCGGGAGGCGGCGTCGCGGCTAAAACGCCACCCGTTCTATGTCGAGAAGCTCTACGCGCAGGCGCGCAACTACGGCCCGGACGAGCTGCGCGAGGCCGTCGTGCGCCTCGCGGAGCTTGACCACGCGGTCAAGGGCGGCTCGCGGCTCGCGGTCGATCTCGAGCTGGATCGCGCCCTGATCGAGATCACACGCCCCCGCGAAGCGGCAGCGGCCTAGCGCCCTGAACTGACGATCCGCGCCGGCTTGGCCGGTGCAGCCGTCTTGACCCGAAGAGGCTTACTTCTGCGGCGTGAGCAACCGGGCGGCTTGAGCCTGCGGCGTCGCTTGCGATGCCGCTTAGAGGCTGCGCCGGCTTTGCCGGTGCAGCCGTCTTGACCCGAAGAGGCTTACTTCTGCGGCGTGAGCAACCGGGCGGCTTGAGCCTTCCGCCGGGCGGCAGTGTTGCGGTGCATCGCGCCGCGGGCGGCGGCACGGTCGAGCCAGCGAACGAGCTCGCGGTGCTCGGCGGCGACGCGGTCCTTGTCGCCCTCATTCACCGCGGTCTCGAGGCGCTTTGCGAGGGTCTTCGCCGTCGAGCGGTAGTGCAGGTTCTCCAGCCGCTGCTTGGCGGCGGTACGAACTCGCTTCTTCTGTTGTCGGATATTCGGCATTCGCGTGAAAAGGCCCGCAGTTCGCGGGCGGCGGCATGGTACCAGAGGGTGCCCTCCCTATAGTGACGCGCGTGGATGAGCGCTCCGGCC
The DNA here is from genome assembly GCA_005888435.1 of Actinomycetota bacterium. Taxonomy (GTDB): domain Bacteria; phylum Actinomycetota; class Thermoleophilia; order Gaiellales; family Gaiellaceae; genus 3-1-20CM-4-69-9. Next base: position 13,952 of record VAXO01000065.1, on the reverse strand, counting down.
GGCGGCTCGCGAGGTCGACGGCGATCTTCTCGCTCGCCACCGGGCTCTCCCGTGTCCTCGGTCTCGTCCGTGAGGTCGTCGCCGCCTACTACTTCGGCGCCGCCGGAAAGATCAACGCCTTCACGGTCGCCTTCCAGGTGCCGAATCTCGTGCGCGCGCTTGTCGCCGATGCCGCGCTCTCGTCCGCTTTCGTCCCCGTGTTCACGGAGCTGCAGGAACGCGGCGACCGCCAACGTGCCTGGCGCGTCGCGTCGAGCCTCTTCTGGCTCATTCTGCTCTTCCTGACCGGGCTGACCGCGATCTTCATCGTGGCGGCTCCCTGGATCATCGGCCTCTTCGGGGATCCCGGCGGCGACAAGGAGCTGGCGATCGGGCTCTCGCGCGTCCTCTTCCCGATCGTCGCGCTGCTGGGCGCCTCCGGGATCATCGTCGGAATTCTCAACAGCTACGAGCGCTTCACCGTTCCGGCGCTCAGCCCCGTTTTCTGGAACCTCGCGATCATCGCGGGGCTCGTCCTCGGCGTTCCCCGCGCGGAGTCGATGGACACGAAGCTGTATGTCTACGCCGTCTCGATCCTGATCGGGACGGTGATCCAGGTCCTGTTGCCGATCCCTTGGCTGCGCGGCCTCGACGGACGGCTGCGCGTGCTGATCGACTGGCACGACCCGGCGGTCTGGCGCGTGCTGAAGCTGATGCTCCCGGTGACGCTGGGGCTCGGCCTGATCAACTTCAACGCCGTCATCGACTCGATCTTCGCGTCGCGGCTGATCGATCCGGAGCTCGCCCCGACCGCGATCGACAAGGCGTTCCGCCTGTACATGCTGCCGCAGGGGATCTTCTCCGTCGCGATCACGACCGTGCTCTTCCCGTCTCTGTCGCGGCTCGCCGCTCGGAACGACACGGCAGGCTTCCGCGACACGCTCGGCCTCGGCCTGCGGCAGATCGCCTTCCTGCTGATCCCGGCCGGCGTGATGAGCGCCGTCCTCGCGGAGCCGATCACGCGGATCGTCTACCAGCGCGGCCACTTCGAGCCCGCACAGACGCCGGTCGTCGCCGCCGCGCTCGCCGCGTTCTCGGCGGGGCTCTTCTTCAACGGGATCATGCTGCTGCTCAACCGCGGCTTCTTCAGCCTGCAGTCGAACTGGATCCCGACCGCCGTTGCGCTCGCCAACCTCGGGATCAACGCCGGGCTCGACGCCGTGTTCTACCGCTTCGGGACCTGGGGCATCCCGCTGGCGACGTCCTGCGTCAACCTCGCCGGGAGCGCGTTACTGCTCGCGTTCATGCGCCACCGGCTCGGGCGGCTTGGCGGCCGTGCGATGGGCGACTCGATCGTGCGCATCCTCGTCGCCGCCGCGACGCTCGCCGGCGCGGCTTACGGCACCTGGTACGCGCTCGACGACGCGCTCGGCCGCTCGTTCGGCGCCCAGCTCTTCGCGGTCTTGACCGCGCTGCTCGCCGGCATCGCCGCATACCTGATCGTTTGCAGGGCGCTCAAGGTTCGCGAGCTCGGGGCGTTGCTAGCTTTGCGACGCCGACCACCGCAGAGCTGAGATGGCCCAAGACCGCATCCGCAACTTCTCGATCATCGCCCACATCGACCATGGGAAGTCGACGCTGGCCGACCGTATCCTCGAGCTCACGCACGCTGTCTCGAGCCGTGAGATGCGCGAACAGGTGCTCGATTCGATGGAGCTCGAGCGCGAGCGCGGGATCACGATCAAGGCGCAGGCCGTCCGCGTCGAGTGGAAGGGGCACCAGCTCAACCTGATCGACACGCCCGGTCACGTCGACTTCACGTACGAGGTGTCGCGCTCGCTGCAGGCCTGCGAGGGCGCGCTGCTGGTCGTCGACGCGGCGCAGGGCACGCAGGCGCAGACGCTCGCGAACGCATACCTGGCGATCGAGAACGACCTCGAGATCGTCCCGGTGGTGAACAAGATCGACCTGCCGCAGGCCGACCCCGACGCCGCCGCCGTCGAGATCGCCGACCTGATCGGCGACTCGCCCGACCATGTTCTGCGCATCTCCGCGAAGACCGGACAGGGCGTTGAGGACGTTCTCGACGCCGTTGTCGAGCGCGTTCCGGCGCCCGCGGGCGACGCGGAAGCGCCGGGCCGCGCCCTCATCTTCGACTCCTCCTACGACCAGTACCGCGGCGTCGTCGCATTCGTGCGCGTCGTGGACGGGAGCTTCTCCACACGCGAGCCGCTGCGCGCGATGGCGCTCGGAACGCGGTTCGAGGCGGAGGAGCTCGGCTTCTTCACACCGACGCGCCGCCCGTCGCGCACGCTCGAGGCGGGGGAGGTCGGTTATGTCATCACCGGACTGAAGGACGTGTCGCGCCTGCGCGTCGGCGACACGCTGACCTCCGAGACACGCCCCGCCGCGGAGCCGCTGCCGGGGTACAAGGATGTCAAGCCGATGGTCTTCGCCGGTTTGTTCCCGACGGACTCCGACGATTACCCCGAGCTCCGCGACGCGCTCGAGAAGCTGAAGCTCAACGACGCCGCGCTCTTTTACGAGCCGGAGACGTCACAGGCACTCGGCTTCGGTTTCCGCTGTGGCTTCCTCGGCTTGCTGCACATGGAGATCGTGCGCGAGCGGCTCGAGCGCGAGTTCGACCTCGACCTGCTCGTGACCGCCCCGAACGTCGCCTACCGAGTCAAGCCGCCCCACGGCGACTGGATCGAGGTGCACACGCCGGCCGACATGCCGAACGAGCTCGAGGAAGTCGAGGAGCCCTACATCAAGGCGTCGATCATCGTCCCGAAGGAGTTCGTCGGCGCGGTCATGGAGATGAACAACGACCGGCGTGGCCGCTTCGACCACCTCGAGTACCTGTCCGAGCAGCGCGTCCACTTGACGTACGAGCTGCCGCTGGCGGAGATCGTCCTCGACTACTACGACCAGCTGAAGTCGCGCACGCGCGGCTACGCGAGCTTCGACTACGACGTGATCGGTTTCCGCCCGGGGAAGCTCGTGCGCGTCGACGTGCTTGTCGGCGGCGAAAGCGTCGACGCCCTGTCGCTGATCATCCACCGCGACTCGGCGTACGACCGTGGCCGCGCGCTGGTCGAACGGCTCCAGAAGGAGATCCCGCGCCAGCAGTTCGACGTCGCGATCCAGGCGGCGATCGGCGCGCGCGTGATCGCACGCGAGACGGTGAAGGCGCGGCGCAAGGACGTCCTTGCGAAGTGCTACGGCGGCGACATCACACGTAAGCGCAAGCTGCTCGAGCAGCAGAAGGCCGGCAAGAAGCGCATGAAGCAGGTCGGCATGGTCGAGGTGCCGCAGGAGGCTTTCCTCGCCGTGCTCAACCTCGAGGGCGAGAAGAAGTGACGCGTCATCTCTACGTGCATCTGCCCTTCTGTGCGCACCGCTGCGGCTACTGCGACTTCGTCACCGTCGTGGGACGCAGCGGCCAGCACGGCGCGTATGTCGACGCGCTGCTGCGCGAGCTGGCGCTCGAGCGGGAGCTGCTCGCGCCGGAGCTCGAGACGGTCTTCCTCGGCGGCGGCACGCCGACGTTCACGGAACCATCCGCGCTCGAACGCCTCCTGTGTGCGCTGCCGCCGGCCGGCGAGCTCAGCATCGAGGCCAACCCGGAAACCGTGACACAGGAGCTCGCGCGCGCTTTGCGCCGCCTCGGTGTCAATCGCGTGTCCTTGGGCGTGCAGAGCTTCCGTCCGCACTTGCTCTCCGCCCTGGAGCGTGTTGCCCAACCTGACACCGTCCGGCGTGCCTTCTACCATCTACGCGATGCCGGTTTTGACAACATCTCCTTCGATCTCATCTACGGAATCCCCGGCCAGAGCCCCTCCGACCTCGAAGCCGATCTCGGCGACGCACTGGAGCTCGGGCCGGAGCACCTTTCCTGCTACGAGCTCGAGGCGAAGCCGGGAACGCGCTTCACCCACGCCCACGGCGACGAGCTCGTGCGCCAGGCCGACGCGATGGAGACGTACTTCGAAATCGTCGTCGAGCGCCTGACGTCCGCCGGGTACCGTTGGTACGAGACCGCGAACTTCTGCCGGACGCCCGACGGCGCAGACCGTCCCGACCTTCGTGCCCGACACAACCTGGCCTACTGGTTCGGACGTGACTACCTGGGTCTCGGGATCGGCGCGGTCTCGACAGTCGATGGTCGGCGCTGGCGAAACACGCCACGGCTTCCTGCCTATGTCACTTCGCTCGCCGGCGGCTTGCGGCCCGAGCGCGAGCTCGAGCCGCTCTCGCTCGACGTGCGCCGACGTGAGCGCGTCATGCTTGGGCTCAGACTCGACGAGCCGCTTCGCGTCGAGGGCCTCGGCGACGTGCTGGACGCCGCAGCGCTCGACCGGCTCCAACGGCTCGGTCTCGTCGACCGCAGCGGGCCGACGCTCGCGCTGACACGGCGTGGACGCATGCTCGGCGGCGGCGTGACAGCGGACCTGCTGGCCTAAACTGGCTGCAAATGGCACGTGATCCCGTAGTCGGCCTGACCCCGCGCCAACGCGAGATCCTCGCGCGCGTGGTCGAGGAGTACATCGCCACCGGCCAACCGGTCGGCTCGCACTACCTGGTCGAGCGCGCAGGCCTGAAGGTCTCCTCGTCGACGGTCCGGAACGAGCTCGCGGAACTCGAGGCGCGCGGGCTGCTGACCCACCCGCATACGTCGGCCGGCCGCATCCCGACCGAGCTCGCGTATCGCCTGCATGCCCAGGCACTGCTGGCGAGCCAGCAGCCGCGGCCGGGGCCGTTCCCGCTCGACCTCTCGGAGCTCCGGCGCGAGATCGACTCCGCGCTCGAGGCGACGAGCGAGGTGCTTTCGCGCGCGACACACATGCTGGCGCTGGTCTCCGCGCCGCAGCTGGAGACGACCTCCGTGCGTCACGTCGAGATCGTCCTGCTCAACCCACGCACGGTAATGGCGGTCGTCATCACGTCGACGGGCGGCGTGGCGAAGCGCGTCGTGACGTTCGAGGCCTCGATCGACGCCGGGCTCGCGAAGTGGGCCCGGGAGTACCTGAACGAGCGGCTCGCCGGCGTGCGCCTGGGCACGAACGCCGTGCGCCGCGCACTCGAAGAGCCGAGCCTCTCGGCCGCCGAGCGGCGCTTCCTGGCCGCGATCCAGCCGGCATTCACCGACGTGATGCAGACCGGGCAGCGGCTCTACCTCGGCGGCGCGGCGGAGCTGCTCGAGAGCGGGCGCGAGGACGAGGCCGGCCTCTACCGCCACATTCTGGTCATGCTCGAGCGTCGCGCCGCGCTGCTCGAGCTGCTGGGCGAGGCGCTCGACCCGCTGCGCACGTGGGTGCGCGTCGGCGGCGAGCTCGACCATCCGGCGCTCCAGGACGCCGCCCTCGTCGGTGCGACCTACGGCCTCACCAACCGCGCCCTGGGCGCCGTCGGCCTGCTCGGCCCGGTGCGCATGGACTACGACAAGGCGATCCGGTCCGTCCGCGGCGCGGCGCAGGAGCTTTCGCGCTTCGTCGAAGAGGTTTACGAGGACAACTGAGCGCCGAGCGGGATTACTACGAGCTCCTGGGCGTCGGTCGCGATGCGAGCGCCGACGACGTCAAGCGGGCGTTCAGGCGGCTCGCGCGTGAGCTCCATCCGGACGTCTCCGACGCGCCCGACGCCGAACACCGTTTCCGGGAGGTCGTCGAGGCGTACGAGGTGCTCTCGAACTCCGAGCGACGCCAGCTCTACGACCGCTTCGGCCACGCCGGTCTGCGCAGTGGAGGCTTCGAGCCGAGCACGTTCGATCTCGGCAGCCTCTCCGACCTCTTCTCGGCGTTCTTCGGAGACGACCTCTTCGGCATGGGAGGACGCATGGGTCGCGCTCGCGGCGCCGACATCGCCGCACACGTCGACATCGATCTGGCCGAGGTCGCGACGGGGACGAAGCGCGAGGTGCCCTTCGGCGTCGCCGTCCCGTGCGACCGCTGCGCCGGCAGCGGGGCGGAGCCCGACACCCCGGTCACCACGTGCCCGACGTGCGGCGGCAGCGGCCGTGTGCGCCAGGTCTCGCGCAGCGTGTTCGGCGAGTTCGTCCGCGCGGGCACGTGCCCGACATGCAGCGGCGCCGGCAAGCTGATCGAGCACCCGTGCGAGAAGTGCGACGGCGCCGGGCGGGTGCTGCAGGAGCGCACGCTCGAAGTGGAGATTCCCGCCGGAATCCACGACGGGCAGCGAATCAGGCTCAGCGGTGAAGGGCACGCGGGCGCGACGGGCGCGCGGGCGGGCGACGTGTACGTGGAAGTCCACGTCCGGCCCGACGAGCGTTTCGTCAGGGAAGGGAACGACGTCTACAACACCGTCGATCTGACGATCACGCAGGCCGCCCTCGGCGCGACCGTGACGGTGCCGACGCTCCAGGGCGACGAGCAGATGACCTTCGAGCCGGGCACGCAGCCGGGGGAGATCGTCGTCCTGCGCGGCCGCGGCCTGCCCGTGCTGCAGGGCTTCGGGCGGGGGAACCAGCGCGTGCTCGTGAACGTCACCGTCCCGCGGCGGCTGACCGAGGAGCAGCGCCAGTTGCTGGAGGACTTCGAACGGCTTGCCGGAGCGGAGGCGTATGAGCCGAGCGAGGGGTTCTTCGACAAGCTGAAGAGCGCCTTCCGCTGAGCGGGCTCCGGCGCGTCTCGGTCAACGTCCCCGCCGAACGCGTCGAGGACGCGCGGGCGCGGATGCTCGAGCTGTTCCCCGGTGGGTTCGAGGAGGTCGACGGGCACGACGGCGTCGAGCTGATCGCGTACACCGACGCGGGTGGTGAGGAGCGTTTATGGCACGCATTCGGCGGCGCGCGGGCGCAGGACGTCGCGGCAGACTGGCGAGACCGGTGGAAGTCCTTCCACCATCCCGTGCGCGTCGGCCCGATGTGGATCGGCCCGCCGTGGTCGGACGTTCCGCCTGACGCCGAGGCGGTGGTGATCGAGCCGGGCCGTGCGTTCGGGACCGGCGCCCATCCGACCACGCGTCTCTGTGTCGAGCTGCTGCTTCAGCTCGAGCGCGGCAGCGTCGTCGACCTCGGCTGCGGCTCGGGCGTGCTCGCTATCGCGGCGGCAAAGCTCGGCTTCGCTCCTGTCCTTGCGTTCGACTCGGACGAGCACGCCGTGACCGCGACGCGCGCGAACGCCGCTGCGAATGGCGTCGACGTGCAGGTGGCGGTCGCCGACATCGTCGCGGCTGACCTGCCCCAGACGGACATCGCGCTCGCGAACATCACGCGGCCGACCCTGGAGACGCTCGCGCCCCGCTTGCGCTCGCGGCTGCTCGTCGGCTCGGGCTATCTCCCGACCGACGCGACAGAGCTGGCGGCATACCGGCACGTCCGGCGGATCACGCGGGACAGCTGGGCCGCAGACCTCTACGAAGCCGCGCAGTAGCATCCTTGGCCGATGACCGGTTTCTCCATCCGTTTTCTGGGCTGCAAGGTGTCCCACACCGACGCCCACGAGATCCGCGAGGCCCTGCTCGCCGACGGTCACGTCGAGGGCGGGACGGACGTCGCGGTCGTGAACACCTGCTGCGTCACCCATGAGGCCGTGCGGAAGTCGCGCCAAGCGGCGACCCGCGCCGCGCGGACACACGAGCGCGTCTACGTGACCGGCTGCGCCGCGAATCTCGCGGCCGACGCGTTCGCCGGCCTGCCGGAGAACGTCACGGTCGTCGCCCGCCGCAGTGAGGCGACGCCGGCCTTCGTCGCCGGCGACGTCGGCGCCCTCGGCTGCGTGCAGGCAGAGGCCCGGCTCGACCGCGTTCGCGCCTTCGTGAAGATTCAGGACGGCTGCAGCTTCTCGTGCAACTTCTGCGTGATCCCCCTCGTCCGCGGCGCGTCGCGCAGCCGCTCGGCCGCAGCGGTGCTCGGCGAGGCGCGTCGCCGCGTCGCCCAGGGCCATCGGGAGATCGTGCTGACGGGGATCAACCTCGGCTGCTACCGCGACCGCGAGGCCGGTTACAAGCTCCCGCGGCTCGTGCGCGAAGTCGGTGCGATCCCGGGCCTCGCGCGGCTGCGCCTGTCGTCGATCGAGGTCAATCACGTCGACACGGAGCTGGTCGATGCGTTGCGCGAGACGGCGACCGTCAGCCGCCACCTGCACGTGCCGATGCAGTCCGGGGACGACGGCGTGCTCGGCGACATGGCGCGGCGCTACTCCGCTGCGACGTTCCTGCGGCGGCTCGAGCCCCTCGAGGACTTCAACGTCACGACCGATGCGATCGTTGGCTTCCCGACGGAGAGCGAGGAGGCTTTCGAGCGCACGCTGGCCGTCGTCGACGCCGCGGGCATCACGAAAGTGCACGTGTTTCCGTACTCGCCCCGGCCGGGCACCGTCACGGCGCAGCGCGACACCGTCCCGCCTGCGGTGAAGAAGGACCGAAGCGCGCGCCTACGTGCCGCGTCCGACGCCGCGTGCCGAGCGCGCTGGGAGACGAAGGTCGGCGCCGACGACGTCGTGCTCGTCGACCGTCCCGGCCGCGGCTACGGCGACGACTACTCGCCGTGGCTCGTCGACGCGCCCGTCGGCGAGCTCGTCGGCGTGCGGGGAGCGGCGGTTTCCGAGGAGGGGATCCTCGCTGCCTGACGACTGCCTCTTCTGCCGGCTCGTGCGCGAGGGCGACCATGTGCGCAAGGGCGAAGGCTTCGTCGCGATCCGCGACATCAACCCGCGCGCCGACACCCACCTGCTCGTCATCCCCGAGCGGCACGTTCCGACGTTTCGCGAGATCTGCGAGTTCCCCCCGGACGAGGCGAAGCGGATGCTCGACTTCGTCCGCGACACGGCGCGCGACGCCGGGCTCGACGACTACCGCGTCGTCGTCAACGTCGGCGAAGGCGGCGGCCAGACGATCTTCCACCTGCACTGGCACGTGCTCGGGGGACGCCTGCACGGAGTTCCCGGATGAGTCTCGTCGCCCGCATGGAGCACGATCTCAAGGAGGCGACCCTCGCACGCGACGCCGACCGGCGGGACGCGTTGCGGTTGATCATCGCGAGCCTCCGCTCCGCGGAGAAGGAGCTGCAGCGGCCGCTGTCCGATGAGGAGGAACTGCAGGTCCTGCAGCGCGAGCGCAAGCGCCGCGTCGAGGCGGCCGAGGCCTTCCGCGGCGGCGGCCGCGACGCGCAGGCCGAGGCCGAGGAGCGCGAGCTCGCGGTGCTCCAGGAGTTCATGCCCGAACCGCTTTTGGAGGACGAGCTGGAGGAGATCGTCGACGACGCGATCGCCGAGAACGGCGCGACCTCGATGCGCGACTTCGGGCGCGTGATGGCCGACGTCATGCCGCAGGTCTCAGGTAGAGCTGACGGGTCGGTGGTCAGCCAATTGGTGAAGGAGAAGCTCGCCTGACGGAGCAGGTGCTCGATGTCTCGAACGACGTCGCGGCGGAGCTCGCCTCGATCGGCGACGGCATCCTCGACGCGCTGCGCGACCGGCTGGAGATCGACATCCTGCTCCGCGGCAACCGGCTGACGATCGCGGGCGACGACGTCCGGGTCGCCCAGGGCCGCGCCGTCGTCGACGAGCTGGTGGAGCTCGTCGAGACAGGGCAGGAGATCGGCCCGGCGACGGTCGACGCCGTCGTGAAGGCGCTCGACCAGGCCGAGAACGTGCAGGACGTCTTCGGCGACGTGGTCTGGCGGCACCGCGGCAAGCAGATCACTCCGAAGACGGTGACCCAGAAGCGCTACGTCGACGCGATCCGCAACTGCACCGTCACGTTCGGGATCGGCCCGGCCGGCACCGGGAAGACGTACCTCGCGATGGCGCACGCGGTCGCGGCGCTCCAGGAGCGGCAGGTCGCCCGCATCATCCTCACGCGTCCCGCGGTGGAGGCGGGCGAGCGGCTCGGCTTCCTGCCGGGCGACATGCTCGCGAAGGTCGATCCGTACCTGCGGCCGCTCTTCGACGCGCTCTACGACATGCTCGACGCCGAGCGTCTGAACACGTACATGGAGCGCGGCACGGTCGAGGTCGCGCCGCTCGCGTTCATGCGCGGCCGGACTCTTAACGACTCGTTCATCATCCTCGACGAGGCGCAGAACACCAGCCCGGAGCAGATGCAGATGTTCCTGACGCGCCTGGGCTTCGGCTCGAAGGTGGTGGTGACCGGCGACGTGACGCAGGTCGACCTGCCGCGCGAGCAGGCGTCGGGGCTCATCCAGGTGCAGGACATCCTCGGCTCGGTCGACGGCATCGCCTTCATCCGTTTCGGGCACGAGGACGTCGTGCGGCACAAGCTCGTCCAGCGGATCGTCGAGGCGTACAAGCTGCACGCGGAGGAGACGGGCACACAGCGGCGGAAGTAGGGACGATGGTCGAGATCGAGGTCGCGAACAGTTCGGGCGCCGAGCTCGACGCCCCTGCGGCTGCGGAGCTGATCCGCGCCGTCCTGCACGACGAGGGAGTCGACGACGGAGAGCTCGGCTTCCAGCTCGTGGGGCCGGAGGAGATCCGCGCGCTCAAGCGCGACCACCTCGGGATCGACGAGGAGACAGACGCGCTCGCGTTCCCGCTGGATGGGCGCGACCCGGTGCCCGAGGGCCTGCCGCGGCAGCTCGGCGACGTCGTGCTGTGCCCGCAGGTCGTCGGCGACGCGTGGCGCGCGCCGCTCGTGCATGCGGTGCTGCACCTGGTCGGCTACGACCACGGCGCGGAGATGGAGGCGCGGGAGCGCGCGCACGCATGACGACGCGCCCGTCGATCATCGAGAGCTTCAACTACGCGATCGAAGGCGTCATCCACGTGCTGCGCACGCAGCGCAACATGCGGATCCACTTCGCAATCGCCGTGGCCGTGCTCGTCATCGCCGTCGCCGTCGGCGTCTCGCGCCTGGAGCTGATCGCATTGCTCCTCTCGATCACGTTCGTGCTAGTCGCCGAGATGATCAACACGGCCGTGGAGGGCACGATCGACGCGGCCACGACGTCGTTCGATCCGATGGCGAAGCTCGCGAAGGACATCGCCGCCGGCGCCGTCCTGATCGCCGCCGTGAACGCAGTCGCCGTCGGGTACCTCGTCTTCGCGGGCAAGGCGGCGGACAAGTCCGCGGACGTGCTCGACCGGCTCCGCGACGCGCCGGCCCAGGTGACGCTGATCGCGCTCGTCCTCACGGTGATCATCGTGATCGCGACGAAGGCCTGGACCGGGAGGGGAACACCGCTGCGCGGCGGCCTGCCCTCGGGTCATGCGGCCGTCGCCTTTGCCGCCTGGGTAGCGGCGACCTACATCGTCGGCGACCCCCACCGCTTCGTCGTCAGCGCCCTGACGTTCATCATGGCGTTGCTCGTGGCGCAGACGCGTGTCGAATCCGGCATCCACTCCACGCTCGAGGTCGCGTCGGGCGCGGCGATCGGCGCGCTCGTGACCCTCACCGTCTTCCAGTTTGTTCAGTGAGGCGTCGCTTGCGATGCCGATTCCAGGACGTGCGAGCTTGCTCGTACGTCCGTCGGCGCCGCCGGCCAGGAGCGCCGGGATCGGAGTTGGGGCAGTGAGCAAGGAGCTGTACGACCGGGCGGTGGCGATCTCGCAGCGTGCCTATGCGCCGTACTCGAACTATCTCGTCGGCGCGGTCGTGCAGACGACGGACGGGAAGCTCTTCGAGGGCGTCAACGTCGAGAACGCCGCGTACCCGCTCGGCGTCTGCGCGGAGAAGTCGGCGCTCGTCAAGGCTGTCAGCGAGGGCTACAAGCCGGGCGACATAGCGGCAATCGGGATCACGGCGTCGCCGTGCGGCGGTTGCCGCCAATGGCTGTACGAGTTCCAGATCGGCGAGATCACGTTTCTGAGCTCGAGCGGCGAGCTCGTCACGCATTCGGCCGCGGACCTGCTGCCGCACACGTGGGATCTCCCGAGTTGAAGTCCGGCTTCGTCGCCGTCGCCGGTCGCCCGAACGTCGGCAAGTCGACGCTCGTGAACGCGCTCTGCGGCGGCAAGGTCGCGATCGTCTCGGACAAGCCGCAGACCACGCGGCGGCGCATCTTCGGTGTCGCGAACGGCGACGACTACCAGCTGATCCTCGCCGACCTGCCCGGCTTCCAGCGACCGCTCGACCCCCTGACCGAGCACATGCAGCGCACCGTCGACGCGGCTTTCGAGGAGGTCGAGGCCGTGCTCCTCGTCCTCTCGGCGCGCGAGCGGATCGGCGCGGGCGACCGGTTCGTCGCGCGGCGCGTGTTCGAGCTCGGCGTGCCCGTCGTCATCGCGCTGAACAAGGTGGACCGCCTCAAGGGCGGACACATCGCCACGCAGATGGAGACGGGGTCGAAGCTCGGCGAGTTCCACGCGCTGCACCCAGTCAGCGCGAAGACCGGCGACGGTGTGGCCGGACTGCGCGAGGAGCTCGTCGCACTGCTGCCGGAGGGGCCGCTGTACTACCCACGGGAGCAGCGAAGCGACCTGCCGCTCGAGGTGCAGATCGCCGAGCTGGTGCGCGAGCAGGCGCTGCGCCTGACGAAGGACGAGGTGCCGCACGCGATCAGCGTCGAGGTGGACGAGATCGGCGACAAGGTGGTGCGCGCGGACGTGCTCGTCGAGACGGAGTCGCAGAAGCAGATCGTGATCGGCAAGGGCGGGACGAAGATCCGCGACATCGGCAAGTACGCCCGCCCCGAGATCGAATCGCTGCTCGGGCATCCCGTCTTCCTCGAGCTGCACGTGAAGGTGCGGCCGCGCTGGCGCCGCGACGAAGCGCTGCTCCAGCGGCTCGGGATCTAGTGAAGCCCGCGACGACCACATCCGCCGAGCGGCCCGACCTCGCGGAGCGTCACCCGCCGCGCGGCGCGTAATAGCGGGTCAGCCAGCGCGACAGCCCGTCGAGGCCCGGGAAGAGCACGCGCTCGGTGATGTTCGCCTGGTCGAGCTTGTCGCGGATCTCCGCTTTCAGCTCCCTCGGGATCACGAGCTTGCGCCAGAGCTCCGGGTGTCGTTCGAGCCAGCCGTCGAGCGAGGCGTCTGCGCGCGACATCAAGGAGAAGAGCGCGTACTGGTTGACGATCCGGTCGTCGAACGACGGCGGTTCGACGAAGACGACGAAGTCGTCGCCGAGATCGGCCAGCTCGTCGAAGTCCGCCGCGCAGGCCGCGAGCATCTCCGTCGTGAACACGTTCCCGCCTTCCTGCTCGAGCTGCGCACGCAGCTTCTTCGGTGCGAGCTCGTGCGCGCGGACGTAGTCGATCATCCACACCGCCCCGTCGGAGCCGCCTTCGCGACGGGCGGTTGCAAAATGCAGCGCGACATACGGCGAGAACGTCCAGTCGAGCAGCCGTGTCGGCAGGCCGTGGTGCTGCGCGAGCGCGAGCCAGTTCCAGGTCGAGTCCTCCGGAACTGCATCGCGGGCCGCGTACTTGCGGAAGTGCCGCAACAGCGGGCGCTCGATCGTCGCCCGGTCGGCGCCGAGCCGTACGAGGCTCGTCGAAAGGTCGTCGTCCGCCCTCGGCCGCCCGCGAAACGCGAAGTTCGAACGGTGCAGGCCGAGCTCCTCGTTCCACGAGTCGGCGAAGAGCTGCTCCTGGAGCCCGCTCCAGTCCATGGGCGCTGAGTTCCGCAGACGGCCGGGAGCTACACTCGACTCATGGCGCAGGCACCCGTTCTGCCGCGCGGTTTCGAGCTTCCGCTCGAGCCCCGACTGCCTCGAATCGGCTCCGTCGACGCCGTGGCACTGGAGGAGCGGGCGGCGTCGCTCGCGAAGCGCTCGATCAAGCGCGAGGCGAAGGTGTTCGCGCTCGACCTCGCCGTCAGGATGATGGACTTGACGACGCTCGAGGGGCAGGACACGCCCGGCAAGGTCGCCGCGCTCGCGTCGAAGGCGATCCGCCCCGACCCGAGCGACGCCAGCGTTCCCTCCGTCGCCGCGATCTGCATCTATCCGAACCTCGTCCCGACCGCGGTACAGCGCGTCGAAGGCACGAGCGTCAAGGTCGCGTCCGTCGCGACGGCATTCCCGTCCGGCCAGTCGCCGCTCGAGGCGAA
>VAXO01000064.1 GCA_005888435.1 Actinomycetota bacterium | reverse complement strand
ACGTGTCGCCGGCGATGGCCGACACGTGGCGCTCCAAGTGGGTCGCGAACGTCGAGTGCGTGAACGCCGGCTTCCTGACATACGAGCATACGGGCGAGCCGGCAGACTTCGTCTACACACGCAACGCGCTTCATCACCTTCCCGACTTCTGGAAGGCGGTCGCGCTGACGCGGATCGCGTCGATGCTGCGGCCGGAAGGAGTCCTGCGCCTGCGCGATCTCGTCTACTCGTTCGGGCCGAGTGAGGCAGATGCGCTTCTCGAGGCTTGGATCGCGAGCGGCGGGAGCGATTCCAGTGCGGGGTGGACGCGCGATGAGCTGCGAGCCCATGTGCGCGACGAACACAGCACG
>VAXO01000063.1 GCA_005888435.1 Actinomycetota bacterium | reverse complement strand
TTCGACATCGAAGAGGCCTGCTACGACGACTCGAAGATCTATGCCGGCTACGTGGCGATCAAGCGAACGTGACCGGTTCGCCGAGCAGGGTCGTCCGCGGCGGCGTCGTCTCCGCGATCACCTTCCCCCGGCGGATCACCCAGCGGCGCACGGGCTTGAGGCGCATCACCTCCACCGCGGAGGGCGCGTCGAAGATCACCATGTCGGCCGGCTTGCCTTCCTCGATCCCGTAGTCGTCCTCGACACCGAGCGTCCGTGCGCCGCGCGTCGTCGCGCACTCGAGCATCTGCGGGATCTCGTCGCGCCCGGACATGTACGTGAAGTGCAGAGCCAGAGACGCGGCGTCCACGAGATCCGCCTTCCCGAGCAGGTACCACGGGTCGACGATCACGTCGTTCCCGAGCGAGACGTTCACGCCCTCGGCCAGGAGCTCCTTCAGCTGCGCGAAGCCGCGTCGCTTCGGATATGGGTCGAGCCGCCCCTGGATGAGCGCGTTCGCGTACGGGTTGACGACGACGTTGATGCCGGCACGCCGTAGGAACCCGCGCAGCTTCGACGAGTAGTACGGCTCGTACGAGCCCATCGCAGTGCAATGACTCGCCGTCACGCGCCCGCCGAGACCGTGCTGCACCGTGTTGTCCGCCATCACCTCCAGGAAGCGGGAGCTCGGATCATCGGTCTCGTCGCAGTGCACGTCGATCCGCCGGCCGTACTGCTTCGCCAGCTCGAATACACGATGCACCTCGCGGTGCCCGAGCTCCGTGGTCGGCTCGTAGTGCGGGATTCCGCCGACACAGTCCGCGCCCAGTCGCAGCGCGTTCTCGAACAGCTCCTCGTTCCGCGGGTCGGAGTAGATCCCGTCCTGCGGAAACGCCGTCACCTGGATCGTGACGAGGTCGGCGAGCTCGTCGCGCACGCGCAGCAGCCCCCGCAGCGGCGCCTCGTTCTTCGTGGACACGTCCGCATGGGCCCGGATGTACAGCGTCCCCTGCGCCGCCGACCAGCGCGCGATCTCGCTCGCCCGCTCGAAGACGTCATCCGCTGTCAGGCTCTCCTTCAGCTCCCCCCAGACGTGGATCCCCTCGATCAGCGTCCCCGACTCGTTGTACCGAGGCCGCCCGGCCGTCAGTGACGCGTCGAGGTGGAGGTGGCAGTCCACGAGCGGCGGAGTCGCCAAGCGGCCCTCGGCCTCGACGACCCGCGGCGCGTCGGCGGCGAGCCCCGACCCGATCCGCACGAAGCGGCCGTCCTCGATTCCGACGTCGACGATTTGCTCGCCGACGCGTACGTTGCGAACGAGGAGGTCCACCGCGTTACCGTAAACGGGTGGCGGAGCCCCCGTACAGACCCCTCGACGCCCAGGTGATCCCCCGCTTCGCCGGGATCCGCACCTTCATGCGGGCGCCGCACGTGACGGACCTGCGCGGCGTGGACGTAGCCGTGTACGGCATCCCGTTCGACACCGCGACCACGTACCGCACCGGACCGCGCTTCGGGCCGGAGGCGATCCGCTCGGCCTCGGCGCTGCTCCGCCCCTATCACCCGGTGCACGACGTCGACGTCGTCGAGAAGCTGTCGATCGTCGACTACGGGGACCTGCCCGTCTCGCCGGGCGACACCCAGCGCACGTACCGCCAGATCGAAGAGGCGCTGGCGCCGATCGTCGACGCCGGGATCTTCCCGGCCGCGATGGGCGGCGACCACTCCATCACCCTCGCGGAGTTGCGCGTGCTCGCGACGAAGCACGGCCCGCTGGCGCTCGTCCAGCTCGATGCGCACGCCGACACGTGGGACGAGTACTTCGGGCAGCGCTACTTCCACGGGACGACCTTCAAGCGCGCCGCCGAGGAGGGGCTGCTCACCCCGAAGGCCTCGCTGCAGGCAGGGATGCGCGGCTCGGTCTACGCCGCCGGCGACCTCGAGGGCGCGCGCGAGCTCGGCTTCACCGTCGTCACCGCGGAGGAGCTGCGCACGCTCACGGCCGAGCAGTACGGCGAGCGTGTCCGCGAGCGGGTGGGGGACACGCCCGTCTTCTTGTCCTTCGACGTCGACTTCCTCGACCCCGCCTTCGCGCCGGGCACCGGCACGCCCGAGATCGCGGGCTTCTCGACCGCGGAGGCGGTTGCGTTCATCAGGGCGCTCCGTGGCATCAACCTCGTCGCCTGCGACGTCGTCGAGGTGTCGCCGTCGTACGACGGGCCTGGGCAGCAGACTGCGCTCGCCGCCGCGAACGTGATGTGGGAGCTGCTCGCGCTGCACGCGCTCGCAAGATGATCGAGGCGATCCTCTCCTTCGACGTCGACGCGGAGACGCCGATACTGGTCGAGGGACGGCGCTACGCCGAAAACGCCGGCGTCATGTCCCACCAGGCGTACGGCCCGCTCGTCGCCGTGCCGCGGATCATCGAGCTGCTCGGGGAGTACCGGCTACCGGCGACGTTCTTCGTGCCGGGCCTGACGGCCGAGCGCTACCCGCAGGCTGTCGAGGCGATCCTCGCGGCAGGCCACGAAGTCGGCCACCACTCGTATGCGCACTTCAGTCCGTTCGACCAGGAAGAGGCGGCGGAGCGCGCTGACTTCGAGCGCGCGCTGGCTGTCCTCGACCGCTTCGGCGTGAGGCCCGAGGGCTTCCGTTGCCCGAGCTGGGAACCGCAATGGCGCACGCCCGCGCTCGTCGCCGAGTACGGGCTCGCGTACGACTCGAGTCTCATGGACGCGGACGCTCCGTACCTTCTGCAGACGACCGCCGGCGACATCGTCGAGCTTCCCGTTCACTGGAGTCTCGACGACTGGGAGCAATACGCGTACCTGCCGCGGCCGCCGTTCAAGAGCCCGATCGAGTCGCCGCAGAAGGTGCTCGACCTCTGGACGAGCGAGCTCGACGCGATGCGGCGGTACGGCTGCCTGTTCGTCCTCACGTGCCACCCGTTCCTGTCCGGTCGCCCCCACCGCGTCGAGGTGCTGCGCCGGCTGATCGAGCACGCACTCGGGACGAAGGACGTGGAATTCGTCGAGGCGCGCGAGGCGGCACGCCGCGCGCGCAACAACGACGGGCTCCCGCGTCGCCGCCTGGAGCCCGTCGTCGTCGACGAGAGCGTCTATCCCAACTACTAGATGGCCGGAACCGGACGAACCTCGCCTGACGGCGCCTGGTCCGCCTCGCTTGCGACATCCACGACCGCGCCCGGCGGGACGCTCATCTCGAGCGCCGGCTTGCTGAATGCGAGGATGCGCTTGATGTTCGGCGAGTGCTGCAGCGCCCAGACGATCCCGAGGTACAGACCGCCGGCGAGTGCCCAGCATTCGACCGGCACCGGGCCCCAGTTGCGGGCGGTGTCGTAGCCCAGGTTGCCGGGCAGGATCGCGCTCGCGATCGCGCCGTAGGCGACGGCGACGAGCAGCGAGAGCACGGCGGGAGCGTTGAACCGTCCGGCCTCCTGCCACGAGGGCACCTGCAGCAAGGGCCGCGAGATGCTCAGCCGCTCCGGCAGCACGAAGTGGTCGACGACCATGATCACAGTCGCGCAGGGCACGGTGATCGCGAGGAACGTCGCCACGTCGAACCAGCCGTTGACGGCCTTGTAGTTCACGATCCAGGCCGCCAGCGCGCCGCCGCCGGCGACCGCGACGCAGGTGTACAGCCGCCGCCAATGGCGCCAGCCGCCGAGCAGGTTCTGGCCGGCATTGACCGACTCGTAGTAGTTGCCGTCGTTGATCGCGAACTGGCTGACGGTCGCGATGATGAACGCGAGCCAGAAGGCGCCGAACAGCGAGTAGTGCACGCTGAAGTTGAACGGATCGGCGTCGCCGGCCAGC
Organism: Actinomycetota bacterium; assembly: GCA_005888435.1. Classification (GTDB taxonomy): domain Bacteria; phylum Actinomycetota; class Thermoleophilia; order Gaiellales; family Gaiellaceae; genus 3-1-20CM-4-69-9. The sequence goes on along the minus strand of VAXO01000063.1, from coordinate 24,117 downwards.
GTCAGCATCATCCAGCCGCTCATGGTGAAGAGCACGAACCAGACCGCGGCGAACACGTACGTCGGCAGTGGCCACAGGAACCGCGGCTTTCCGTACCGCCAGAAGTCGGGCTCGTTGCCCCACATCGAGAAGCCGATCGCGGCGCCGACTGCGACCCAGAACGGCATGTTCCCGTGGGGAGTGCCGCCGAGGCTGCCGCTGTCGGTGATGAACCCCTTCAGCACGAGGTAGAGGCACCACAGGATCAGGATCGGCGTCACGAGATAGCGCGCGAAGACGCTGATGCCCGTGAACCCGAACAGGTTGTTGAAGATCATCACTGCGGCGAGGATGATCGCAATCGCCTCGACATGGCCCCAGCCGTAGAAGCCGTGCCATAGGTTTGCCAGCAGGCCTGCCTGAAAGCCGACCCAGCCGAGCGGGGCGATCAGGACGAACAGCGAGACGATCACGGAGCCGCCGCTCCCGAAGATCGACCGCGTCAGGAGCGCGTGCGTCTGGCCGGTGCGCGAGCCGAGGTACGAGCCGAGCATGGCGTACGCGACGTACAGCCCGTAGCCGAGCGCTGCGATCCCGGCGGTGGCGGCCAGCGAGTAGCCCCCGTCGTGGATCTCGAAGCCCAGCACCATGTAGGAGAAGCCGGCGACGAACGTCGTCCAGAGGCCCGCGAAGTGCCAGATCGGGCGCCTGCGGTCGAGCGGGACGATCCCTGTCTCGCTCGTGGAGTAGTCGTGCCGGATCGAACGCTCGAGCTCTTGACGTTCGAACTCGAGATCGGCGCGGAGATCGTCGACATCGGTCGCGATCTCGTGCCGTGGGCGAGGCTCGGTCACTGCAAACCTCCCTCTAGACCCGGGATTGGGACGGGAGGACTCTACGACGGCGGTCGGACCCCGTAAAGGCTGGGGTCAGACCCCTTCGGGGTCAGACCCCAGCAGTTGGCTCACGCCGCGGCCGGAGTCTGCGCCTTGAGCTCCTGCCCGAACTTCGCCCGGGCGACAAATTGGCCGACGCCGGGCTCAGCGACGAGCTGGTCGCCCTCGACGAGGACGTTGCCGCGCAGGAGCACAACCTCGGGCGAGCCGGTGACCTCGGTCCCCTCGTAGAGGTTGTAGTCCGTCTTCGAGTGCTGGTTCGCGGCGGTGATCGTCAGCTGCTTCTCCGGATCGAACACGACGATGTCGGCATCGGAGCCGACCGCGATCGTGCCCTTGCGCGGATAGAGCCCGAACAGTTTCGCCGGGTTCGTGCAGAGCAGCTCGACCATCCGGTTCAGCGAGATCCGGCCGGCGCGCACCCCGAACTCGTGGATCATCTGCAGCCGGTTTTCCAGGCCGGGCCCGCCGTTCGGGATCTTCGAGAAGTCGTCCTTGCCGAGCGTCTTCTGCCCGTCCCAGAGGAACGCGCAGTGGTCCGTCGAGATCGCGCTGAGGATGTCGGTGCGGACGGCGTTCCAGAGCACGTCCTGATTCGCCTTGTCGCGCGGCGGCGGGGTGTACACGTACTTCGCGCCCTCGAAGTTCGGCCGCTCGAGGAAGGTGTAGTCGACGAAGAAGTACTGCGTGCACGTCTCGCCCCAGACGTCCCAGCCCTTCTCGCGCGCGAGCGCGATCGGCTCGACCGCCTCCTTGCACGAGACGTGGACGACGTACAGCGGCGCGCCTGCGACGCGTGCGAGCTGGATCGCGCGGTTCGTCGCCTCGCCCTCGGTCTCGGGCGGGCGGGTCAGAGCGTGGTAGTGGGGCTCCGTGTGCCCCTTCGCCAGAGCCTTCTTCACGAGCACGTCGATTGCGTCGCCGTTCTCGGCGTGCACCATCACGAGGGCACCGGTGTCGGCGGCGACCTCCATCGTCTTGAAAAGCGTCTCGTCGTCGACCATCAGCGCGCCCTTGTAGGCCATGAAGAGCTTGTACGACGTGATGCCCTGGTCGGGCAGCGACGCGAGGTCCTCGAGCGTGCCGCCCGCGCGCAGGTCGGTGACCGCCATGTGGTAGCCCATGTCGATCACCTGCTTGCCGTTCGCCTTCCCGCGCCACTCCTCCAGCGCGTCGGCGAACGTCATTCCCTGTGGCTGGATGATGAAGTCGACGTGGCACGTTGTCCCGCCGAACGCCGCCGCGGTCTGCCCCGACTCGACATCGTCGATCGTCGTCGTCCCGCCGAACGGCATGTCGAGGTGCGTATGCGGGTCGACACAGCCGGGAAGCACATACTTCCCGGCTGCATCGATCACCTTGTCGGCCTGAACGTCGAGCGATTCGCCGATGACTGAGATCCGCTCGCCCTCGACGTAGACGTCGCCGACGTAGTCGTCGGCCGCGGTCAGGATGCGGCCGCCTTTGATCAGTACGGACATCGCGGATCTCCCTCCTTTACTTTCCGCCCGCCGTCACCTTGACGACGGCCTTCTTCCAGCCCTTGCCGTTGACGTCCACGCCCTGCTTCTTCAGCTGCGCGACGGCCGCCTTTGCGAGGTCGTCGCGGTAGGCCCCAGAGGGCGTCTTCTTGATCACCTTGAACTGCTTCGCGATCTTGGCTGTTTGGTTGAACGCAGCCTTGTCCATGATCCCGATGCCCTGCGTGTTCGGCCAGATGAGCGCGTTGATCTCGTTCATCTGCCACGTCTGGTGGCCCTTGAGCAGCGTCGGGCCCTGGGCGAGCACGGCGTTCACGCAGTCCTTCGCGTGGTCACGGCACCAGATCCAGCCCTTGAACGACGCGGCGAGGAACTTCTTCGCGATCGCCTGGTGGTTCTTGTCTGAGATCCACTTGTCGGTCGTGAAGATGCCGTCCTCGAGCATTCCCGTGCCGGCGTTCTGCATCTTGATCACGTTCAGATCGCTGAGCTTCGTCAGCTTGCCGGTCTTCGGGTTCTTCGTCTCGAGCACCTGCGCGAGCTCGTTGTACGTCATCGCCGACGCAGAGTCGACCTGACGCTTCATGAACAGGTTCATGTCGAACGGCTGCTTGACGATCGTCACGCCTTTGTTCTTCGACGGATCCATGCCGGCCTTCGTCAGCGCCGCGAACAGCTCGAACTCGTTGCCGCCGAGCCAGTTTGCGACCTTCTTGCCGCGCATCTGCGGGATCGTCTTGATGCCACTGCTCTTCCACGTCAGCTGCGTCATGCCGCTCTTTGCGAACACCTGCGCGATGTTCACGAGCTTCGTTCCCTTGTCGCGTGCCGAGAGCAGGCTCGGCAGCCAGTCCAGCCCGAACTCGGCGCCGCCGCCGGCGACGACCTGCTCGGGGATGATGTCCGGCCCGCCGACCTTCAGCCTGACGTCGAGCCCGGCTTGGTCGTAGTAGCCCTTCGCCTTCGCGGCGTAGTAGCCCGCGAACTGCGCCTGCGTCACCCATTTCAACTGCAGCGTCACCTTCGTCTTCGACGCCTTGCCGGTCGACGCTCCTGCTCCCGCCGCTGCCCAGACGGCGCCGACGAGCACGAGCACGGCCAGCGGCACGACCCAGTACCTACGGTGCTTCATCCACTCCCCTTTCCGGTTGAGGCCCTCGGGCGATTCTGCCCGCTTCTCACTCGGATGTCGATGGAACCCATCGCAGCGTCAGCCGCTCGAGCGCGGCGACCGCGATGTAGAGCGCCAGCCCCATGAGGCAGGCGACGACGATGCCGGCCCAGGCCTCGTCGAACTGGAACACACGCGCGCGCGTGAGGATCAGCACGCCGAGCGCGTTCAGCGCGCCTCCGAAGTACTCGCCCACGACGGCGCCGATCATCGCCAGCACCGTCGCGACCTTGAGGCCCGTGAAGATGAATGGGAGCGCCGTCGGGATGCGCACGCGCCGGAAGATCTCCGCTTGCCCTGCGGCGTAGGAGTGCATCAGCTCGAGCGCGCGCGGATTGACGGATGTCAGCCCGCGCAGCGTGTTCACGAGCACGGGGAAGAAGCAGAGGATCGCGGCGATCACGATCTTCGAGCTCTTGTTCAGCGGCGAGAACCAGGTGTTCGTGATCGGGGCGAACGCGATGATCGGGATGGCGTTGGCGGCGATCGCGAACGGCAGTAGTGCGGCGCCGAGCAGGCGCCAGCGTGCGAGCACGAGCGCGACGATGATCGCGAGCCCGGAGCCGAGCAGGAACCCGCCGAGCGCCTCCTGGAACGTGAACCACCCGGCCGTCCAGAGCTCGTGCCGGTTGTCCCACAACGTGCGCGCGATCTCGGACGGCTTCGGCAGCAGGAACGCCTGCACGTCGAGCGCGCGGATCAGCACCTCCCACAAGCCGATCACGCCGACGAGGACGACGACCGCCGGCAGCCAGTCGACGACCCGGCGGCCGACGAGCCGGCCCAGGCCGCCGCGAGGGACGGGCTGGACCGCTGCGGGGGTGGTGCTCATACCGGGGCGCGCTCCAGGTCGTGGCCGAGGTGGAGCGCTTCGCGCACTGCGGTGACGAGCTCGAAGAAGTGAGGCTCCTCGCGTGTTGTCGCCGTGCGCGGCTGCGGGAGGTCGATCGAGATCACGTTCGAGATCCGCCCGGGGCGCGGCGACATCACGACGACGCGCGTCGAGAGGAAGACGGCCTCCGCGATCGAGTGCGTGACGAACACGACCGTCGAACTGCTCGCCTCCCAGATCTGCAGCAACTCCATGTTCAGGCGTTCGCGCGTCATCTCGTCGAGGGCGCCGAACGGCTCGTCCATCAAGAGCAGCGCCGGGTCGAACGAAAGTGCGCGCGCGATCGAGACGCGTTGCTGCATCCCGCCCGAGAGCTGCCACGGGTAGTGGTTCTCGAAGCCGCTCAGCTCGACCAGCTCGAGCATCTCCTTCACCTTGTCCACGCGGCGACGCCGGTCCCAGCGCGCGAGCTCGAGCGGCAGCGCGATGTTCTTCGAGACCGTGCGCCAGTCGTACAGGACGGCGTCCTGGAAGACGATGCCGTAGTCGCGGTCGATGCGCGCCTGGCGCGCCGGCTTCCCGTTGACGGTCGCGGTGCCGGACGTCGGCTGGATCAGGTCGCCGATGATCCGCAGCAGCGTCGACTTGCCGCAGCCCGACGGGCCGATCAGCGAGACGAACTCGCCGGGCTCGATCTCGAGGTCGATTCCCTCCACCGCGGTCGTCTCGCCGAAGCGCTTCGTCACGTCCTTGATCTGGACGACGCTCATGGCCGTTTCTCCTGACGGTCGGCGTTTCGACTGGTCAGTTCGGACGGCTGTACGCGCGGAGCGCGTGCAGCCCGGGGGAGACGACGCAAGCGTCGTCTCACGCAACGTTCTCCGGCGCGCGGCGCACGACGAGCTTCTCGGCGACGAGGATGATCAGGAAGAAGGTGATGCCGAGTGCCGCGGCGATGACGTTCGTCGCCCAGAGGCCTGTTGGTTGCGTCGTGTAGTACTGGCTGTAGTTGATGATTTGCCCGCCGAGCCCGTCCTGGATCGAAGACGGCAGCTCGCCGATGATCGCGCCGACGACGCTCGCGGTCGCCGACACCTTCAGCGCGGCGAAGATGTACGGCAGCGCCGCAGGGAAGCGCAGCTTCCAGAGGATGCGCCAGTTGCCCGCGGCATAGGAGCGCATCAGTTCGAGTGCGCGCCGGTCGGCGGCGTGCAGCCCGCGGATCGTGTTGATCGTCACCGGGAAGAACGTCAGGAACGCGGCGATCACGGCGACAGCACCCCAGTCCTGGAAACGGCCGGGCAGCTTCGGGTTCAGCCAGACGACCACCATCGGCGCGACGACGAGGATCGGCACGGTCTGCGACGCGACGACCCACGGCAGGAATCCGCGAGCGAGGATGCGGAAGTGCGCGAGCAGCGCGCCGAGGCAGAAGCCGAGCACCGCGCCGAGCGCGAAGCCGACGGCGGCCTCCTTGGCCGTGAAGAGCGCGGAGTGGAAGAGGATCGTGATCAGCCGTGGGCCGACGCCGCCGGGCCGCGCGCTCGACCAGAGGGCCTGGAAGATGCTGTGCAGGTGCGGCATCGACGTCTCGTCGACGACGAACGGCCAGGTCCACGCCTCGCGCATCCAGAGCCACCGGTAGCCCTCCCAGAGCCCCCAGAGCACGGCGAGCACGAGCACGAAGAGCACGACGCGCCCGACGCCGCGGCGCATGGCGACCGCTCGCGTGCGCGGTCGTTCGAGCGCGATCGCCGACACGAGACGATGCTTACCACATCGTTGTAGGGTCGCTCTATGCCCCTCGACCCCGGCCGGACGGTCGCCGAGTTGCGCGAGCTGCAGGAGTTGACGGGAGACGACAACGGCGCACAGCGGGTCGCGTGGACGGACACGTGGGAGCGCGCGCGCGAATGGCTGCGCGCGAGGGTCACCGAGACCGGGGCGGAGGAGACGATCGACGCCGCCGGCAACCAGTGGTTCACGCTGCACGGCGCATCAGACCGCGCGGTGCTGCTCGGCGGCCACATCGACTCCGTCCCGAACGGCGGTTGGCTCGACGGTTGCCTGAACGTCATGGCAGGCGTCGAGGTGCTGCGCCGGAGGGAGCGAGGTTCGGCCGCTCGCTGTTCGGGTCGTCGGCCGCTGCGGGCTCGATGGTCGATCAGGACGAGCTGCGTTCGCGCAAGGACGCCGACGGCATCGCGCTGCCGGATGCGCTGAGCGCCCACGGCGTGCAGCTCGACTCGGCCTTGGAAGCCCGCTCCGAGCTGGAGGGCGCGGCCGCGTATCTGGAGCTGCACATCGAGCAGGGCCCGGTGCTCGAGTCGATGGACCTGCCGCTCGGTGTCGTCCTCGGGACGTTCGGCGTGGAGCGGCACCAGGTCACCTTCCGCGGCCAGGCCGCGCATGCGGGGTCGACGCCGATGGACAAGCGGCGCGACGCGCTGGCCGGCGTGGCGCGGCTGGAATTGGAGATCCGCGAGATCGCGAAGCGCACCGGCCAGGGTGCCGTTTGCACCATCGGTAGCGTCGTCACCAAGCCGGGGATCGTGACGTCTGTCGTCGAGACGGCCGAGTGCCTGCTCGACCAGCGGCACCTCGACCGGGCGACGCTCGCGTCGATGCTGCAGGAAGCGAAGGACGCGTCGCAACGGTTCGCGCAGGCAGAGGACGTCGAGGTCGAATGGGAGCGGATCTGGAACATCGAGCCGATCCTGTTCGACGACGGATTGATCGAGCTCGCGGACGAGTCGATCAAGGAGGTCGCGGGCTCGTCGCATCGGCTGCCGAGCGGCCCGCTGCACGACGCCGCCGAGGTCGCGCGCGCCGGTGTCCCGACCGTGATGCTCTTCGTGCAGTCGCTGCGGGGCCTCTCTCACACGAAGCTCGAGGACACGAAGCCCGACCACCTCGAGCTCTCCGTGCAGGCGCTCGACAAGCTCGTCTCAAAGACGATCGAGCGCGTTACGGGCTAGTCAGCACGGCCGGCTGTACACCGGCGCTTGACCCGGAACGACCATTCGTTTATTCATACTGGACAGTGAGTCCCTCTCACGAGCCGCGTCTCGCCGTGGGACTGATCGGCCTCGGCAACATGGGCACGGCGATCGCAGAGCGCCTGCTCGAGGCCCGCTTTCCGCTGGTCGTCCACAACCGGACACTCGAAAAGACGGCTCCGATAGCGGCCCGAGGCGCCACGGTGGCCGCGACGGCCCCCGAGCTCGCCGCCAGAGTCGACGTCGTCCTGACGTCGCTCGCCAACGACGATGCCCTCGAAGCGGTGGCCGCCGACGTGATTCCCGCCTGCCGGCCGGGCACCGTGCTCGCCGACATGAGCACCGTCTCGCCCGCGGCATCGGCGCGGGTCGCCTCGCTCGCCGCGGCCGCTTCCGTCGACTATCTCCGCGCGCCGGTGAGCGGGAACCCGACCGTCGTCCGGGCGGGGAACCTGAGCTTCATCGTGTCCGGGCCGCGCGCAACGCTCGAGCGCGCCGACCCCGTCCTGCGGGCGATCGGCGCAACCGTTCACCACGTGGGAGACGGCGAGGAGGCGCGCATCGTCAAGCTCGCAATCAATCTTGTGATCGCGGGCCTCGCGCAGCTGATGTCGGAGGCGCTCGTGCTCTCCGAGTCGGCCGGTGTCTCGCGGGCGGCGCTGCTCGAGGTGATGGGTACCTCGGCGGCAGGCGCGCCGTTCGTCAAGTACAAGACGGAACCGCTCCTGCGCGATGACTTCTCGGCGACCTTTACGACCGCCTTGATGGAAAAGGACATCGATCTCGTGCTCGAAGCGGCAGGCGAGAACGGGGTCGAGCTTCCGCTCGCGCACGAGCTCAAGCAGCTGCTGCGCTCGGCGATCGAAGCCGGCTATGCAGATGACGACTTCATGGCGCTCTTCCTCCATCTGCGAAGCGCGTCCCCCGACCGGGATCAGGAGGCGGTCCGGTGACCACGAGACAGAGATCCAATGCGTCGCCCGACGCGACACGCGCGGTCGACTGGGAGCAGCGCATCGACTTCGCGCGTCTCCGTGAAGAGCGCCTCGAGCGCGCGAAGGCGTCGCTCGAGGCGTCCGAGCTCGGCGCTCTGCTCATGTTCGACCCCAACAACATCCGCTACGTCACGAGCACGCACATCGGCGAGTGGGCGCGCGACAAGAACGCACGTTTCGCGCTGCTACCTCGCGGCGGAGACCCCATCCTCTGGGACTTCGGTTCCGCCGCGCGGCATCACCAGCTGTTCGCGCCCTGGCTGCCGCCCGAGAACTTCCGCGCCGGGGTAGCGCCGATGCGCGGTGCGATGCCCGTCGAGACCGGAATCCCCGACCGCCTCGGGCAGCGCATCGCGAACGAGCTGCGCGAGCACGGCCTGTTCGACGATCCGCTCGGCGTCGACATGGCCGACCTGGTCACGATCGAGGCCCTGCAGCGTGCGGGCGTCCAGGTGACAGACGGATCCCAAGTGCTTCTCGAGGCTCGCAAGATCAAGACACCCCGGGAGATCGCGCTGCTCGACCAGTCCGCCGGCCTCGTGGACGCGGTCTACGAAGAGATCTACCGCATGCTGCGCCCCGGCGTCTACGAGCACGAGATCGTGGCGCGGGCGCATCAGCTCCTGTTCGAGATGGGGTCCGAGCAGGTCGAGGCGATCAACGCCGTCTCGGGCGACCGCTGCAATCCGCACCCGCACGTCTTCTCCGACCGGCTCCTGCGCCCGGGTGACCAGGCGTTCTTCGACATCATCCATTCGTTCATGGGCTACCGGACGTGCTACTACCGCACGTTCAACGTCGGTGGCGTCAACGCGGCGCAGCTCGATGCGTACAAGCAATGTCGCGAATGGTTGGACTCGGCGATTGCGCTCGTCCGTCCCGGCATGACGACGGACAAGATCGCCGAGGTCTGGCCGACGGCCGAAGAGCTCGGCTTCCCCGACGAGGAGACGTGCTTCGGATTGCAGTTCGGGCACGGGATCGGCGTCGGGCTGTACGAGTCGCCCATGATCTCGCGCGTTCACTCGCTCGAGCACCCGGTTGCGCTCGAGGAAGGCATGGTCTTCGCGCTCGAGACGTACTGCGCCGCAACCGACGGACGCTCTGCAGCGCGCATCGAAGAAGAGGTGGTCGTCACGCCGACGGGTTACGAGATCCTGACTCGCTTCCCGGCAGAAGAGCTCCTCGTCGCCGGCAGGACATACGTGCGGGGCGCCGATCTCGTCGAGCGCGGTGGCGATGACGCTGGTGCAGACGGCGCCGGTGTGACGGCCGACACGGTGGCAGCATCGGCGATCGTCGAACCGGCCGGCGTCCCCCGGTGAGCTCCGAGACCGGGACACGTCAGCTCGGGGACGGGATGCCGGGGTACCGGCTCGTCCGGCGGGAGGACATGGAGCTCGCGGACGCGTTGCCGGGCAGGTCCAGCGGCCTGACGACGTGTCGCGTCGTCGGCGGTGCGCTCGGGTCGACGCACATGGCGCTGACGCTCGTCTCACTCGTCGACGGTCACGTCGACGAGCACCTCCACTCGTTCGAGACGAGCTTCTACGTGCTCGAGGGCGATCCCGTGCTCTATCTCGAGGGCCGCGGCGTCGGGCTCAAGCCTGGAGCGTGCGGCTGCGTTCCCGTCGGCGTCCCGCACGCGTTCCGCTCTCACGGCGCCGCGCGCTGGATCGAGATGGCCGCGCCGCGGCCGCGCGCCGACGCAAGCGACACCTTCTTCCTGGGGCCGGCGCCGGAAAGCGCGGCTGAGGCGCTCGACGTCCGCGATCCGCGCAATCGCAACCTCTTCCTGCTGACGGAAGGCGAGCTGGACGTCGAGACGTTGAAGCGCGCCCTGGCGCTGGGAGCGCCGCTGGTCTCCGCCAGCATGGCCACGGCCGTCCTCGCGTACAGCGGCATCGCCGTGAAGATGCTCGTCGACCAGCGCCTCGACGCGCAGCTACACACGATGTTCATGGTTGCGTACCAGCCGGGGGCACTCGTGCACCCGCACGACCATCCGTTCGAAGAGTCGTACTACATCCTCGAGGGAGAGGTCGACGTCATCGCGGACGGCGACCGTTACACGTTGAGGCCGGGTGATGTCTTCTGGACGGCTACGGGCTGCGTGCACGCTTTCTACGAGGCGCAAGGCGGGTCTGTCCGGTGGCTCGAGACGTCAGCGCCCGCTCCACCGCCGCGACATTCGTATCGGCACGAGCGCGACTGGGACTATCTCCGCGAACGACTGCAGTCCGACGCGAGCGTGGGTGCCGCATGAGTCGCGTCAGCGAGAAGGCGCCGACCGGCGTGCTCGACGACCTCGAGCTGTACACGCGCCTCTACCGGCAGATGCTGCTGATCCGCGGCTTCGAGGATCTCGTCCAGTCGTTGTTCCTGAAGGGCGAGATCTACGGGACGACGCACCTGTACTCAGGACAGGAGGCGATCGCGACAGGCGTTGCGAGCCTGCTCGAGGACCGCGACCGCGTCGCGGCGACGTACCGCGGGCACGGCCACGCACTCGCGCTCGGTGTCGATCCGCAGAAGCTGCTCGACGAGATGCTCGGACGGGAGTCCGGCATCAACGGCGGGCGCGCCGGCTCGATGAACGTGAACTCGCTCGACGATCGTCTGATCGGCTCGTTCGGGATCGTCGGCGGCAGCATCGCGGCCGCGACCGGCGCGGCGCTCGCACTCAAGCGAACGAGCGGAGGGGTCGCCGTCGCCTACTTCGGCGACGGGGCGATGAACCAGGGCTACGTCTTCGAGTGCCTGAACTTCTGCCGGGTGCTGAAGCTCCCGCTCGTTCTCCTCTGTGAGAACAACGGCTACGGGGAATACACGTCGTTCCGTTCCGTGACGGCGGGCGAGATTCGCGGGCGGGCCGAGGCCATGGACGTCCCGGCCGAGACGATCGACGGAATGAGCGTCTGGACGGTGCGGGAGGCGGCCGCCCGTGCGCTCGCACATGCACGCGCCGGTGACGGGCCCGCTTTCATCGAAGCCATCACGTACCGGTTCGTCGGCCACTCGCGCAGCGATCCGGGCGCGTATCGGCCGGAGGGCGAGCTCGACGAATGGAAGGCGCGCGATCCGATCGTGCTACTTCGCGCGCAGCTCGAGGCCGACGGCATCGACGCCGGACGGCTCGATGATGTCGCGCGCGAGACGAGCGAGCAGCTCGACCGGATGCGAGCAGCCGGCCTTGCGGCCCCGTTTCCGACGGCGCTCGAGAGCAAGGAGTTCAAGGATTGAAGTCGTGGCGCGCGAGCTGACCATGCCCAAGCTGTCGGACTCGATGGCAGACGCCGTGATCGTGCGCTGGCTCAAGTCGCCCGGTGACTCGTTCACACGCGGTGAGGCGCTGATCGAGGTCGAGACCGACAAGGCGACCGTCGTCTACGAGGCCGAGGCAGACGGACGGCTCGACTCGATCCTGGCACCTGAAGGAGCTGCGGTGGGGATCGGCGAGCCGATCGCGACCCTCGCGAACGGCGCGGGCACGGACCCGCCGGCCGCACCGGCCGCCGCGGACGGAGAACGTCCGAACGCGACTCCAGTCGCACGCCGCACAGCGGTCGAGCTCGGCGTGTCGCTCCATGGCATCGCCGGCAGCGGGCCTGGCGGGCGCATCACGCGCGAGGACGTGGAGCAGGCGGCCGAGCCCGCCGGCGCGCCGGTGCCGGAGCGACCGTCGGCCGCCGGAAAGGGCGAGACACGCGTCGTCGAGCTGACCGCGACGCAGGCGACGATCGCGCGCAGGATGGCGCAGTCGGCGACAACCATTCCCGTCTTCACCGTCTCCGCAGACATGAACATGCAGCTGGTCGCCGCCCTGCGGGCCGGCGCACGCGAAGAAGGCGCCGAGACGCCGTCGATCAACGACTTCGTCGTCAGGGCTGCAGCGCTGCTCCTGCGGGAGTTCCCTCGCTTCAACGCCTCGTACGCCGACGGCAAGATCGAGTGCTACGCACGCGTGAATGTCGGCATCGCGGTCGCAACGGACGATGCACTGCTCGTCCCGGTCGTGCACGACGCCGACCGCAAGACGCTCGCCGAGATCGCGGCCGACACGCGCCGCCTCGCCGAGGCTGCGCGAAGGCGCACGCTGCAGCCGGAGGATTTGCGCGACGCCACCTTCACGGTCTCGAATCTCGGCATGTTCGGCGTCCGCTCTTTCACCGCGATCATCGATCCGCCGCAGGTCGCGATCCTGGCCGTCGGCGGCATCAGCGGCAACGCTATGACCGTGACTCTCAGTTGCGATCACCGTGTCGTCTACGGTGCCGACGGCGCCCGCTTCCTGTCCCGCCTCGGCGAGTTGCTCGAGCGTCCGCTCGTGCTGGCGTCGTAATGGCCGCGGTCGCCTTCCGCACAGCGATCCGCGACGCGCTCGACGAGGAGCTCGCCGCCGACGAGCGGGTAATTCTCTTCGGCGAGGACGTCGCCGTCGCCGGCGGTGTGTTCGCGACGACGACGGGGCTGTACGACAAGTACGGGCCGGAGCGAGTCTTCGACACGCCGATCTCCGAATTGGCACTCGCGGGGGCGGCCTTCGGCTCCGCCGTGCACGGACTGCGGCCGGTTGTCGAGATCATGTTCGGCGACTTCCTGACACTCGCCATGGACAGCCTCGTCAACCAGTCGACGAAGTACTGGTTCCTGACGCAGGAGCAGGTGAGCGTGCCGCTGACGATCCGCTCCGTCGTCGGCGCCGGCGGGCGTTTCGGCGCGATCCACTCGCAGATGCCGGTGTCCTGGTTCATGGGAGTGCCGGGGCTGAAGATCGTGGCCGCAGCTACGCCGGCCGACGCCAAGGCGTTGCTCAAGGCGTCGATCCGGGACGACAACCCGGTGCTCTTCTTCGAGCACAAGCGCCTCTACACGCTCGAAGGTGAGGTCGACGGCGCCGAGGCGCGCCTCGGCGAGGCAGCCGTGGTACGCGCAGGCACGGACGTGACGCTCGTGACTGCGATGAAGGGCGTGCACGACGCGCTCGAGGCCGCGGACGTGCTCGAGCGCGATCACATCTCGGTGGAGGTCGTCGACCTGCGCACGCTTCGTCCCTTCGATCTCGAGACGGTGCTGGCGTCGGTCCGGAGGACCAACCGGATCGTCGTGGTCGAGGAAGGCCCGGTGACCGGCGGGTGGGCGGGTGAGGTGCTGGCTTCCGTCGCCGAGCATGCGCTCGGCTACCTTGACGACGCATGGCGGATCGCCACTCCGAACACGCCGATCCCGTACAGCCCGCCGCTCGAGGATCTGTTCTTGCCGGGAGCGGAGCGGATCGCGACGGAGATCCGGCGCCGTCTGCGATGAGCGAGCCCGCGCCCGCAACCGGCACGCTCGACAGCTCCAAGGTCGGCGGCCGCCTGCGCGCGGAGCGCGAGCGGCTGCAGATCAGCCTGCGCGAGCTCGCGCGGCGAGTGGGCGTCTCGCCCAGCCTTGTCTCGCAGATCGAGCTCGACCGCGTCAATCCGTCCGTCAGCACGCTCTACGCGCTCGTCACGGAGCTCGGCATGACCATGAGCGACGTCTTCGGCGACTCACGGTCTCCCGAACGCACCGTCCCGCAGCAGCTCCGCGGCGCCGACGGCCTCGCCGAGCGACCGGAGACGCGGCGCGTCATCAACCTGGCGTCGGGTGTCCGGTGGGAGCGGCTGACGCCGCACAGCGACACGGAGGTCGAGTTCCTCTACGTCACGTACCCGGTCGGGGCGGAGTCGTGTCCCGAGGACGCGCTGATGACACACGGCGGCAGGGAGTACGGCTACGTGACGAGCGGGACGCTCGGCGTACGCGTGGGGTTCGAGGAGTACGAGCTCGAACCGGACGGCTCGATCGCCTTCGACTCGTCGTCACCGCACCGCTTGTGGACGATCGGCGACGAACCGGTGCACGCGGTCTGGGTCGTGATCGGCCGCAAGGCCGACCCACGCGGCGAGTAGCTACCCGGCCGCCTCGCCCTGGCGCGTCCGTAAGCGCCCGACGCCGCCCCAGCTGGTGCGCAGCCGCGCCAGCAGCTCCGGCGCCTGGTAGAGCACGAGCGCAAGAAGGATCAAGACGCCGATCGTCATCTGCGCGTACTCCGTCGGCTGCTGGAACAGCGGCAGGACGTTGCTGATCTCGGTCAGGAACAGGGCCGCGAGCAGCGTGCCGACGAACGATCCCTTGCCGCCGGCGAGGCTCGCGCCGCCGAGCACGGCGGCAGCAATGCTCTCGAGCGCGTAGTTGCCGATGATCGGCGACCCGATCTGCACCTGCGCCGCCGAGTAGAACCCGGCCACAGCGGCCATCAGCGAGCAGATGACGAACGCGAGGAAGACGGTGCGCCCCGTCGCCATGCCGAGGCGCCGCGAGGAGCTGTCGTCCAGGCCGACGGCGCGGAGCGCCAGGCCGGTGCGTGTCCGGTAGAGCCAGATGTCCGCGAGCACGGCGAGCACGACGACGCCGATGAACGCGTAGGGGACGAAGCTGACGCCCGCGTTGAGGGCCTCGATGGCATTCGGGTTGATGAAGCCTTCGGGATGGTCGCGCAGGAGCAGCGCCGCCCCCTCGAGGATGCTCAGGGTGCCGAGCGTGGCGATGATCGAGGGGAGCTTCAGCACGCGGATCAGCGTCGCGTTGAAGACGCCGGTGGCGAGGCCGACGCCGACGACCGCAAGCGCGCCGACGAGCAGTACGTCCCACGATTTGTCGGGCTGCAGCGTGAACGAAGCGACCACGACGCACATCGTCATGAGCGCCGCGACCGAGACGTCGAAGCCGCCCACGAGGAGCGCGTTCGTCTGACCGATCGCGACGAGCGCGAGCGGCATCGTGCTGAGCAACAGGTTGCCGAGGTTGTAGGTCGTCAGGAACGCGTCCTGGCGCATCGCGGCGTAGGCGCCGAGAGCGACGATGAGCGTCGTCATCAGCGCGAGCGGCAGCCAGGCGCGTGAAATGCTCACGCCGTGCCCTGCATGACCCGGCCGCCGACGATCGCCTCGACGATTCTCCGTTCGCCGAGGTCGGCTCCCTGGATCTCGTCGACAATCGTCCCGCGTGACATCACCACAACGCGGTCGCAGAGGCCCGCCAGCTCCAGTGGATCGCTCGACTTGACGATGATCGCAACGCCTTCGTCGGCTTTCGCGCGCAGCGCCTCGTAGATGTCGAAGCGCGCGCCGACGTCGACGCCTTGCGTCGGCTCCTCGGCGAGGATGACTCGCACGTCACCGCGCAGGAACGGGCGCGTCAGCGAGACCTTCTGCTGGTTTCCTCCGGAGAGCGACTGCACCGGCTGCTCGACGGATGCCATTCGAATGCGAAGTCGTCGCACCATCTCGGTGACTGTGCGGCGCTCACGGCCGCGCCGCAGAAATCCCCAGGGTGCGAGTCGGCGCAGCACCTGCACGGTCGTGTTGGCTCGGACGCTGAGCACCGGGAAGAGCGACTCGCCGGTGCGATCCCCGCTCAGCAGCACCACCCCCGCGCGGAGCGCCGCGAGCGGCGACTTGTTGTCGAGCTCCTTTCCGTTGCACGACGCGGTCCCCGTCGGACGCTCGACGCCTGCAAGTGCCCGGAGGAACTGCACCTGTCCGTTGCCCTCGGCGCCGGCGAGGCCCAGGATCTCGCCTTTCTTGACGACGAGATCGATCGGCCCGAAGCGCTCGCCGCGCAGGCCCGAAACGGCGAGCAGGACGTCGGACGGACGTGCGCCGCCGTTGCGCTCGGGGAACGCGTGCTGGAGTGGCCGTCCGATCATCAACGCGACGAGCGACTCCTCCGACATCCCTGCCGCGTCGAACGTGCCCTGGCCGACGCCGTCTCGTAAGACAGTCACGCGGTCGGCGATGCCGAGCACCTCGGGCAGGCGATGGCTGACGTAGACGATTCCGACTCCCGCCCGACTGCGTTGGAGCACGAGCTCGTGCAGCTGCTCGACCTCCTTCGGGCCGAGTGCCGTCGTCGGCTCGTCGAGGAGGAGCACCTTCGGTTTCGCAAGCAGCGCCTTCACAACCTCGAGCAGCTGCCGCTGCACGAGTGAGAGCGCCCGCACGCGCGCGCTCACCGGCAGCTCGAGCTTGAACTCCTCGAGTCTCGCCGACGCCCACTCCTCCATCCGGCCGAAACGGGGCTGCTCCTCTTGCGGCACCGCCAGGTAGAGGTTCTCGCCAACGGAGAGATCGAGGACGTGGGAATACGCCTGGTAGGCGATCCCGAGCCCGAAACGGCGCGCCTCAGCGGGCGAGCCGCGCCGGCGCCGGTGTCCGCCGATCTCGACGGCGCCGCCGTCGGGAGCGAGGAAGCCGCTCGCGATGCCGAGCAGCGTCGATTTCCCGGACCCGTTCTCCCCGACGAGCGCGTGCACCTCGCCTGCGCGGCAGTCGAAGCTGACGTCGCGGAGCGCCTGCACTGCTCCGAACGCCTTCGACACGCCGCCGAGGGCGAGCACGACGGGTCTCTCGGGCCCGGGAATCGACATCCTCTTGGTCGCTCAGGTTCCTCCTACGGGTACATCTTGTGGAGCAGGCTCAGCGGGATCAGCGACGTCGCGGACGCTTGCTCTGGATAGCCCTTGACGCACTGGTCGCGCTTCGACTGGTCCTGCAGTTGGATCGGGAACACGATCTGGGGTGGGATCTTTGCCCCCTTCAGCTTCATCAACCCGGCGGTCAGGGCCACGCGGATCTGCGGGTTTCCTGACGTGTAGTAGAAGACCCGGAGGTTCTTGTTCTTCAGCCGGTCGTACGCGCAGCCCATGCCGACGTCGTCGGTTCGCAGCGTCAGCACGGTGTTGAACGGCTTCCCTGCAGCCTTGTACGCGGCGAGGCCGCCCTGCGCCATGCCCAGCCCGTACTCGTAGCTCCAGCCCTTGATGTCGGGATAGCGCGCGAGGATCCCCGAGACGACTTCCTGCACCTTGGAGGGATCCCAGTTCGTCGCTTCGGTTGCGACGACGTGGATGTTCGGGTTCAGGGCCGGCTTCTCGCACTTCTGCCAACCGAGTGACAGCGGGTTGCCGGGGAAGCCGCCGAGGAAGGCGATGTTCCCGGACTTGACGTACTTGTTCATCACCTTGGCGTATGCCTTGCCGAGCCGGCATGTGTCCTCGCCGACGACGGTGAGGTAGTTCTTGCCCGGCCCGGTCACGTAGCCCCATGCGTACGTCGCCACCGGGATGCCGGCCTTCGTCGCCTCCTTGAACACCGGCAGCATCGCGTCGCCGAAGTCCGGGTAGGTGACGATCACGTTCACGTGCTGCGAGATCGCCGCACGGAAGTCGGTCAGGGCCTGTGCCGGGTTCGAGTGCGCGCTGGTGTAGATGATCTTGCCGATCTGCGGATACGTCAGCGCCTGGAGGATGAACTCCATCTTCGACATCTGGCGGAAGACGTTCTCGCCGAAGCCCTCGACGTATGCGACCTTCAGCTTGCCGCCCGTGCCCGTGCTGCAACCGTTGTTCTTCCAGCACTTGAGCGCGAGGTTGAGGTTGACCTTCTTCTCTGACCGCCCTAGCGCGGCGAGCGAGATGTTGCGAGCCATCTTGTTCGCCGGCAGGAGCTTGGCGTTGAAAAGCGCCTTTTTGAGCGTGCTTGTCTTCGCCTTGTATGTCTCGCCGAAGCCTCCCGCACCCTGCCCCGCCGCGACGACCACGAGCATCGTTACGAGGACCGCACCGATCGTCATGAGCCGCCTCGATGCGCTCCTGTTCCGTACGTGCATCGTGCCTCCTTTCGTCATGTAGCCCCTGTATTGGTCTGTGCCGCCGCGGGTCGCGACGGCGCCTCAGCCGGCCGTAGGACGCGGCCGAGCAGCGCCGCGACTCGATCGCCCGAAACGAGCATCCCCACCAGGATCGCCGCGCCGAAGACGATGAACTGCATCGCCGTGGAGAGGCCGAGAATGCGCAGCATCTGCGTCAGCAGCGTCAGTGCGAGAGCGGCCAACCACGTCGACGTTGCACTGGCCAAGCCTCCGGCGAGCGACGCGCCCGCGATCACGACGGCGGCGATCGGCGCGAGCAGGTACTCGGCGCCGAAGGCGGGGTCGATGCTGATGCGCACCCCGGCGAGCAGCACAGCCGCGAGCGCGTAGAGGACCCCGGCTGCCACATACGCGAACACCACATGCGTCCGGACGTGCATGCCCGCCATCCACGCGGCGCGTGGATTCGCGCCGACGGCCTGGAAGCGGCGCCCGACGGCCGTGTACCGAAGCACCAACGCGACGAGGAGCGTCAGCGCAGCGCCGGTCCAGAACACGGCGCTGATGCCGAGCGGCTTGCGCTCCGCCCAGGAAGAGAGCGCTTCCGGCACGTTCCCTCCCTCGACGACGCCACGCGAGTACTTGACGCCCCAGGCAAGCACGATCTGGCCCGTTGCGAGCGTGACGATGAGCGGGTTCAGCCTGAGGACGCCGATGAGCACGCCGTTCGCCAGTCCGACGCCTGCGCCGAGCGCCAGGCAGGCGATGACCGCGCCGGCGAGCCGGCCGTTCGAGCCGGCGCCCACGCCTACGAGCAGAGTGCCGCCGAAGAACATGACACCCGGGGTCGAGAGGTCGATCCCGGCTTGCATCACCACGAGCATCTGTCCGAGTGCCGCGACCGCCAGAATCGTCATGTACGGGAGCACGAAGGCCCACGACGTGCTCTGCAAGGCGTCCGGGGCGATGATCGCAGAGACGATCGCGAGCGCACCCGTTGCGATCCAGATCGGCAGGAAGCGGGCCGCGACGATGGCGTTCGCGACGAGGCCGGCTCGCCCGACGGTGGGGGTGAAGGCGCTCACAACTCGCCCAATCCGGGGCGGCACCACGGTGAAGAGCTAGCCGCGACCAGGCCCGCATTTTGTGCACGTCCGGCCGAGAGTGTCAACTGTGGCCGAACGCTTTTCCACTGCGGCTTAACGAAATGCCTGGAGTGGGGCGTTTGTGCGTTGACTCCTCGGCGACGAGGCGTTTATGCTCGCTGTACATGCGGCAGCGCAAGCCACGTTCTGCTGCGGCGAAGGCGCTCGCGCCGTCGCATATCCGTGTCCGGCCACCAAGGAGAGAGGGATGAGCTCGCAGCGGCTATTGATCCGCAACGGCTTCGTCGTCTCGATGGACCCCGACGTCGGCGACGTGCCCTACGGCGACGTCCTCGTCGAAGACGGCAAGATCGCCGAGATCGGACGCGGTCTCGAGGCGTCCGAAGCCGAACAGGTCGACGCGACCGGGATGATCGTCATGCCCGGCTTCGTCGACACGCACCGACACACGTGGCAGACGCCCGTGCGCGGCGTGCTGCCGTGTTGCACGCTCGACCACTACTTCGCCGTCATGCTCGGCAGCGTCGGCGGCCACTACCGGCCCGAAGACGTCCACATCGGCAACCAGGCGGGCGCGCTCGAGGCGCTGAACGGCGGTGTGACCACGCTGCTCGATTGGTCGCACATCAACAACACGCCGGACCATTCGGACGCCGCAATCCAGGGGCTGAAGGACTCGGGCATCCGCGCCATCTACGCGCACGGCGTGCCGACGGGGGGCGAGTGGTGGGCGTTCAGCGAGCTCGAGCATCCGGAGGACATCCGTCGCATCCGCGACACGTACTTCTCGTCCGACGACGGGCTGATCACGCTCGCGCTCGCGGCCCGTGCACCCGGAAACTCGAACTTCGAGGTTGCGAAGCACGACTGGGAGCTGGCGCGCGATCTAGGCATCCGCATCAGCGTCCACGTCGGGATGCGCCTGACCGGCATCCACGTCAACCACGTCAAGAACCTGCACGACCTCGGGCTGATGGGCCCCGACACGACGTATATCCACTGCACCGACTCGACTGACGAAGAGCTCGACCTGATCAAGGAGAGCGGCGGCACGGCATCGGTCGCGCCGTACGTCGAGATGCTGATGGGGCACGGGAGGCCGCCGACAGGCAAGCTGCTCCAGCGTGGCGTGCCGGTGTCGCTCAGCGTCGACGTCGTCTCGAGCGTCCCGGGGGAAATGTTCACTCAGATGCGCACCGCCCTCGTGCACGAGCGGATCGGCGCCTTCACGGAAACCCCCGACGACGCGTTCGCGCCGACGCTGTCGCACAGGGACGTTCTCCAGTTCGCGACGATCGACGGCGCGCGCGCCTGTGCGATCGACGACAAGGTCGGATCGCTCGCACCGGGAAAGCAGGCCGACATCGTCCTGCTCAACGTGAACGCCATCAACACGGCGCCGATGGTCGATCCTGTGGGGACGATCGTCGTGTTCTCCGACACCTCTAACGTCGACTCCGTCTTCGTGGCCGGCCGCGCCGTCAAGCGAAACGGCGAGCTGGTCGGCGCGGATCTCGGCGACATCTTCCGCAAGCTCGACGAGTCGCGGGACCACATCCTCTCGCGCGGCGAGCTCCTGCCGGACTGGGCCTCGGAACCGGTGGCGACCGCGTAGCAGCTCCTCCTCACGGCTCGCCCCGCGGCGTCGTGCGGGGCGAGCCTTCCCGAAGCGAAAGGACTCGTCATGGCCAATGGGACCGTCGTCGTCGTCGGCGGCACGCAGGGACTCGGACGCGAGCTTGCGAAGGCCTACGCCGACGACGGCCGTGACGTCGTCATCACGGGGAGGGAGCAAGGGGGGGCCGAGGCGGCTGCGGGCGAGATCGGCGCAGCTGGCGGCCTCGGCTTCGACCTCGCGGAGCCGCACTCCATCGCCGACGCCCTCGCCGGCGTGGACGACGTGCAGTACCTCGTGCTCGCGGCCATCGAGCGTGACGTCAACAAGGTGCGTGAATACGACATCGACGCCGCACTGCGGCTCGTCACGTTGAAGCTCGTCGGCTACACGCAGGTGATCCATGCGCTTGCCTCACGCATGGGTGAGGACTCGGCGATCCTCATCTTCGGAGGTCTGGCGCGTGATCGTCCCTATCCGGGATCGACGACGGTTACGACAGTCAACGGCGGTGTGACCGGCCTCGTGCGGACGCTCGTGATCGAGCTCGCACCGACGCGCGTCAACGCGCTGCACCCGGCGATCGTCGGCGACAGTCCCCAGTGGCGCGACATGCCGCAGGAGCGTTTCGACGCCCTCGTGGAGCGCACGCCCACCGGACGCCTCGTGACAATGGCCGAGGTCGTGAACGCGTCGCGCTTCCTGCTCGAGAACCGGGCGATGAACGGCATCAACCTCCCGGTCGACGGCGGCTGGCTGTGCATGTGATTGGCGCAGCGCGCTAGACCTCGAGCCGGGACTGCGGCCGGCGTCGCGATCGGTGCCGCGGTCGGCTACAACATCGCCAACGTCGGCCCGGCCGCCGAGGTCGTCTCGCACGCATACGGCATTCGGCTGGGTCTCGTCGGCTTGCTCACGACGGCCCTCTTCGTGACGCACCTCATCATGCAGATCCCGGGGGGCAAGCTCGTCGACCGGCATGGCGCCCGTACGCTCGCAGGCATCGCGCTCGCCGTGATCGCCGCCGGAAACGTCGTCGCGCTCATCACGGCCTCGTTCCCGCTGGGGATCCTCGGTCGTCTGATCGCCGGTCTCGGGACAGGCATCGGGTTCATTGCCGGGAGCGATTACGTTCGCGCGACGGTGGGATCGGCAACGGCGCAGGGGCTCTACGGCGCGTCGGCTGTGGGCGGCGGGGGCGTGGCTCTGGCCGTCGTACCGCTCGCCGCTTCGGCCTTCGGCTGGCGCGCGCCGTACGCGACCGCCCTCATCGTTGCGTGCGTTGTCCTCCCCTGCCTGCTCCTCGTGCCGCGCGACCGCCGCAAGGGCGAGGCGCTGCGGCGGAGCGCGGCGCCGATAGCCGAGATCGTCCGCGATTCGCGCCTCTATGCGTTG
Source organism: Actinomycetota bacterium (assembly GCA_005888435.1). Taxonomy (GTDB): domain Bacteria; phylum Actinomycetota; class Thermoleophilia; order Gaiellales; family Gaiellaceae; genus 3-1-20CM-4-69-9. The sequence goes on along the minus strand of VAXO01000063.1, from coordinate 1,970 downwards.
GCGATCGCCCACACCGCGTCGTTCGCGTTCAGTGTGATCATCGGTAACTGGACTGTCTCCCTGCTCCAGGACGACGGATATGGGCGGCAGCTCGGCGGCGCCGTCGCGGCCCTCACGCTTCTCGGTGGACTCGTGACCCGTCCGCTCGGCGGGCGGGCCCTGCAGCAATGGGGCGCGCGGGCTGCACCGCTGCTTGCGCTCAGCATGCTGTGCGGCGCCGGCGGAACGGTCCTCCTCCTGCTCGACGCGCCGCTACCGGTCCGGATCGTCGGGGCGGCTGTGCTCGGCCTCGCGGCCGGTGTGCCGTTCGCCGCGGCTTTCAGCGGCGCGCAGGCGATTCGCCGTGACGCGCCTGGCGCGGCTATCGGCTTCATCAACACCTGCGCGACGCTCGTGATCGCCGTGGGGGCGCCGCTGGTCGGGGTGTCATTCTCATTCGCCGGCCACGGGCGGGCCGGCTTCGCGGTGGTGGCCCTTCTCTGGGCTCTGTCGGCGTTCGCTGTGTTGCCGTCGAAGTTACCGCGGGTCGCGACGGGATAGCCGGCGATATGCTCGGTCCCCTGCCAAGCGACCGGGGAGGCTCCATGCTCAGCTTCGGCGTCACGGTCCTGCCGGACCCGCCGTACCAGCGGATGATCGAGCTGATGAAGCTCGCCGAGGATCACGGCTTCGAGTACGCGTGGACCTACGACTCGCACGTTCTCTGGGAGGAGTCGTACGCGACGCTGCCGCTCGCCGCGGCGCAGACGAGCAAGATCAAGCTCGGTCACTTCGTTACGAACCCCGGCATCCGCGACCCGACGATCACGGCCAGTTGGTACGCGACGATGCAGGACATCTCCGACGGTCGGATGGTGATGGGCATCGGCCGCGGCGACTCGTCACGCCGGGTGGTCGGGCTCAAGCCCGTGCGCGTCGCGGAATTCGAGCGGCGCTGCGCGATGATCAAGGATCTGATGAACGGCCGCGCCGTTCAGTGGAACGAGAAGGAGCTCGAGCTCAAGTGGGTGCGCAGCGAGCTGCCGGACGTCCCGATGTGGATCGCGGGCTACGGGCCGAAGGCGCTCGCGGTCGCCGGCCACGTCGGCGACGGCGTGATCATCCAGCTCGCCGACCCGGTGATCATCCAGTGGATCATGGACACCGCGCGGCGCGCCGCCGAGGAAGCCGGGCGCGATCCGAGCGAGCTGAAGTGCATCGTCGGCGCGCCGAGCCACATCTCGGACGACATCGCCGACGCGCGGGAGCAATCGCGCTGGTTCCCGGCGATGGTCTCGAACCACGTCATGGACCTGATCGAGCGCTACGGCGACAACTCTGAGATCCCGAAAGACCTGACGGAGTTCGTGAAGGCGCGCAAGTTCTACGACTACAAGGACCACTCGCGCGTCGGCGCGAAGCACGGCGAGTTCGTCACCGACGAGATCGTCGACCGCTTCTGCGTGCTCGGGAACGTCGACCAGGCGACGCAGAAGCTCAAGGAGCTAGAGTCGATCGGTGTCGACCAGTTCAACATCTATCTGATGACGAAGGGGCAGGAAGACACCCTGAAGGCGTACGGCGACGAGATCATTCCGCAGTTCACCGGCGTCGCTGCGTAGCGGCGCAGTCGTCCTCCTGGTCGTGGCGCTCGCCGGCTGTGGCGGGACAACACATCACGCCGCGTCGCAGCCGCGGCCTCAGTGCACCGGCTCGAAAGTCGCCGCCAAGCGTGCGCATGCACGGGCGCAGCTGAACGCCGACCTGGCGCGACTGCGTGTCGCCGCGAAGACCATGGAGCGCCACACCGAGCAGGGCAACGATGCGATCAACGCGGCGCTCGACCGCTTCATGCTGCACGTCGCGCAGCCGACGCTGCCGGTGCACGAGCGCTCGCGCTTCATCGACCACGCAGCCGCGATCGTCTCCCCGAAGTGCTACCTGTGCTTCCAGGCGCTCGAGGCGAGCCGTCCCACCGGCGCCGCCGCAAA
>VAXO01000062.1 GCA_005888435.1 Actinomycetota bacterium | reverse complement strand
GTCGTCGTTCCACATCAGTACGCGGCGGCCCGTGATCCCGTCGCCCTCCGCGTCGACGTCGTAGGTCTTGAAGTGGCGGTGCGCGTGGGTATCGGGCACCCACTCTCTGCGCTCGAGCTGCTCGAAGTCGCCGACCTTCATCACGCGGCACGGCGACTGGAGGTGGTACAGGATGGACTCCATCCCGACGAAGCCCTCCATGCCCATGACCTCTTCGGTCAGGAGCGTTCCGTTGTCGCGGAACTGCGTGTGGCGCTTCCTCGGAACGTCCCCCAGGTGCTGGTAAAACGGCACGAGCTACATCGTATCGAGGGCCATTCGGGCCAGCCGGGTGCCGACCGCGGGTGCGAACTTGAAGCCGTGGCCGCTGCAGGCCGAGCCGATCACGACGCGGCCGCGGCGCTCGAGGATGAAGTGCTCGTCCGGCGTCGTCGTGTACATGCACGTCTCGGCGGCGACAGGATCGGGGTCGGCGTCGGGATAGGTGCGCCCCACCCATTCGACGACGCGATCGACGAGCGCCGGGTCCGGGCCGCCCTCCTCGTCCGGCCCGGCGCGGGCGCCGGCGTGGTGCGTCCCCGCCTTCAGTCCGTGCACGGGATCGTGCAGTGAGTACAGCGCGTGCCCGCGCGTGACCGGGTCGAGCTGGACGACGGACGGCAGCGGCGCGCCCTCGCGGCGGAAGTAGGCGACCGTCTCGCGCGTCGTGTGCACCGCCAGGTCGCCGAAGAAGCGGGACACCCACGGCCCGGCGGTGACGACGACAACCCGTGCGTCGACGTCGTCGAGTGCGTCGATGCGCGTGTGCTCGCGGAGCTCGGCCCCGTGCGCGAGCGCACGGTCGACGAATGCGCGGTGCGCGAGATCGGCCCGCACGATCCCCGCCTCGGGCTGGAAGAGCGCACTCCAGCCGTCGGGCACGCCGACGGGCCAGCGTGCACGGGCCCCCTCCGGCGACAGCAGCTCGTACTCTGCGCCTGCGGCGTCGAGCGCGGCGCTCGACCCTTGCGCCGGATCGTCCACGAGCTCGAGCAGGCCGTTCAGCTCGAGCAGCTCGGCGTCGGCTTCGCGCTCGAGCTCCCGCCAGCCGGCGAACGCCTCTTTCGCCAGCTCGACGAACCCGACCTCCGGATACGCGAGCCGCACGATGCGCGAGCGGCCATGGCTCGAGCCGCGCGTGTGCCCGACCTCGAACTGTTCGTACAGCGTGACCTCGCGGCCGTCGCGCGCGAGCGCGTACGCGGTCGCCGAGCCCATGATCCCCGCGCCGACGACTGCGACATCGGTCACTTAGCGATCGTATTCCGGAGGATGCCGATGCCCTCGACCTCCAGCTCGACGACGTCGCCGGGCTGCAGCCAGCGTCCGTCGCCGTGTTCGAGGATGCAGCCGGTGCCGACTGTCCCGGAGCCGAGGACGTCGCCCGGTAGGAGGCGCGTGTTGCGCGCGGCGTGCGCGACGATCGTCTCCCACGAGTGGTGCATGTCGGCGAGGCTGCCGCGCGAGCGCTCCTCGCCGTTGACACGCGCGAGCATCGAGCCGGTGCTGCCGTCGAGCTCGTCGGGGGTCACGACGATCGGTCCGAGGCTCGTGGCGAAGTCCTTCCCCTTCGACGGCCCGAGCCCGACACGCATCTCGGCGCGCTGCAGATCGCGCGCGGACCAGTCGTTCATGATCGTGAAGCCGCCGATCTGCCCGTTGGCGCCCACTATCGCGGCGACTTCAAGCTCGTAGTCGAGCTCGTTCGTGTCGGCTGGCCTGGGGATCTCGTCGCCGGGGCCGTAGATCGCAGCGGGGTTCGAGAAGTAGAAGACCGGGATCTCGTACCACTCCTGCGGCACCTCGAGCCCGCGCGAAGCACGCGCCGTCTTCACGTGCTGCTCGAACGCATAGAAGTCGCGCACCGACGGCGGCTGGAGCACCGGCGCCCGGAACTCCACGTCCGCGAGGTCGTACTCGGCGTGGTGGCGCGCTGTGCCGCCGCCGGTGAAGAACGACTGCAGCGTCTGCGCGGCGAGCTGGATCACCTTGTCGCCCTCGACCAACCCCGGCCAGCCGCGCTCGAGCCCCAGCTCGCGCGGCGTGAACATGCACAGTCTCACGGCTCCGTGTGCACCACGACGTCCGAGATCTCGGGACGGGCGCGCCGGATCTGCTCCTCGATCTCGCTCGCCTGTGCGTGCGCGTCGCTGAGCCGGCTCCCACCTGCGAGCCCGAGCGTCAGATGCGCGACCAGACCGTCCTCGGTCTGGAGGAACCGCAGCTCGCGCGCGTCCTGTCCGGTGATGTCACGGACGATACGCATCACGAGGTCGCGCTCGGCGGTGTCGTCCGCGACCCGCCGCCCCTCGCTCGCTTCGGCGAGGGGCTCGAGATGCGTCTGCACCGAGTCGACCTCCGGCGCGGCCTCCCTGATCGCCCGCTCAACCTGCGTCGCGACCTCGTGCGCCTCCTCGAGCGTCAGCTCGCCCGGCAGCTTGAGATGCAGCGAGACCTCCGTTCTCCTGCCCACGTACAGGACGCTGACGTTGTGCACCTCGCGCACGCTCGGGACGCCGAGCGCCGCCGCGTGCGCGCGGTCGCGGATCGCCTCCTCGTCGTGCGCAGGCTCGACGTGCACGACGACGTCACTGCCGGGGAGCGCATCGTGCAGGGCCGCCTCGACGCGGTCGGCGGCGGCATGTCCCTGCCCGACCGCCGCGCCGGGCGGAACGGTGATCACGACGTCCGCGAATTGCCGCGCGCCCGCCTGCCGCATGCGCAGGCGGTCGAGCGTCACGGCGGGCTCGATGTGGGCGATCGCCGCGCGCGCCGCAGCCTCGGCGTCAGCCGGCGCGCGGTCCATCAGCACGTCGACGTTCCTCTTCATCAGCCGAGCCGCGGCAAGCAGGACGAGGACCGCGACGAACAGCGCCGCTGCCGAGTCCGCACGGGCGTAACCGGCGCGCACGAACAGCAGGCCAATCAGCACGGCGCCGGAGCCTGCAAGGTCACTGCCGAAGTGGAGTGCGTTCGCCGACAGCGCCGCGCTCGCGTAGCGCCTCGAGGCACGCCGGCTGACGATGGTCCGGCTGAGGTCGAGCAGGATCACGACGCCGATCACCGTCAGCGCGTACCAGGTCGCCTCGACCGACGTCTCCCGGCTGCCGACGAGGTGCGTGATCGCCCGCCACGCGATGAACACGCTGACGAGGGAGAGAATCGCCGCCTCGGCGAGCGCGCTCAAGTGCTCGGCCTTCCCGTGCCCGTACTGATGGGCCACGTCGGCAGGGCGGACCGCGACCCCGACCGCGAAGAAGGTCAGCAGGGCGGCGATCAGGTCGGTGCCGGAATGCGCCGCCTCCGACACCAGCCCGAGGCTGTGCGAGGCCAGGCCGGCCCCGAGCTTGAGCACGATCAGTGCGGCCGCCGCGCCGACCGAGACGAGCGCTGTCCGCCGCTGGGGGTCCACGCGGCTAGTGAAACAGAACGGGCCGCCGAAGCGGCCCGTTCGCTAAGGAACTACGAGTTCGCGATGTCGCCGGTGAACTGCTCGGTGACGCCGTTCGTGCCCTTGTCCTGCCAGTGGTGGAAGACGAGGGACTTGTCCGGCGAGCTGTACTCGAAGTTGAACTTGCATCCGGCGTAGCCCTGGCTGCACGTGAAGGTGCCGCCCGGGAAGAAGGCCGCGATGAAGGCCTTCGTGTCGCCGATGCAGGCGGCGTTGCACGTCGCGTTCGGATTGAACGTACCGCCCGACACGGTGCCCCTGAGGTAGCCGCGGAACTTGCCGCGCACGCCGACGTTCACGAGGTGACCGTGCTTCCCGGTCGTATCGCATGCGCCCGGGCTCTGGCCCGCGAGCGTGACGAACGTTCCCTTGTCCTGGCGGCCGACGCGGAACGTCCCGTTGCCGTTCGGCTTGATGCTCCATGTGCGTTTGCTCGTGTCAGTCGCCCAGCCGTTACCGCACGTCCCATTGTCGGTCACGGTGATCTGGGCGGAGAAGCGGGTGTTGTGGCCCTTGTTCTTGCCCTTGCCCTTCCCGCCGGGGTCGGCGAGACCCGCCGCCGCGAGTGCCAGCGCGGCCGCGAGCAATACGGCTGTTGTGAGTAGTCGTTTCATCTTCGAATAGATGCCGTACCGTGTCTGGGCTTGCGCTCCGCTCAGGCGGGGTCGAGCGGCCAGATGACGACGTCCTGGCGCGACGAGTAGTGCACCAGAGGGTCTCCTTCAGACACCTTGACGGGCGGCATCGTGTTGAGGTCGACCTGCGCCTCAGCCGGCTGCAGCGGCCAGGGGCGATGGTGGATGTCGGCCCGGTACAACGCCTCGCCGTGCTCGGCGTAGAGGCAGTACCGCTCAGTAAGGAAGTGCTCGAGCGAGCCGGGCTGCGCGCCGAAGACGGCGCCGTTCGGACGGTACGCGGCGCTGAACGCCTTGCCGTCGTCGCGGCTGCAGTCGTACAGGATCTGCTCGCCGCGACGACGCAGCGAGATGTCGGCTTCGAAGTAAGGCAGGCGGTACAAGCGCCGCGCCGCCTCGACGGCCAGTCGGCTAGACGCATCGAGCGAGAAGAACCAGATCCCCGGCTTCTCGTCACGCGTCACGTACGTGCGGACGTTGAGCTCGCGGAAGCTCGATGCGAACGGAAGCGGCAGCAGGCCGCGTGCGCGGAGCCCGGTGACGACGAACGGCGTGACTCCGAGCCAGCCGCTGCCGGAGTGCTCCTGCACTTCGAGCCCGTCGGGAACGAGCGGACGCAGCCGCTCGACGGGAACGCGGTAATGCACGAACAGCAGGTCGTCCCATGTCTGTCCCATGACCCAGGGCCGTTGTGGAACCGGCCACGGGCGGTGTGCTGTCTCGTCGAGTGTCGACGCCTGCCGCACGGGCACGTCGAACAGCTCCCGGAAACTAGAGATTGCCGCGGAGTGCCTGCTCGCGCTCGATCGCCTCGAAGAGCGCTTTGAAGTTTCCTTCGCCGAAGCCGCGCGCGCCGTGGCGCTCGATCACCTCGAAGAAGAGCGTCGGCCGGTCCTGCGCCGTCTTCGTGAAGATCTGCAGCAGGTAGCCCTCCTCGTCGCGGTCGACGAGGATTCGCAGCCGCTTGAGATCGTCCCAGTCCTCGCCGATCTCGCCGACGCGGGGCTCGGCATCGAGGTAATACGCATCCGGAGTCGAGAGGAAGTTGACGCCCTGGTCCTGGAGCGTCTCGACCGTGTGCACGATGTCGTCACTGAGGAGCGCGACGTGCTGCACGCCCGGGCCGCCGAAGTACTCGAGGTACTCGTCGATCTGGCTCTTGCGCTTGCCCTCGGCGGGCTCGTTGATCGGAAACTTGATCTTTCCCTGCCCATCGGCCATCACTTTCGACATCAGCGCCGAGTACTCGGTGTGGATCTGCTCGTCGCCGAAGTGGATGATGTTCGTGAAGCCCATCGTCCGCTCGTAGAACTCGACCCAGTAGTTCATGCGGCCGAGCTCGACGTTGCCGACCACGTGGTCGATGGTCTTCAGGCCGACGCCTGTCGCAGGCTGGCCGTTCGTGCGCGGGATCTCCTGGTAGCCCGGAAGGAACGGGCCGGAGTACTCGGTGCGGGTCACGAACGTGTGCACGTTCTCGCCGTAGGTCGCGATCGTGGCGAGCTGCACGCGGCCCCAGTCGTCCTCGATCCAGTGCGGGTCGACGACCCCGCGCGCACCGCGTTCGACCGTGTGGCGGTACGCCTCGCCCGCGTCGGCCACCGTCAGCGCGACGTCCTTGACGCCGTCGCCGTGCGCGCAGGGGAAACGGGTCGGCTCGCTGTCGGGGCGCAGCCCCGTCGTGAGGACGAAGCGGATGTCGTCCTGCTCGAGCACGTACGACGTGCGGTCGCGGACGCCCGTCTCGGGCCCGGCGTAGGCGGTACGGGTAAAGCCGAACGCGTGCTCGTAGTAGAAGGCGGCCTGCTTCGCGTTCCCGACGTAGAACTCGAGGTGGTCCCAGCCGTCGATCGGGAATTCGTCGGTCTGCCCCACGCTCGAAGGTTAGTCGAGAGCCCAGCGCAGGGTCTGACCGTAACGACCCAAGCAATCGGGGTTGGACGGCCGTGCGAGCGAAGCTCGCCCGGCCTCTATGCGGCGCCGTCAAGTCGGCGCCTTACTCAGCAGGCGGCTCGGGTGCCGGAGCACGCCGCGAGGCGAGGACGATGCCGCCGCCGATCGCGAGGCCGCCCACGACCTCGAGCGTGGTGATCGGCTCGGACAGGAGCAGGAGGGCGATGATCGCCGCGAGGAACGGCTGCAGGTTCGCGAAGAGCGAGGCACGCGAAGGCCCGACGCGGTCGATCGCCGTGAACCAGAGGAAGTTCGTCGTCACGAGCGGCCCGATGACGGCGAAGGCGAAGCCGATCCAGACGAGCGCGCCGAAGTCGAAGCTCTGGTTCGCGAGCTGCTGCGACCCGACGAGCGCCAGCGGCACGGTCACCGCGCCCAGGAAGACAGCGCTCAACCGGAACGGCGAGTACCGGCGCATCAGCGGCGAGATCGCCACCGAGTAGCCGGCCCAGGTGATCGCGCCCGACACTGCGAGCGCGTCGCCCTTGAGGTTGGCGGAGAGGCTCCCTCCCGAGCCGAGCGCGACCAGCGCGACACCGGCGAAGGACAGGAGCGCCGCCGTCCAGAAGCGGACGCTCAACTGCTCGAGGCCGGAACCACGGGCGAGGATTGCGGTGAAGATCGGCAGCGTCCCGAACAGCAGCGCAACGGTCGTCGCCGTCGTGAACTTCAGCGCGTAGACGAAGCTGAGCTGGTTCGCGAAGAGCAGCGCCGTGCAGACGAGCATGAGCGGCAACTGCGCGCGTCCGACCCGCAGCGAGCCTTCCCAGGAGAGCGTGATCGCGATGAAGATCAGCGCCGCGCAGGCGTACCGAACGGAGGAGTAGGCGAGCGGCGCGAAACCCTCGTCGAGGATGTACTTCGAAACCGTGAAGTTGAACGCCCACAGCGTGACCGTCCCGAGCAGCATCAAGTCCGCCGTGGGACGCCGCATTGCGCGTAGTAAAGCGGCTGGGATCCCTCGTCCGAGGGAGAGGAGCAGGGCTGAAACGCCGACTCCTACTACGTGCCCCTGCGACACGTCTGCTGGCTGCTGCTCGCGGTCGTTGCCGGTACCGCGATCGGCTTCACGATCGGGCTGCCCGGCTCCGGCGGCGCAGTCACCGCATCGCCTTCGAGCGTGCAGGAGGAAGCCGCAGCCGGCCTCGCGTTCGCACCCGCGACGAGCCGCCGGCCCGTCAGGCCTACCGGCCTCTACACCGGACGTGAGGCGCCCATCGGCTTGCAGCGAGTCTCGGGAGTCGAGGCTGCGTCGACGGCGACGGCGGGCGACACGCCCGTCGGCGGCGCCGTCTCCTACTCGGCGCCGTACGCGCGCGACCTCACCTTCATGGCGTTCCCCAGCGGCGCCACCGTCGCGTCGACGGATGCTCCGGCGGAGACGACGGGCTCGACGACCGCGACGACGCCCACTGTCCCCAGCGGTCCTCCCCCAGAGATCTCCGACGTACGCACCGTCGCGCTGACACCGTTCTCGGCCACGCTGTCGTGGAGCACGAGCGAAGCGGCGACGTCACGGGCCGTCTACGGGCTCGATGTTCCGGTCGTGTGGACGGCGCCGACCGTCTCAGGCACGACGCACCAGGTGACGCTCTCCGGCCTCGCACCCGCAAGCTCGTACCACCTCGACGTCACGGCAACGACCTCCGACGGGCGCAGCGGCGTCTCGCAGTTCGTGCTCACCACGCCCACGCTGTTCGCCCCGGTTCACGTCTCGACGGGCAACGGCGCGATCCTCCTGGACGACCAGCCGTCGTTTCCGAAACTCGTCTGGAACCAGTGCCCGGACGCCGTGTCCGGGAACCTCGCCGTCGGCATCGACTTCTTCATGGGCAACGGGTGCGGCTCGAGCGCACAGCTCGCCACGTGGCTGAGCGGCAGCGCGTATGCGATCGGCGACGCGAAGGAACCCGCGCCCGCCCGCGCCGGCACGATCGGCACGTTCCTCCCGGACGAGTGGGACACGCACCTGCCGAGCAACTTGACGGCCGCAGACGCCGCGCGCCTGATCCCGCCGAGCCCCGCCTCCGGGCCCCGCTTCCTGACGCTCACGAACCACTTCTACAGCCGCGCCGCACCGCTGCCGCAAGGGCGCGGGATGTACCCGGCGCTCGCCGCGAGCGCGGACGTGCTCGGTTTCGACCTCTACCCCCTGCAGAACTGGTGTCGCTTCGACAGTTTCGGCGACGTCTTCGACTCACAGCTCGACCTCGTCGCGCTCGGGCGCGGCAAGCCGACGTTCCAGTGGATCGAGGCGCGGCAGATGGACTGCTCCGGCGCCCAGCTCGACCCGACCCCCGAGACGTTGCGCGCCGAAGCCTGGCTGTCGATCGCCGGCGGCGCCCACGCAATCGGCTACTTCCCGAACAACTGGAGCGCCGCGGTCGGCGCCGAGATCGCGGAGGTCGACCACGAGATCTCGACCCTCGTGCCCGCGCTCGTCGAGCCGGCGATCGCCGCCAGCGCATCCCTCGGCAGCACCGTCAAGGTCGGCGCCCGCGACCACAACGGCGCCGTCTACGTGATCGTGGTGAATGCGAGCCGAACGCCCGCGTCGGCGACCATCACCGTCCCGGCGCTCGTCGACCGCACGCTCGTGACGCTCGACGGACAGAACAAGGCAACGGCGAAGGACGGCGCGTTCGACGTGACGCTTGCGCCGCTCGAGGCGCGCGTCTACATCGCGGCGCCTGCCGCCTAGCGCCCTCGTTCGGGGGATCGGCGCGCCGATCGGCGCCGCCGAGAGTGATCGCGTGGGTCGCCGCTTCATCCTGCTGCCGCTCCTCTTGGCTGCAGTAGCGGTGCCCGCCGCGGATGCCGCCGGCGTGCTCACGAGTGCGAGGCACGTCCGCTATGCAATCCCCGCGGTCGAGGCCTACGCGGCGGATCACCACGGCTACAAAGGGATGACGCTCGCCAAGATCCGCAAGTGGGACAAGTCGATCGCGCAGATCCGGATCCGAACGGCGACGAAGCGGACGTACTGCATCGAGAGCACCACGCGCCCGTTCGCCCACAAGGCCGGCCCCGGCGCGGCCATTCGCACAGGCCACTGCGGCCAGCGCGGGACGGCGGTCGACTTCGACCCCGCTCCGCTTCCACCGCCAACGACCGCCGAGCAGAAGATCCGCTACGCGATTCCCGCCATGGAGGCGTACGCCGCCGACCACAACGGCTACGCACGCATGACGATCGCGGCACTCCGCAAGTACGACGTGACCGTCGCGGATCTCACGATCGTCCGTGCGACGCGAGCGACGTACTGTGTCGAGAACCGCACCGGCGCGGACCAGCTGCACAAAGACGGCCCCGGCGCGCCGATAACGTTCGGTCCCTGCCCAACCACGCGCCGCCTGATGGGCGGGCTGAAGGTCCCGGGCGAGGGGACGCTCAAACCGGACCCCGAAGACATGGGCTTTGCGCGCAGAGCGCAGCTGACGCCGAAGGATTTCCCGCCGGGAACGCGCCGGGACCCGAAACGCTACGCAGGCGTCTTCCTGCTACCTCGCTGCGCCGGCTTCTACGAGCCAGACCGCACCGACCTCGTGGCAACCGGGAGCGCCGAGGCCTATTTCCGCAGTCCTTACGGCTCCTACGTCGGCTCGGCCGTCACCGTCTGGCGTAACCGCCACGACAGCGACGCCTACTGGGAACGGGTGCTGACTCCGCGCTACCCAACCTGCCTCGCGCGAAATCTCGCCGCGTGGCACAAGCCCGGCGTCCGGACGCGTGTTCTCTACGTCAAGCGCGTTCCGGCGCGTTACACGCTCGGCGAACGACGAACGGCCTACGAGATCGCGATCCACTACACGTCACGGACGCGCTCGGAGGTCTACGTCCGTGCCGCGTTCTTCTTCGAGAACGATCGTGCCATCGGTGTGACGATGGCGGGTGGCGTGGGCGACGCGTGCGGCTGCACCGCGAATCTGGCCGGGCTCGTGTACGCGCGCATGCGCCCGACGCCCGGCGGCTGACGAAGTACGCGGTTAGGCTTCGGCCGATGCCGGAGCCGACCAGGGAAGACATCGACGCGCTCGTCGGGCCCGCGACGCCGCACTTCACCTACCAGCTCCGGGCGCGGATCGAGGAGCTGATCCAGGGCCTCCCCGACGACCATCCCGTCAAGCGGTACGGGCTCGAGCAGATGGAGCTCCTCGACCGGCTCGGCTACGCGTCGTCGAAGGCAGAGGAAGGCGGGCGCGAGCCACGCTCCCGGCCGGGCTGGGAGCAGGTGCCGAGCTCGGCGCCCGCGTACGACCCGCTCCCGCCCCGGTCGTGAGCTCCGACACCGGCGCCGTCCTCGTGACGGGTGGGACGCGAGGGATCGGCAAGGCGATCGCGCTTCATTTCGCGTCCGCGGGAGCCGGCCGCATCATGCTCGGCTACCTGCGCAACGACACTGCCGCGGAGGCGGCAGCAGAGGAGATCCGCGCAGCTGGCGCCGAGCCCGTCCTCGTCCGCGGCAACATCGCCTCGGATCGGGTGATCCAGGAATTCGCGTCGCACGGCCCGTACGCCGTCGTCGTTCACAACGCAGCGACAGGCGTCATCCGCGCGGCGCTCGAGACCGAGGACAAGCACTGGGACTGGACGCTCGCTGCAAACGCGCGCGCGCTTCTGTCGCTCGCGCGGGCTTGCGCGCCCGACATGAAGCCCGGCTCGTCCTTCGTCGGCGTCTCGTCGCTGGGCTCGATCCGCGTGCTCGAGAACTACATCCTCGTCGGCACGTCGAAAGCGGCCCTCGAGTCGGTCGTGCGCTACCTCGCCGTCGAGCTCGCGCCGCGCGGGATTCGCGTCAACGCCGTCTCGGCCGGCGTCGTCGAGACGGAGGCGCTCGACTACTTCCCGAACCGCGAGCAGATGCTGAAGGCGGCCCAGGCGCGCACGCCGGCCGGCCGGATGGTCGAGCCCGAGGACGTCGCCTCCGCCGTCGCGTTCCTCTCCTCGCCGGAGGCGGAAATGGTACGCGGACAGACGCTGATCGTCGACGGCGGCTACTCGCTCCTTGCCTGATGGAGCCGACGGAGCACAACCGGCGCGCGTGGGACGAGATCCATCGTCTGCGCGCCGAAGCACTGGCCGGCGAGCGCGGCTTGCCGAGCCCGGTGCGTCGCGCGCTCGCGGACCTGAGCGAGAAGCGCGTGCTGCACCTGCAGTGCGGAACCGGTGAGGCGACCGCCGAGCTCGCGGAGCTCGGAGGCATCGTCACCGGCGTCGACCCGGCGGGGGCGTCGCTCGAAACGGCGCGCGAACAGTGGCCGTCGATTCTGTGGGTACAGGCCGATCCACAGACGCTTCCGCGCGAGCTGCGCCGCGGGCGGTTCGATCTCGTCTATGCCGGCCTCGGCTCACTCGTCGCGGTGCTGGACCTCGACGCGTGGCTGCGCGGCGTGGCCTCGACGCTGCGGAACGGCGGCGACTTCCTCCTCTACGAGGAGCATCCCGTCGCGCTCGTCGTCGACGGGTTGATGCACTGGCGGGAGAACTACTTCGATCCGGGCTCGCGCCGGCTCGGGCAGATCGTCACGTTGGCGGCCCGGAACGGCTTCACGGTACGGGCGCTCGAGGAGTACCCGGCGCGCGACGGTTGGCGGCGCCACGACGCGCGCGTGCCGGGGACGTTCCTCCTTTACGCCCAACGGGCATAGAGGCGCCGTGGGCATTCCCGTCAGCCTGATCCTGATCGCCGTCGGTGCGATCCTCGCCTTCGCGGTCAACCAGAGTCCCGGCGCGACCGTCGACGTCGACGTGGTCGGCTGGATCCTCATGCTCGTCGGGCTCGTCGGCCTGCTTCTCTCCCTGTTCTGGTGGGATCGGTTCGGTCCCGGCTACTGGGGCTGGCAGCGCGGCCCAGGCCCCTACGGCCCCGGGCCCGGCGGCCCCGGCTACGGACGCCGGCGCAGGGTCGTCGAGGAGGAGGCGCCTCCCGGGGGCCCGCCTCCGCCCGGTCCACCGCCTCCCTAGCGCGAGAGCCGCGAGAACGCTTCGTCCAGCTCGGCGTCCGTGAGCGTGAACGGCGGCGCGGCCTGGCTGAGATTGCCGACGGGGATCGTCAGCACGCCTGCACGAAACGCCTCGGCGGAGTGCTTGCGCTTCGTGCGCAGCAGGCCCGCGCCGTGCCACCCGTCAGCCGCGAACCGCTCCGAGAGCTCGCGGATGCGCGGCAGCAGCTTCGGCACCTCTTCGAGCACGACGAGTGCTCCTGCGCAGGCGAGCGGATTGCCGGTGTGCGTGTGCGTGTAGACGTCCTCGACGCCCAGGTCCCAAACGCCTTCGAGGTCGCGCCGGACGAAGAGCGCCGCCGACAACGGCAGTCCGCCGCCGAGCGCCTTGCCGATGCAGAGGACGTCCGCGACGTCGGCGCCGGGCCACATCTCACCGAGGCGGCCGAGCCCGGTGAAGATCGCGTCGACGACGAGCAGCGCGCCCGCCTCGTCGCAGCGGCGCCGTAGCGTCGGCAGGAAGCCCTCGGGCGGCACGCGGGAGCCGGCGCGTCCCTGCACGGGCTCGACGACGACGGCGCCGGCATCGCCCGGAAGCGGTCCCGGATCCTCGCCGTACGCATGGCGGTGCACCGGCCCTGGCAGCCAGGCTGCGAACGGCTCGCGAAAGCGCTCGAGCCCGGTGGCCGCGAGCGCTAGCAGCCCCATCCCGTGGTAGGCCCCGTCGAACGCGACGATGCCGGGCTTCCCCGTGGCCAGCAGCGCGGTGCGCAGAGCGATCTCGACGGCGTCCTCGCCGGTGACACCGAGCTTGGCCGGCCACGGGAGCGCAGCGCGGAGACGTTGCGTCGCCTCCGCTTCGGCGAGGTCGCCGAGCGCGTGCACGACCGGAGCGCTCGCAACCGCCTCCCTGATCGTCGGATTGCCGTGACCGAGCGCTGCGACCCCGAAGCCGCCGGTCAGGTCGAGGTACTCGCGCCCCTGCTCGTCCCAGACGCGACAGCCCTCGGCCCGAGCCCAGATCACCGAGGCACGCGCGAACCGTTCCGGCCGAAGAAGCGCCCCACCGTATCGCCGGCGATGTAGCCGGCGATGCGCGGGTTCTCCTGCAGCCGGCGCAGCGAGTACGCGTACCACTCGCGGCCGAACGGCACGTAGATACGCAGCTTGTGCCCCTCCGCGACGAGCTCGTCGCCGCGCGCTGGCCGCACGCCCAGCAGCATCTGGAACTCGTATTCGTCGCGCGCGAGGCCGCGCTCGGCCACGAGCCGCCGCCCCTCGCCGAGCAGCCACTCGTCATGCGTGGCGATGCCGACGTAGCACCCGGCAGCGAGCAGCGCCTCGAGCGAGCGCACGTACGAGGCGCGCACGGCCTCGTAGTCCTGGTAGGCGACGTCCGGCGGCTCGACGTAGATGCCCTTGCAGAGGCGCACGCTCGGCCGCAGCTCCGCGAGCGCGCCGACGTCCGACAGCGTCCGCCGCAGCATCGCCTGCAGCACGACGCCGACGTTGTCGTGGCCCTCCTCGCGGAGCTCCCGGTAAAGGCGCAGCGTGTCGTCGGTCGTCGACGAGTCCTCCATGTCGATCCGGACGAAGTTGTCGCGCGACGCGGCGTCCCGCACGACGGTGCGCAGGTTGTCGCGGCAGAGGTCGTAGCCGAGCTTCAGCCCGAGCCCGGTCACCTTGACGCTGACGCCCGAGTCCAGCCCGCAGCGCTCGATGTCCGCGAAGACGTCCTGGTACGCGCGCACGATCGCGGCGGCCTCCTCCTCGGTCGTGATCTCCTCGCCGAGCACGTCGATCGTCGCCGCCTTCCCCTCGGCGTTGACGCGGCGGACGGCCTCGCGTGCGTCCTTCAGCTCCGCCCCGGCGATGTAGCGCTCGGAGAGCTTCTGCACGACCGGCCGCGGAACGGCGGGGAGCAAGCGGACGATCGCGCGGTCGAAGATCGCCAAGGGGCGCGATTCTACGGCCGCGCCACCAGCAGTTGCGTTCCTTCTTGCGGACGGCGCACCTCGACGTCGCGGAAGCCGGCGTCCCGTGCGTGGGCCTCGAGCTCCGCGTCCTCGTAGAAGTGCCCGCGGGTCGCAAGCGGATACGGCGCCGCCGGCGTGCCCTTCAGCTCGGGTGCCGTCGTGTAGACGGCGATGCGACCGCGCTCGGGATCGACGACGCGACTGAATTCGCGCAGCGCGGCCACGGGATCGGGAAAGAAGAAGTACGCGACGAGCGACGAGACCGCGCTGAAGGCGTCTTGCTCGAACGGCAGCCTGTCGGCCGACGCGTGGACGATCGGCGCCCGCCCGCCGGTGATCTCCCGCGCGAGCTGGACCATGGCCGGGCTGTGGTCGACCCCGACCCCGCTGCAGCCCGTCTCGAGCGCCCGCCGCAGAAAGACGCCGCCGCCGCAGCCGACGTCGAGCAGCTGGTCGTCCGGCGTCAGCTGCAGAGCCTCCAGCACGGGATCCCAGGCGAACGAGTGCACGTCGTCGGCGCCGTACGTCCTTCGCGCCGCCTTTCCGTGCGGCCGGCGCGCGACCCGGTCGGTCATCCGGTCGATCCGCCACTCACGGATCCGGTTGAACATCGGCCCGCCTAGCGTTCGCGCATGAACCCCTGGCGTGCCGCGCTCACCAGCGCAACCGCCTCGGGGAAGAGCACGCGCATCGCGTCGCGCAGTGCGAGGGCCTGCTCGTCGCTCGAGCCCTGCGCGTTGATCTGCGCGAGCGCGGCCGCGGTGAGCTCGACGGCTGTGTTCAGCGTCAGCGTCGCGAACTGCTCGCGCTGCGCCTCCTGCACCGTCTCCGCCTGCTGCTCCGCGAACTCGCGCAGGCCGCGCAGGAGATCCTCGGGATTCCCTCCGAACTCAAAGCCGCCGCCTTCCATGCCGTCAAGGATAGGTACTAGGGTCCGGGCTGTGGAGCACGGGGCTGCGGCCGAGCGTCACTGGCCACACATGGACCCGCCGAACGTCCTCTGGTTCTTCGGCGCGTTCTCGCTCGAATTCTCGGCGTACGCCCTGATCGAGGCACTCCCGGAAAGCCAGAGCGGGCTCTGGATCCTCGTCGCGGCGGTTGCGTTCTTCGTCGGCTTCGCGCTCGCTTCGGCGGTGCTCGTGCGCGAAGGCTGGTGGGTGCCCGGCGGGCTCGCCGCGGCGCTCGCGGTCGGCGTCTTCCCCGCGGTGGCCGTCTCCTTCCTGACGCTGATCGACGTCTGGCCGAGCGATCCGTTCTTCGAACCCCTCGACGAGTTCAGCGGCTGGACGCTGGGCGTTGGGCTGGCGACCGCGCTCGTGGGCCTCGTCGCCTGGTGGTTGACCCGGTTCTCGTTTGTCCTTGCCGTCGCGATCGGCGCGATCCTCGTCTCCGCGCAACTGCTGACGCCCTGCTTCGACGAGAGCCCGAGCGCAGACGTGCGGGCGGCGACGGCGCTCGTGAGCGGCGCGATCCTCTTCGTGGTCGGCGTGTTCGTCGACGTGTTCGGCCGGCGGCGGGAGGCGTTCTGGTTCGAGGTGCTGGGGCTGTTCAGCGTGGCTGCCGGCCTTGTCTACCTCACGGTGGATCCGGGCGGCGACCCGGACCGCGGGTGGATCCCGATGCTGATCGGCGGCGCCGTCCTCCTGATCGCCGCGGGCCCGATTCGCCGCGCGTCGTGGGCCGTCTACGGCGTGCTGGGCGTCTACGCGGCGATCGTGCACTACCTGTCGAAGGGACTGAACGAGACCGGCTGGGTCTTGCCGGCGCTGCTGATCGTGCTCGCGCTGGCCTTTATCGCTCTCGGGATGGCGGAGCACCGCTACGGCCGCGCCTGGGCGCAGCGCTTCGTGCGCCGGCCGCCGCCGGAACTCAGTCCGTAGAGAACATCCCAGGCTCGAGCCACGCGCCGCCGTCGACGGTGAGCACGTCGCCGGTCACATACGCCGCGTAGTCGCTGACCAGGTAGGAGCATGCCTGCGCGATCTCCTGCTCCGTCCCGAACCGGCCCAGCGGGATGCGGCGCAGGATGCGCTCACGGATCTCGTCGGTCGGCCACAGCCGCTCGCGTGTCTGCGGAGTGTCGACAGGGCCGGGCGAAATCGCGTTGACGCGGATGCCGTGTGGCGCCCACTCGAGCGCGAGCGTGCGCGTGAGGTTGACCACGCCCGCCTTCGCCGCTGCGGAGTGCACGTGCCCGGCCCGCCTGTCCATGCGTAACTCACGACGATGTTGACGATCTGCGCGTTGTCGCCGCCCCGCGCGATCACGCGACGCGCCAGCTCGCGCGAGCAGTAGTACGTGCCGTCGAGGACGATGCCGACGGCGGCGCGCCAGCCGTTCGGCGAGAGCTCCTCGGCCTGGACGTGGAAGTTGCCGGCCGCGTTGTTACGAGCGTCGTGATCGGGCCGAGCTCGGCTTCCGCAATGTCGAACGCCTCCTCGACGAGGTTCGGCTCGCGCACGTCGGCCGGCACCGCCACGCCTTCGTCGAGCTGCGCAACCGTCTGCTCGAGCACATGGCGACGGCGGCCGAGCTCGAGCGCCATCGCCCGGCCGAGGCCGCTGCCGCCGCCGGTGACGAGCGCGACGCGACCCGCGAGCGATCCGTCGGGCAGCATCAGCTGAGCTCGAGCTTGTAGTGCTGCTCGACGTCGCGCGTCAGCTCCTCGATCGCGGGCAGGGCGCCGGCGATGTTGCTGTCGCCGCCGATCGAGTCGAGGTAGGGAAGCGACGCAACGCGCGGGCCCTCGGCGACGTGCTCCGCCGCGTCCTCCGCGACCTCGACGAGCGCGGCGATCGAGGCGGCCTCGCGCACCCGCTCGCGGTTCGTCACCGGCGCGCCGTCGTGGTCGAACGCGAGCCACTGCCGCTGCGCCTCCGCGTCCTCGAACGCCGCCAGGTACAGGCGCTCGGCAGCCGCCGTCTCGACCGTGAGCACGGCGACGACCTGCTGTCCGGGGGCGCGATGCTGCGCCGCGACACCGGCGATCCGGCTGACGTCCTCGCTGAGCGCCACCGCGCGAGCATAAACTCGGGCCCGTGGGAGGAGCCGTCTCCGCGCGGACGCTCTTCGCGCCGCTCGGGCGGACGTACGACCGCTATGCAGCGCTGCTGTCGTTCGGACAGGACCCGCGCTGGCGGCGGTTCCTCGTCTCGCGAATCGATGCGGGACCGCGCGACACCGTGCTCGACGTCGCGACGGGCACCGGCGCCGTGGCCCGCGAGCTGCTCGCACGGAAGCGCTGCACTGTCGTCGGCCTCGACCAGAGCCCGGAGATGCTCGCCGAGGCGCGGCGCCGCCTGCCCGCGTCGGTGACGCTGCTGGAGGGGCGCGCGGAGAAGCTGCCCTTCCCCGACGGCGCCTTCGACGGGCTGACCTTCACGTACCTGCTCCGTTATGTCGACGATCCCGCAGCCGTCCTCCGCGAGCTGGTACGGGTCGTCAGGCCGGGCGGCACGATCGCCGGGCTCGAATTCGCCGTCCCGCGCGGCGTCTGGCGGCCCCTGTGGGAGCTATACGTGCGCGTCGGGCTACCGGCGGCCGGGAGGGTGCTGTCCCCAGGCTGGGCCGAGGTCGGCGACTTTCTCGGGCCGAGCATCCGCGGGTTCTACGCGGACTATCCCGAGGAGCGGCTGCTCGAGCTCTGGTGGAACGCTGGCGTCCGTGACGTGCGGGCTCGGCGGCTGAGCCTGGGCGGGGGCATCGTCACCTGGGGACGCCGTTCGTGAGCGCGACGACGCGACCTGCCTTCTACGCGCTCGCGCCGGGCGGCTGGCGCGACTACGTGACGCTGCTGCACCCGCCGTATACGGCGTGGCACCTCTCGTACGTCGTCCTCGGTGCGGCCCTGGCGCCGGAGTGGCGGCCCGGCGTCCTCGGGCTCGCGCTGGCGGCGTTCTTCCTCGGCATGGGCGTCGCCGCGCACGCGCTGGACGAGCTGCAGGGGCGCCCGCTGCAGACGCGGATCGGCCGGAGGACGCTGCTCGCGCTCGCGTCTGTCTCGCTGCTGGGCGCGGCCGCGATCGGCGTCGGCACCGCGCTGCACACGAGCCTCTGGCTGCTCGTGTTCGTCGCCGTCGGCGCGTTCATCGTGGTCGCGTACAACCTCGAGCTGTTCGGCGGCGCCTTCCACGGCACGTTGTGGTTCGCGCTCGCCTGGGGCGCCCTGCCGGTGCTGGCGACGTACTTCGCCGCCGCCGAGGCCATCCGCGGCGAGGCCGTCTTCGCCGCCGTCTTCGCCGCACTGGTCAGCTGGGCACAGCGCGTGCTGTCGACGCCGGTGCGCATGCAGCGCCGGCAAGAGGGGGCGCTGACGCCGCTCGGCAGGCAGTTCGAGCTGGGGCTTCGCCTGCTCTCGGCCGCCATGGTGGCGCTCGCCGTCGCCCTCGTCCTGCTCCGCGTAACCTGACGCGGTGGACCTCGTCGCCATCGCCCAGATCGTCTTCGCCCTGACGGCGGCCGTGACCGCAGCCTCGCTGCTCGCGGCGGCCTTCGACCGTGCGAGCCGCCGCGTGCTGGTGATCCTCGCGGTCGCCATCGGCGCTGCGGCCGTCGCAGCGTGGGTCGCTTTCGTGCTGCGGCGGGACGTCGAGCTCGCCGTCGTCGCGGGCGGGATGACCCTCGCCTTCTGCGCGGAGCTGCTCGCGGTCAGGCTCGGCGACCTGCTGCGCGCAGCCGGACGAGTCGACGAGCAGCTCGCCCGTGCGCAGGCGCGCCTGCACTCGCTCGTCGCCCGCGAGGCGGAAGAGCGGACCGCCGACCTCGAGCGCATACTCGCGCGCGCACGCGCCGATTCGAGCTCGCTGCTCGCCGAGCAGGAGCGCCGGATCGCCGAAGAGCGGCGCGCCGCCGCAGCGGAGCGCTCACGTGTCACCGTCGACGAGCTCGGCGAGGCGCTGGCGCGGACGCAGCAGCAGATCGAGGCGCGCTTCAACGCGTGGAACGACGACCTCGAGCGCGCGCAGCACGGCGTCGTCGACCAGATCGGCCAGCTGGCGCAGAAGCAGGCGCAGCTGATCTCGGAGGCCGAGGCGCGCATCTCTGCCGACGCCGATCGGCTCGAGACTGAGAGCGAGCAGCAGCGCGCCGGACTTGTGCGCCTGCGCGACGACCTCACGCGGGCGACGCAGGAGACGGTCTCGGCCGGTACATCGGAGCTCGAGACGTTCGCGGCCGAGCGGCGCCGCGCCTTGCACGAGCTGAACGAGCGAATGCGGCGCCGCGAGCGGCAGATGTCCGAGATGATCGAGCGCGAGGAAACGGAGGCGCTGCGGCGGATCCAGGGAGGGTTCGCCGACGTCGAGCGCAAGCAGATCGAACAGCTCGACCGGATCTTGCAGCGCGCCACCTCGAGCTATTCGGACGCAGCGGCACAGCAGTTCGCCGACACCGTCCGCGGAACGCGCGAGGCCGCGGCGACGCGGCTGTCGCGCGAGCTCGACCGTGCGGTGCAGGCGTTCGTGCGCGAGGCGCAGACCGTCCTCGGGGACCGCCTGACCCAGGTCGGCGACGCCGGCGCGCAGCGCCTCGAGCGGCGGCTCCGCGAGGTGACCGAGAGCCTCGACCGGCAGCGCGACGAGGCGATCGCCAACTTCGAGGGCCGCCTGATACAGGCCGAGCAGGACTTGCGGCGGCGCCTGGACGGGCTTTCCGCGGACACGGAGGCCGAGCGCGCGGTCCTCGATGCCCGCCTGCGCGAGCTGGCGCGGAAGATCGACGAGACGTTCGCCCGCACCTAGGCGCCGCTTGCGGCGCCGCATAGAGGCCGTGCGCGCTCTGCGCGCACGGCCGTCCAAACCACAGGCCTAGGCTCGACGCGATTCGTCCGACCTGGCCAGACCGCCTTTGAGCGGTTTCAAGCCGAGAGTCCTGGCAAACAAAGGCGAGCAGGGTTCGTCTAGGAAAAGGCGAATCGGCAGACCGTGAGCGAGACGACTGAAATCATCGAACCGAACGGGAGCGAGAGCTCGAAAGTCGAGAGCTGGCGCTTGCACGTGCTGATGGAAGCCGGCTACCCGCTCCCGCTCGCCGAGCGTCTCGCAGGCAGCGAGGCAGACCTGCACCGAGCTGTCGAGCTCGTCGGCCAGGGCTGCGATCCGCAGACTGCGGCTGAAATCCTGATCTGATTCGTCACGTAGTCGGCGCCCGCGCCGGACATACGATCTCGGTGTGAAGGTCGAGGCGATCCAGTACGGCGACCGCAAGGTCTACACCGTCGCGTCGTTCAACCGCGGCGTCGCGGACTGGCTGAGCCGCCTGCCGACGATCTGGGTCGAGGGCGAGGTGACGGAGCTCCGGCGCAACGTCCGCTGGCAGTCGGTCTTCTTCACGCTCAAGGACCCGAGCGACGGCGCCTGTCTCGGCGTGACGATCGCACGCTCGCGCTTCGACGCGCTCCGGCTCGACCTGGCCGACGGCGAGCGCGTGCACGTCTTCGGGCGCCCGGAGTTGTTCGAGGCGAAGGGCGACTTCCGCATGCGCGTGCTCTCGATCGAGCGCTTCGGGCTCGGCGACCACCTGGCGGCGCTCGAGCGGCTGAAGAAGAAGCTCGCTGCGGAGGGAGTGTTCGAGCGCAAGCGTGCGCTGCCGTTGCTGCCGCGCCGCATCGGCCTCGTCACGGGAAACGACGCCGCGGCGAAGCGCGACGTGCTGACGACGATCACCGCACGGTTCCCGGCTGCACAGATCCTCGTCGCGGAGACGTACGTGCAAGGCCCCTTCGCCGCGACGGCGATGATCGACGCTCTGCGCGAAGTCTGCGCGGCGCCGGAGGTCGACGTCGTCGTGCTCGCGCGCGGGGGCGGCAGCTTCGAGGATCTCCTGCCCTTCAGCGACGAGCGGCTCGTGCGCGCAGTCGCCTCAAGCCCAGTGCCGGTGGTCTCCGCGGTCGGACACGAGCAGGACACGCCGCTTTGCGATCTCGCCGCGGACGCGCGTGCGTCGACGCCGACGGCCGCCGCCAGGCTCGTCGTTCCCGACAGTGCGGAGCTGCTGCAGCGGCTCGACCGCGCCCGCGGGGCGCTCGCGCGCGGCGCGCGTGTTGTGGTCGAGCGCCGCCGCCAGCGCGTCGAGCACACGCACGAGCGGCTGCGCCGCGCGCCGGCTTTGGCCGTGGAGCGCAAGCGGGCGCGTCTCGAGCATTGCGCCGGCCGCCTGCGCGCGCTCTCCCCTCGCGCGACGCTGCAGCGCGGCTACGCGATCGTGCGGAGCGATGACGAGATCGTCCGTTCCGCCGACGCGGTGGCCTCGGGCGAAACGATCGACGTCGAGGTCGCGGACGGCCGCTTCGGAGCCCGCGTCGAGTGACGTTCGAGGAGGCCCAGCAGGAGCTGGAGCAGATCGTCGAGCGGCTGGAACGGGGCGAGGCCGGCCTCGACGAGGCGATCAAGCTCTGGGAGCGCGGCGAGGAGCTCTACAAGCAGTGCGTCGGCCGGCTCGACGCGGCGCAGGGAAAGATCGAGGAGCTCGCCCGGCGGGCCGAGTCGGCCAAGCCGTGAACGTCCTCGCGCTTCGCTGGCTCGGCATCCCGGCGCGCGACTACGAGCCGATGGTCGCCCTCCTCCGCGACGTCCTGGGCCTGCGCGTGGCGCTCGAGGAGCCCGGCACGACGGAGCTGTCGCTGCCCGACGGCGACCGGGTCCAGGTCTTCGCCCCTGAGCACCCCTACTTCGGCCTTTTCGGCCGGCCGGTCGCGCTCTTCGAGGTCGACGACGTCCGCGCCGCACGCGACGAGCTGGTCGCGGCCGGGATCGAGATCGTGGGCGAGCTGGAGCGCGACAGCGGCTGGGAGTGGTTGCACTTCCGCGCGCCCGACGGGAACCTCTACGACCTGGCGAGCCGCCTGCCGAGTTCGGCGAGATCCGCCTGAGCACGGCCAGGGTCGCCGGACAACGCGACCGTCTCGACGCCGGGCACCGGCTGGGTCACGCGCCCGCCGAAGACGACGCAGCGGACGCCTGCATCCCGGCAGCGGCGAGCGACCTCCCCCGGTGCCTTGCCGCGGACGGTGGTCGCATCGACCGTCCCCTCGCCGGTGACGACCAGGTCGTAGGCCGAGGTGTCGAGGCCCAACAGGTCGAGGATCATCGGCGCGCCCGGCCGCAGCTCCGCGCCGAGCGATGCAAACGCCGCGCCGAGGCCCCCGGCCGCCCCTGCGCCGGGCAGGTCGGCGTACGCCGCCAGCGGCGCCATGCGGGCCTCCAACCGGGGAAGCTGCTCCGGCGTCGCGCCCTTCTGGGCGGCGAAGACGCGCACGGCGTCGAGCAGCGGCACGTCGACGTCGCAAGCGACGAGCGTCCGCGCCGGCAGCTCGCCCAGGACCTCGAGCATGCCGGCGCCGCCGTCGACGTTCGCCGTCCCGCCGAGGCCGACGAGGATCTCGTTCGGCGTCTCGAACGCGGCGATCAGCTCACCGAGCCCGCGCGACGAGGCGTTGACGGGGTCGAGGCGCGCCGGGTCGAGCGGGATGACCTCGGCCGCCTCGACGGCCACGCCCCGGTCACGCCACAGCGCCCGGGCGCTTCGCGGCCGGCCGAAGGCGTCGTGCACGTCGTACGTTCGCCAGTCGCCGCCGAGCGCAGCGTGCAGAGCGTCGAGCGTGCCCTCGCCGCCGTCGGCGACCGGCAGCTCGTCGACGTCGGACCACTCGCGCAATCCCTCCGCGAGCGCGGCCGCGGCGTCGCGCGCGGAGAGAACGCCCTTGAGGCTAGCCGGACATGCGAGCGTGCGTGCGCGCGTCATCGGTTTCTGCGACTTGCTCCGGCTGCGGGGGCGCTTCGGGGACTTCTGCCTGCGCGGCGTCGGGCATCACCCTGAGCATCGCGAGCGACAGCCCCTCGCGTGCGAGGAAGATCAGCCCGACGCCGACGCCGACCGACGCCTCGATCGCCTGCAGCCCGAAGCCGAAGGCGATGCCCTTCGCGCGCGCGACTCCGTAGTAGCGCGAGAGCGGCAGCGAGACGGCGGCCTGGACGAGGCCGACGTTGCCGGGCCACAGCGGAAAGATCGTGGCGACGTTCATCAGGACGAGCACGAGCCCGGCGGCAGGCAGCGGCTTGTCGATGCCGAACGCGCGCATCGCCGTGTAGACCGCGAACAGCTGGCACGTCCAGCCGAGGATCTGGAACAGGCACGCGGCGATCGCCGGGCCCGGCCGGCGCATGACGCCGAGCCCGTAGCGCGCGAGCCTGATCGTCTTGCGGACCGCGCCGACGCCTTCCTCGAGCCGTGTCACTCGGTGGTAGCGCGCGCTCAGCACAGCGACCGTGAACAGCGTCACGCCGGTGCCGACGACGGCGATCAGGCTCGTCACGGCCCAGTCCGGAATGTGCGCGGTCAACGCGACGTAGAGGATCAGCCCCATCATCGCGATCAGGTCGAAGACGCGATGCGCGAACACCGTTCCGAGCAGGGTCGCCCACGCGCCCTCCTGCGGCATGCGGCGGTTGAGGACCGCGACACGCGCCAGCTCGCCGATGCGTCCGGGCAGGACCGCGTTTGCGAACAGCCCCACGGAGAACGCCGAGAAGACGAGCGGAAAGCGCGGATGCGGCGGCGGCATCGCCTGCACGATCACCGTTCGCCACGCGACCGCGCGCACGAGCACGGAGAGCAGGTTGAGCCCGACGGCGGCGGCGACCCAGTACCACTCGACCGCGCTGAAGGCGTCGGCGACGCCGTGCCACGCAGGCCCGCGCCACAACAGCAGCGCGACGACGCCGGCAGCCGCGAGCACGACGGTCGCGATCCGCGCCCAGCCGCTCTGCAGGAACTTCTTCACGCCGCGACGACCCCCTCGTAGATCTCGTGCAGCCGGCGCGCGATGTCGTCCCATGAGTAGCGCTCGAGCGCGAGACGCCGCGCAGCTTCGCCCAGCGCCGCGCGGCGAGGCTCGTCCTCGAGGAGCCCGGCGATCGCCTCGATGAGCGCCCCCTCGTCGCCGGCCGGGAAGGGGACGGCCGCCTCCCTCGTCATGACCTCACGGTAACCGTCGATGTCGGACGCGATCACGGGAGTTGCGCAGGCATAGGCGCGTGTCAGCACCATGCCGAAGCTCTCCCCCCGGAGCGAGGGCGCGACGAGCGCCTTGGCCCGCAGCAGCTCGGCCGTGAGCTCGTCCTGCGACAGGAGTCCGAGGATGTCGATGCCGTCGTCGGACACCCGTTCCCGGCTGAGGAGCAGCCGAACCGCGAGCGGGTCGGCGCCGACGAGCCGGAGCCGGGCGCCGGTGCGCCGCCGCACCTCCGGCCAGGCCCGCAGCAGCACCTGCAGCCCCTTCCGCGGCTCTTGGCGCCCGGCAAAGACCACCTGATGCTCGCGGCCGTGCGCGTCGGCCCGCGGCGGGATCAGCACGCCGTTCGGGATGACCTCGTACTCGCCGGGCAGCCAGGCGGCGGCCGTGTCGCGCGCGTGCGGCGACACGGCGATCCGGTAGTCGAAGCGGTCGGCCAGGAACCCCCACGCGGGCTTGCCGATCTTCATCCACCCGAGCGCGCCGTGCGCGTGGAACGTCGCCACGATCGGGACGCGGGCGAGCGAGATCGCGGCGATGCAGATCGCCGGCGTCATCGGCTCGTGCACGTGAATCACGTCGAAGCGCTCGCGCCGCAGTACACGGCGGATCGCCGGGACAGCGCGCGGCGAGAGGACGATGTTCGGGAGCGATCCATTCGCGGGCACGATCACGGAGCGCCCGACCGGAATCACGTCCGGCGGCGGATTCCCGTGGCGGCCCAGGCGGGGGTGCAGCACACGCGTGAAACTGCCCGGCGGATCGTTGCCCATGATCGTGCGCGTCTCGACGCCGCGCCGCTGGAGCGCCTCCGCCTGGAGCTCGACGTGCTCGACGACGGCTCCCCAGAACGACCAGGAGTACGGAGCGATGATGCCGACCTTCATCCGACCTGGAACGTGTGCGCCGACTGGTCGAAGGTCTTCGCATAGCGCGCCGCGTCGGCGGCGCGGGTCGTGTACGTGAGCACGTAGAGCAGGTCGCCGTGCCGCACGAAGTACTGCTGCACGACGGCGTTCGCGCGCGGGCGGTAGGTCAGGCGCAGCGTGCGTCCCGCCGGCACCCCCGTCACCTGCTGCCGGATGTCCTTGACCCCAGACGCGCGGCTGATCTGTGTCGTCTCGGTGCGCACCATGTCGTCGAAGCTGAGCTTCGACGGCACCTGCGTCTGGAGCACGTTCATGTTCGTGTAGAAGCGCCGGCCGGCGGCCGGGTCGACCGCGACGAGCTTGATCGGCGAGTCGGAGCCCGCGAGCGTCTCGAGCTCGGTGCGCAGCCGCTCGTTGTTGCCTGCGACTTTCCTGGCACTCGTGTGCGAGCGGTCGCCGAAGCTCCGCCAGGCGGCAGGAAGGGCGAGCGAGAAGCTCGGCTTCTCGACCGTGCGGACGGTGAAGCCCTTGGGGACGGTCACGGGCTCCGAGTCAGAGCCGCCCCCGCATCCGGCGAGCACGACGAGACAGAGGAGACACGGGAGACGTCGGCGCACGCCGCCCGTCACTCTAGACTTCATCCATGGAGGGCCTAGCCGAGCTGCATACGCACCTCGGCGGCTCGGTGGCCTCGGAGATCCTCTGGAGCCTTGCGCACGAGCAGGGCATCGCCCTGCCGGTCAAGGACTACTGGGAGTTCGACCGGCTCGTCACCGTCTCCGACCCGCGCGGCGTCGCGAACCTTGACGCGCTCGACCAGATCTACCACTGGACCGAGCTGATCCAGTCGAGCCCGATCGCGGTCGAGCGCTCCGTCCATGCGGCGATCGGCGGCGCCTACCGCTCGCAGGGGATCACCACGCTCGAGCTGCGCTTCAACCCGATGAAGCGGAACCGCGGCGGCGAGCGCGACCTCGACCACATCATCCTCGCGGCGGTCCGCGGGCTCGACCGCGCGAGCCTCGAGTACCCGCACGTGCGCGCCGGACTGATCCTGATGATGGATCGAACCTTCAGCGCCGAGCAGAACATGGTGATCGTGGAGAAGGCAATCGGCTGGGCCCCGCGCGGCATCGTCGGCGTCGACATCGCCGGCCCCCGCCCGAACGGCGTGCGCTACGACTACCGCCAGGTGGCGCCGATGGTCGAGGAGGCGCGAGCGGCCGGGCTCGGCGTGACGATCCACGTTGGCGAGGAGGGCGGCGACATGGGCCGCGAGGAGATCGGCGAGGTCGTCGAGGTGCTCCGTCCGAACCGCATCGGGCACGGGATCCTGGCCGCGGGCGACGACGAGCTGATGTCGGCGCTACGCGAAGCCGAGATCGTGCTGGAGATCT
>VAXO01000119.1 GCA_005888435.1 Actinomycetota bacterium | reverse complement strand
TCCGCAAGCTGATCGACTCGCAGTACGTGCGCAACGACGCCGTGCTCGGACGCGGGCGCTTCCGGGTCAAAGGTGATGTCGTGGAGGTGCAGCCGGCGAACCAGGAGACGGCGTATCGCATCTCCTTCTTCGGCGACGAGGTCGA
Source organism: Actinomycetota bacterium (assembly GCA_005888435.1). Taxonomy (GTDB): domain Bacteria; phylum Actinomycetota; class Thermoleophilia; order Gaiellales; family Gaiellaceae; genus 3-1-20CM-4-69-9. The sequence goes on along the minus strand of VAXO01000119.1, from coordinate 5,440 downwards.
GGCGGTCACGCACTTCGACCCGATCAGCGGCGAGATCCTCGCGAAGCTCGACAACATCGCGATCTGGCCGGCGACGGAATACGTGACGTCGAAGCCGACGGTCGAGCGCGCCGTCGGCGAGATCCGCCACGAGCTGGAGGAGCGCGTCAAGGAGCTCGAGATCGAGGGGAAGATGCTCGAGGCGCACCGCCTCCGTCAGCGCACCGAGTACGACCTCGAGATGATGCAGGAGCTCGGCTTCTGCAATGGGATCGAGAACTACTCGCGCATCCTCGAAGGGCGCGCACCGGGAACGCATCCGTTCACGCTGCTCGATTACTTCCCGAGCGACTTCGCGGTCTTCGTCGACGAGTCGCATCAGACGGTCCCTCAGATCGGCGGCATGTACGAGGGCGACCGCTCGCGCAAGCAGACGCTCGTCGACTACGGCTTCCGGCTGCCGTCGGCCCTCGACAATCGGCCCCTGCGCTTCGACGAGTTCCTGGAGAAGGTGCCACAACTCGTCTTCGTCTCCGCGACGCCCGGCCCGTTCGAGCTGCGTCACTCGAAGCGCCTTGCCGAGCAGCTGATCCGGCCGACCGGGATCGTCGACCCCGAGGTCGAGCTGCGCGCGACGAAGAATCAGATCGACGACCTGCTCAACGAGGTGCGCCGCCGCGAGGAAGCCGGCGAGCGCGTCCTCGTCACCACGCTGACGAAGAAGATGGCCGAGGACCTGACCGACTACCTACTCGAGTCCGGTGTCAAGGCGCGCTACCTGCACTCCGAGATCGACACGCTGGAGCGGATCCAGATCATCCGCGAGCTTCGGCTCGGGGAGTACGACGTGCTCGTCGGCGTCAACCTGCTCCGCGAGGGCCTCGACCTGCCGGAGGTGTCGCTCGTCGCCGTGCTCGACGCGGACAAGGAGGGCTTCCTGCGCGGGCGCACGTCGCTGATCCAGACGATCGGCCGCGCGGCGCGCAACGTGAACGGCAAGGTGCTCCTGTACGCGGACAAGGTGACGCAGGCGATCCAGGAGGCGATGGACGAGACGGATCGACGCCGGGCGATCCAGCTCGCGTACAACGAGGAGAAGGGGATCACACCGGAGACGATCATCAAGGGCGTGTCCGACATCGCCGAGTTCCTGGCGCTCGAGTCGCCGACGGTGCCGAGGTCGAAGCGCCGGCGCGGACGCAAGGACGTCGAGGGCATGGCGCCGACCGAGCTCGAGAAGCTGATCATCGAGCTGGAAGAGGAGATGTTCGCCGCCGCGGAAGAGCTCCGCTTCGAGTACGCCGCGAAGCTACGCGACGAGATCAAGGATCTCCGCCGCGAGCTCGTCGCGGCCACCGCGCAAGCACCTGCCTAGACCCTCGGGCGCCGACTTGGCGGCACCGCCTGTTGTCAAGCTGCGGCCCGACGCGAACGGCCTAGACCTAGACTCTTAACGCCGTGCTCGGCTCAATCCTGATGATCATGCTGTTCGGCTTCATCACGGGGAGCCTCGCGCGCTTGGCCGTTCCAGGCCCGGATCCGATGCCCGTTTGGCTGACGGTTTCGATCGGGCTGGTCGGCTCGGCGGCCGGCGGTGGTCTGGCGATCGCCATTTGGGGCAAGGGCACGCAGGGGATCGGGATCTTCTCCTTCATCGGCGCGGTGCTGCTCGTCGTCGCCTACCGCCGCTTTATCCAGAAGCGGGCGGTCTACGGTCCCGAGGCGCTCAAGTTCCCGGAGCGCGGCTTCGGCGTCGAGCGTTTTCGGGCGCAGCGGCAGCAGCTGGAGGACATGGCCCGGAAGACGCGGGTCGAGCAGGCGTCGGCGATCACCGAGTCGAACCTGCAGAAGCTTCGCGACCTCCACGAAGCCGGGGTCCTCACCGATGAGGAGTTCGAGCAGAAGAAGGCCCAGCTGGAGGCGAGCTCAGGGTTTCCGGGCTGATCGCACCGGAAACGGAGCGCACATGCACTTCATCTGGTTCCTCATAGTCGGGGCGGTCGTCGGAGCGCTCGGCCGTCTCTTGCATCCAGGCAGCGATCCCATGGGGTGGTTGCTCACGATCGCGATCGGCGTCGTGTCGATGCTGATCGCCGCGCTCATCTCGGGCGGCTGGGTGGCGTTCGTCATCGGCGTCATCGTCGCGATCGTCCTCGTCGCGCTCGTCGGCCGGTTCCAAGGCCGCCGCGCATCGCCGGCGAGGATCTAAGCAGGCTGAGACTCGAGGGGCTCACGGCCGCGAGGAAATCGTCTCTCGGCCGTGAGACCCCAATCCTTGTCTCTCCAGATGAACGTGCGAATCCGGAGGCAGGCCTCCTCGATCTCGTAGACATGCACGCCGCGAGCCTCGCCCTGCCGCTTCGGGCGCGGCTGCCCCAGGCCGGGCGCGACTGAGACGACGACCCCATGCTCGCCGCCATGCGCGATCTCGAACTCGTGCCGCTCGCTGACCGCGGCCTGGTGGATGTGGCCGGCGAGGATCAGGTCGGCGCCGGCCTCGACGAGCCCGGCCAGCACGTGATTCCGGCGGGCGACGGGCTTCTTGCGCGAGCGCCAGGGCGCGCCGATCAGGTGGTGGTGGAGGACGACGATCTGGAACGCCGACCCGGGCGACTCCCGCAGGCGTTGCTCGGCCTCCGCGAGCTTGCTCGTCCGCAGGCCGCCCGATTGGTGCCGCCAGGGTCGCACGGAGTTGAGGCCGACGACGTGCAGGGTGGAGGACGCGTATGTCGGCTCGGTCGTCTCCCACTGCCGTTCGAACTCGCGGAACGAACGCGTGAAGCGCGCGGGGAACGTGTACGGGATGTCGTGGTTCCCCGGGATCGCGAGCACCGGCGGCCCGAGCGAGCGAAGGAACCGCGCGGCGCGCGCGAGCTGGTCTGCGCGACCGCGGTGGCTGAGATCGCCGCTTGCGATCACGAGCTCCGGTCCGAAGCGCTCGATCAGAACGGGTGCGCCGTGCTCGATCGAATCGTCGTCACCTGCGCCGAAATGCAGGTCGGAGAGGTGCAGAACGCGTGTAAGCACGGCCGGAGCAGGCTATAGACTGACTCTGGTGACCGAAGAGTCCGCCGAGATCTTCGACGACCTCTATCTCGGTTTGCGAGCCGGCGGCGCCATTCGCAAGCAACGTCGCGGCGAACCCCTCACGCAGGAGGAGCGCGAGGCGCTCGGCCGTTGGCAGCGGCTTTCGACCTGGCGCAAGGCGATCGCGATCGGCGGCTTCGCGCTGGGGACATTCGGGCTCGGGTTCACGTTGGGCGGGCTCGTCTTCGGCCGCTGGCGCAAGGCCTAAGCGTCTAAAGGCTGGGGTCAGACCTGGGGTCAGACCCCGTATGAACGGCCGGCATCGAGCCGTCCGTTCATACCGAATTCATCCCGGATGAGTCCTTGGACTCATCCAGAGAGTTCCGATGGTGTGGGTGTCAACGGAGAGAAAGGAACGACACCCAACCATGAGCAAGAACCTCCCACTGACGAAGATCCTCCTCAGCCTCGCGGCGATCTCGGTCGTTGCAGTGGCAGCGGTGGGAGGGACCTTCGCCAACTTCACCGCGACCCCGACGACGATCTCGTCCAACGCGTTCGCCTCGGGCTCGCTCACGATGAGCCGCTCCGGCTCGGGCGCCATCTTCAGCTCTGTGGCGATGAAGATCGGTGATACCACCACCGGCTCTGTGACCATCACGAACACGGGCACACTGGGCGGCGCGTACACCCTCGCAGGCTCGAGCTCGGGCAGCTCGGTGCTCGCGAACCAGCTGCACCTCACGCTCTACAAGGACGTGGACGGCGGCACGGCAATCTACGACGCCTCGCTCGGCGGCTTCTCGTCGGTGGCGCTCGGGACGTTCGCGGCGAACAACGATTCGCACACCTTCTACTTCCATGTGAGCCTGCCCTCGACCGGCTCGAATGCCGGCGACAACGCCCTCCAGGGCCTGTCGGCGGACGAGAGCTTCACCTGGTCGGCGGTTCAGGCCTAACTCGGACGATGCGGCGTTCCCTCCGGACGATCGCGCGCATGACGACCGCCCTCCTGGCAGGGGCGGTCGTCGCGTTCGTCGTGGCCTACGCCGCCCTCCTGGCGGTCGGCTTCAAGCCGGTCGTCGTCTACTCCGGCTCGATGCGGCCGACCCTCGGCGTCGGCTCGCTCGCAGTCGACCGGGTCGCGCCGGCCAGCACAGTGCGCGTCGGCGACGTCATCACATTCAACGACCCTTACGTCAAGGGACGGCTCGTCACGCATCGCGTGGCCCAGATCGTCCCGACCAAGCACGGTCTCGCCTACCGCACGAAGGGTGACGCCAACGCCGTCCGCGATCCCTGGGCGATCCGGCTGAGCGACAAGGTCGGGCGCGTGGCACTCGACGTGCCTCTCGCGGGCTACGTCCTCTGGTACGCGCATACGCGCGAGCTCCGCGCGCTGCTGCTCGCTGTGTTCGCGGCATTCGTCCTCGTCGCAGCCCTGCGCCGGATCTGGCGGAGCGAGCCTCGCGCCGCCGACGGAGGCCTGGCTCGATGAAGCGGCTCGTCGCGACCGCATGTCTCGGTCTCGCCGTGGCGGGGCTCTGTGCGCGTCTCAGCTCCGCCGCCTTCACGGGCTCGACCTCGATCCCGTCGAACTCGGTCACGGTCGACAAGCTTGCGAACTACTTCTCGGTGACGCCCCTGAACGGCACTGTCGCGAGCGGCGGCGTCGACACCCTCGCACTCGACTTCGGCACCGTCGCCTCCGCGCGCACGTTCAACTCGGTCTTCCGGGTGACGAACGTCAGCGGCGCGTCGCGCACGGCTGTCCTCACGCTCTCGAACGTCCCCCAGATCTCGACGGTCGCCTTCTCCGGAGGCGGCACGTCGGTCACCCTCGCGGCCGGCGCCTCGACGACGGTTGACGTCACGACGTCGTCGACGGTCGCCGGCCGCGGCTCGGGCACGCTCCGGCTCGCCCTGTCCGGCATCGGCTGGATGTACCGCGACTACTCCGTGAAGATCGACGAGGCTCCCGAGGCGCCGACCGTTCCTGCCGTCGCGCAGAAGCCGGCCGGTCGCCTCGACCTGTCGTGGACGGCGTCGACCACCACAACGAGCCTTGCGGGCTACGACGTCTACCGCTCGAACGGCGGCGCCTACACGAAGCTGAACTCGGCGCCCCTGACGGGAACGAGCTACAGCGACACGTCGACGGCCGACGGCACGACGTACACCTACAAGCTCAACGCCGTGTCGAGCGGTTTGCCTCTGCTCACGAGCGTCGACAGCTCGACCGTCACGGCGACGGCAGATGCGACTCCGCCCGGTGCCCCGACGACGGTCTCGCTCGTCAACGGCGGCGGCGCGGGCAACGCGTACGTCAACGCCGGCAATGCCTCGAGCATCTCGGTGTCGATCTCGCCGCCGGCCAACTCGCTCACCACCGACACGGTGAAGCTGACGGTCTCGAACGGCGGCAACAGCGTCA
>VAXO01000118.1 GCA_005888435.1 Actinomycetota bacterium | reverse complement strand
CAGGTCCTGGCCGACGCAGAATCCGCGGCCGGCGCCGGTGATCACGACGGCGCGCACGCCGCCGTGGCGCGCGTCCTTTAGCGCTGCCGCGAGCCCGCGGTGCATGTCGTGGTTGAAGGCGTTGAGGACGTCCGGACGGTTGAGCGTAATCGTAAGGACGGCGCCGTCCCGGCTCGTCTCGACCTCTGCCATCGGCCGGACTTTCGCAGATCGCGCAGCCCGCGGAGCCGCTGCTAGCTTGGCTCCATGGAGCTCCGGTTCGTCTCGCTGCCGTCCGAGGAGGAGGCGCTCGACGCGTACTCCCAGACCGTCATCGCCGTCGCCGAGCGGCTCTCGCCGTCCGTGGCGAACGTCCGGTTGCGGCGCGGCGGCGGCAGCGCCGTCGTGATCACGCCCGACGGCTTCATGCTCACCTCGGCGCACGTCGTCGCGCGCACGCGCGGCGGCCGGACATCGTTCGTCGACGGACGCGAGCTCGAATTCGAGGTCGTCGGCTCGGATCCGCTCTCCGATCTCGCCGTCCTGCGTGTCGGCGACGAGAGCGAGCTGGCCTCCGCAGAGCTCGGCGACTCCGAGGGACTGCGGGTCGGCCAGCTGGTCGTCGCGATCGGGAACCCGCACGGGTTCACCGGCTCGGTCACGGCCGGCGTCGTCTCGGCGCTCGGCCGCTCGCTGCCGACGCGATCCGGCGCGAACGTCCGAATCGTCGACAACGTCATCCAGACAGACGCAGCGCTCAACCCGGGCAACTCCGGCGGTGCGCTGGCGGACGGACGCGGGCGCGTGGTCGGCATCAATACCGCTGTCGCCGGCGTCGGCCTCGGGCTGGCCGTCCCGATCAACGCGGCGACGCGGCGGATCATCGGCGCGCTGATGAGCGAGGGGCGTTTCCGCCGCGCCTACCTCGGCATCGCCGGCGGGCCGCGGCCGCTGCCGCCGCGGCTTGCACGCAAGCTGGGTCGCACCGCGGGCGTCGAGGTGGTCGAGGTTGTCGAGGGCGGGCCGGCGGACCGTGCGGGCCTCCGCCCGGAGGACTTGATCGTCGAGCTCGACGGCACGCCGATCGAAGGCATGGATGAGCTTCAGCGCGTCGTGGTCAGCGAGCTGATCGGCCGGGCCGTGCGCGCCAGGGTCGTGCGCGAGGGACGCGAGCGCGAGCTCGAGCTCGTCCCGGCCGAGCTCGACGGCTGATCGCGCCGTTCGCCGCGGCCTAGATCTCCTCCGTATGCGTGTGCGTCTCGTGGCGCGCGAGCTCGTACACCACCTGTGCCGCGAGCACAAATGCGAAAATCGCGACCACCGCGAGCGGGCTCAACCCGAACGGGATCAGGACCAACGCGATTGCGGCCGTGAGCAGCCGCAGCACGACATCAGTGTCGATCACGACCGTGCCCGCGACGAGCTGGATGACGCCGAGCCCGGCCATCGTCAGGGCCAGGCCCGCCGACAGCACCCAGCTGGTGCCGTCGTAGTGATGGTCGCCGCCTGATGCGAAGATCGCGAGCTTCACGCCGACGCCGAGTGCCGTGAGCCCGGCCACGACGAAGTAGTTCATGTACGTGTACGTGAGCCCACCGAAGATCCCGCGCGCCGTCAGGGCCCCTTCGTCGAGGAAGTCGAAATAGATCCACCACAGTGCGGCGGCGACCATGAATCCCATCGCGGCGGCAACGGCGGAGCCCGAGTCCCAGCTCACCTTCGAGACGCCGAGCACCACCGCGAGCACGGACTCGCCGAGAACGATCAGCGTGAGCAGCCCGAAGCGCTCGGGTAGGTGACGGCGGTCGACGGGAGCGTCGCGCAACAAGCGCCATGCCGGAATCGGGGCGGCGAGCTCGATCGCGAGCGCGACGCCCCAGAGGAGGTACGCCCACGGCCGGTCGACGGCGAGCGACGCCAGCCAGATGAGGAGCGAGAAGCTGAATGCGCCCACGAAGCTCGTCGCCAGCGCCCGCGCTTCGGCAACGTGACGGATCGTGCGCGCATACAGCGTCACGAGGACTATCCGCACCGCGACGTACGCAATTGGAAAGCCCCGCGTCGCTCCTTCGAAGACGCTCGGGATCGTCGTCGCGAGCACGGCGACCCCGAACATTGCGCAGAGCATGAGCAGGCGGTAGACGAGGTCGTCTGTGTCGAACCGGTTCGCGTAGAAGGTGAAGCCCATCCACGCCCACCAGACCGGCACGAACAGGCCGAGGAACTCGAAGAAGCGCGCCGTGGTCGGCTCCGCGCTCAGCGCGTTCGCGAGCTGCGAGACAGCCGCGACGAAGACGAGGTCGAAGAAGAGCTCGAGCCAGGTCGCCCGACGCTGCTCGTCCACGTCACGGCCGCGCGTGCGCAGGCGCGGCGGCTCGAGCAGCCGCGCGAAGCCGGTCACTTGCCTTTGAAGTCTGGCTTTCGCTTTTCCGTGAAAGCGGTCAGGCCCTCCTTCGCGTCCTCCGACGCGAAGGCGAGGTAAAGGGCGCGGCGCTCGTACTCGAGCCCGAGCTGCAACGTCGACTCGTACGCGCGGTCGACCGCCTCCTTCGCCAGCCGTGTCGCGACCGGCCCCTTCGACGCGATGTCGCGCGCGACGCGCTTCGCCTCCTCGAGCCACGCCTCCTGCGCGACCACGCGTGCTACGAGGCCGGCGGCCAGCGCTTCGTCCGCGTTGAGGAGACGGCCGCTGAGGATGACGTCCATCGCCGTGGCCTTCCCGACGGCACGCGTGAGGCGTTGTGTGCCGCCGGCGCCGGGGATGATCCCGAGCGACGTCTCGGGCTGACCGAACCGCGCCGTCTCCGACGCGACGATCAGGTCGCATGAGAGCGCAAGCTCGCAGCCGCCGCCGAGGCAGTAGCCCGAGACCGCGGCGACGAGCGGCGTCCAGAGGTTGCGGATCGCGTCCCAGCGCTCGACGCGGTGCGCGTAGTAGAGCTCGATCGCCGTGCTGCGGGCGAGCTCGCCGATGTCCGCGCCGGCCGCAAACGCACGCTCGGAGCCGCCGAGCACGATGCAGCGGATCGCGTCGTCACGGTCGAGGCGCTGCAGCTCAGAGACGAGCTCGTTCATCAACTCGTCGGAGAGCGCGTTGAGCTGCTGCGGCCTATTCAAGAGCACGACCGCGATCGGCTCTTCGCGCTGGACTACGACGAGCGATTCAGAAATGCCTTCACCGCCTCCTGCGCCTCGTCGCCGAGCATCGAGAGCGCCAGCCAGTCGCGCGCGTGGTTCACCGTCTCGTGCCACGAGAGGTCGCGCCAGAAGTTGAGCTGCTGCTTCGCGTAGCGCGTCGTCTGCGGGAGCTTCGCCGCGAGCTTCTCCACGACCTCATCGACCTTCGCGTCGAGCTCCGCCGCCGGCACGGCCCAGTTGACCAGGCCCCACTCCGCGGCCTGCGCGGCGGAAATCTGCTCACACATGTAGATGATCTCGCGCGCGCGGCGATCCCCGACGAAGACGGGCAGCCACTGCGTGGCGCCGCCGGCAGGAACCGAGCCGTGCTCGAGCCCGACGTGGCGGATGAACGCGTCGTCGACCATGACGGCGAGGTCGCATGCCATCTGCAGCTCGTTGCCGCCGCCCACGGCGATGCCGTTGATGCGTGCGAGCGTCGGCTTGCCGATCTCGCGCAGCTTGTCGTGCATGTCCTTGAACGCGCCGAACCATTTCCAGTACTCGCGCGGCTTGCCGAGGTAGTCGGCCGACCACGACTTGAGGTCGGCGCCCACGCAGAACGCACGACCGTTGCCTGTGACGACGACGACGCGGATGTCGTCGTCCCAGGACGCGTCTTCGCACGCGCGCGTGATCTCGCGGAGCATGCGGAAGTCGAATGCGTTCAGGACCTCCGGACGGTTGAGCGTGATCGTCGCACAGGGCGGTGACTTGTCGTAGACGATCGACTCGAAGCCGAGCTCCTCCGGCGCGCTCGGCCGTGGATGCGTCGGCTCAGTCAACGTCCGCGAACATCACGGTGAACTTGCCGCCCATCTCCATCGCGTCCTTGCCCGTCGCCATGAACTCCTCGCTGCGCGCCGCGGACTTGAACGCGTCCATGTCCGGCCACTCCCACTCAGCGTAGTAGTGGTACGGCGGTTCGCCCATCGGCGCGCCGAAGATCTTCCCGTGGCGGAACGTCGCACCCGGCACCTTGCGGCACAGCTCGACGTGCTGCTCGTAGCGGGCGGCCTCCGGCTCCTGGTCGTACAGGACGATCGCGCGAACCACTTCGCCTCCCCTTCGTCGTGGAAACGCTGAGCGTATAGCTTGACCCCCGAAAGGAGGTTCGACATGGGCAAAAGGGTCGTGCACTTGGAGTTCCCCGCGCAGGACCTCGAGCGCGGGAAGAAGTTCTGGGAAGGCGTCGGCGGCTGGGAGATCAAGGACTCCGGCATGCCCGGCATGCAGTACCTGATGTGGCAGGAAGGCGATCAGGGCGGCGGCGTGTACAGCATGGAAGGCCAGAGCGGCACGACGCTCTACCTCGGTGCTGACGACATCGACGCCGACCTCGCGAAGGTGAAAGAGCTCGGCGGCGACGCCGAGGACAAGCAGCCGATCCCGAACGTCGGCTGGTTCTCGCGCTGCAAGGACAGCGAGGGCAACGAGTTCTCGCTGTTCCAGAGCGACGAGAGTGCGCCGATGCCGGAGGGCATGCGTTCGTGACCGTGCCGGCACCCCAAGCGGTGCCTGCGTGACCGCAGGGATCACTCCCAGCGCATCGGCTGCTCAGTTCCGACGGAAGCGCGGGCAAAGCCCGCGCTTCCTGGTGTCGGCACCGCAAGCGGTGCCTCAGTGACGGCCGTCGCGATCGCGCTCACGATTGCCGCCGGCGTCGCGGGCGCGGTTCAGGCGGCGGTAATGGGAGAGCTGGGCGAGCGCACGGGAGTCTTCCCGGCGCTCGCCTTCTCCGGCGTCGTCTCGGTCGTCCTCGGCCTGAGCCTGCTCTTGATCGTCACGCAGAGCTTCCGCGGCCTCGCCGACGTCGCGCGCGAGCCGCTGTGGCTGTGGACAGGCGGCGCACTCTCCGTGCTGATCATCCTCGCCATCACGGTCGCGTCCCCGCGCATCGGTCTGGCGGCG